>JAFZEI010000038.1 GCA_017560765.1 Clostridia bacterium | reverse complement strand
GACGAATGTCACTATTCTTATGGAAAGATGGTCGAGTTGGTTTAAGGCACCGGTCTTGAAAACCGGCGTAGGTGTGAGCCTACCGTGGGTTCGAATCCCACTCTTTCCGCCAAAATCGGATAAATCCGATTTGCCAAACTTTCTGTTTGTGTGTATACTCTTTCAGAAAGTTTTATTTAGTCAGGTAAGCGTTAATGAGGAGCTAACTCGTTGACCGGACAAGAAGAAAACATCGTAGCAATACGGTGTTTTTTTTTGTTCCCTACGAGAATCATTAACGTAAGACCAAATCAATAATTAAGGCAAAAGAATATTCTGTATAAATAAACTTTACAATCTTCAAGGTTTATAGGATATTAAAAAAGCCACTTTTAAACGATATTATCTTTTTTCTCCCCCTTTTTTGAAAATTGAATATATTCTTTGCAGGTAATCCTACTGCGGAAATTTCCAAAAGGCTTTCCTTGTTTTTTACAACAGATAACGAATAGCACTTGTTGTTATGGAAAGAAAGGAAAAGAATTTTATGGAAACCAAAAGAGCAAAAGTAATTGCAATAGCTAATCAAAAAGGCGGCGTTGGCAAAACAACTACAGCGGTAAATTTAGCTGCAGCATTAAGTCAAAACGAATATTCAGTATTAGCAATAGATTTAGATGCACAAGGGAATCTTAGTGCTTGTTTCGGTATTGAAGCAGACGAACAAGAAGAAACAATAAGAGAGATATTCTTAGCCGAGACTGCAGAAGAAGAACTTCCGGCAGATTACGGCATTATTTATAATAAATCCGGTGTAGATATACTCCCCTCAAATATCAAGCTTGCAGATATTGAAATGCAACTTATTACGGATTTTAACCGTGAAAGACTTTTAAAATCGTATCTTGAAAGAATATCTGAAAATTACGATTTTATTATCATAGACTGCTCGCCGAGCTTGTCAATTCTTACAATCAATGCGCTTGCAGCAGCAGATAAAGTTATAATCCCTGCACTTCCACATCACTTAAGTGCAATCGGTCTTACACAATTAATGAAAACAATACAGAAAGTGAAACGCAGCTTAAACAAAAATCTTGAAATCGAAGGCATACTCTTAACGCAGTATTCAAACAGAACTAATCTTGCTAAGAATATGAAAGAAGTCATTGAAGAAGAATACGGAAAATATATCAACGTATTTTCAATCACAATTCCCCAATGCGTAAAAGCTGCAGAAGCAGGACTTTTAGGCAAAAGCGTTATTGAATACGCACCAAATTCAAGCGTAGCAAAAGCATATACACAGTTTGCAGAGCTTATAGGGGGTGCAAAAAAATGAGTAAACTCCCGAAAATGAAATTAACACCGGTAGATGAGCTATTTAACATAGGCGAAGCAATAGACTACCTTTACGTTACACAGCTTGAAACTTTTGAGAATCACCCATTTAGTGTTGAAGATAACAAAGAAATGACAGAGCTTGTTGAGAGTATCAAACAAAACGGTGTTATTACACCGATAGTTGTTAGATACAAAGATAATGACAAGTACGAAATAATTTCCGGACACAGAAGAACACACGCAGCCAAGACTGCCGGACTAAATAAAGTACCTTGCATAATAAAAGAAATGACAGACGAGCAAGCTGTTATTGCAATGGTTGATGCAAACAAGCAAAGAGAAAATATTAAGCCGTCTGAAAAAGCATTTGCTTATAAAATGAAAATGGAAGCAATGAAGCGGCAAGCCGGTAGACCGAACAAAAATAATTCGTCTCAAGTTGAGACAAATTTAAGGACTGATGAGTTGATAGCGGAAGAAGCCGGAGAAAGCAGAGCAACAGTACAACGATATATTCGTCTTACCAATTTAATCCCAAAGCTTTTAAACGAAGTGGATATAGAAAATATTAAGCTATCCCCGGCAGTTGAACTTTCGTACCTATCAACCGACGCACAGGAAGAATTGTTGGCTGCAATGGAAGTTGAGGGAACAAACAAAGTATCACTTGCAAAAGCAAAGAAAATAAGAGCTGCTTATGAATCGGGCAATTTTGAACTTGACGACATATTAGAAATATTTTCTCCCTCTGATGCAAAAGAAGAAAATTATCACACGGTAACATTAAAGATTGATGTTCCGTATGAGATTGCAGACCTTGTAAAAGAGGAAGATTTGAAAAGGATATGTAATAACTACATTAAAAGTATGGAGAAAAAACAATGACAATTCAATTATCAGACAGCGAAAAGCTATCAAATAGTTTTAAAATGCTGCTATCAAAAATATATCCCGATATAAGAAGTAAACCGTATACGCTATATACGGTTAATTTTGATTCAGAGCTTGTGTCAAGCTCTGATGAAGCACAAGAACAGATAAACAGTTGGATAGAAGAAATTTATCCTAATGAAGATTGTATAGTACATCTGATTCAAGACGAAGAAAAGATGTATTACAGAGTAATAAGATTTAATGAAAGCGAGGAATAAAAAATGAGTGTCGTAAAATCAGAACTTTTAAATTGGCTTTTATGTATGGGTTATGATGTGCATTGCGATTTTTTAGATGTATTAGAAAATATAGAAGACGGTAATGCTGATTTAGAAGAATATAAAACTAACCCAAAGATTTATGATGAGGAAGAAATTGGTTTTTTAAAAACTGATATTGAGGATTGGGAACAAGAAATTTTAAAAATCAAATGGGCGTTTCTTAAAGAAAATAAAAACGCTGATTGGGAACAGGAAGTTGAAAAAGTAAAGAAATACGGAAAGGAATGATATTATGCCAAGAGCTTTTATAAGACGTCTTAAAGAGGAATACCCAAAAGGAACACGAATTGAACTTGAGTTAATGAATGACCCTTTAGCTCCGGTTGAACCGGGAACAAGAGGAACAGTTGTTACTGTTGATGATGCAGGGCAAATACATATGCAATGGGATAATGGTAGAACCCTTGTATTAGAACCAACAGAGGACGATTTTAGAAAACTTACCCTTGAGGAAATAATGCAAGAACAAAATAACATTTCAGACAACTCAATTAATGAAGCTGAACCTACAGAGACTGTAAGCACTAATGTAGGAGATATTCCTGTTGAAGATTATCGAAATATAGTAGCTGCTCAATATGGATTTGAAGACTATGAAGATATGAGAGAACAGGGATTTGTAATTGAAGATAAAACAAATCAAAACACAGAACCGCCCATAGTTGAAGAAAGTGTTTATATAGTCGAAAAATTTAATAACACCGAGAATGTTGAATTTATTGCCGCTTCTTTTGATAAACACGAAGCAATACAGTTAATGAACGAGACGTGGAACAATCTACCGGAAGCGGAAAAAGAAAAGACCACATTTAAAACAGGAACAAAGACAGTTGATGTTCCGTATGGTGCAAGTGCTAAAGAAAAAATAGCAAAGTTGGATAACGACCAACCAAACAGAGCTTGGACAAAAAACTCACAGCCTTTAGCTGAGGCTTCATTAAATCATACCGACAGTAACAGAATGCTTATTGTACCGCCCGGTGACAATCCTTATGATGCGTATGTTTATGATTCATTAGAAGCACTTCAAGGAATGGTAGACGGATATATAGAGTGTACATATCCATTTAATGACAATGCTTTTGTTATAGAAAATGGTGAAGCAAGACTTAACGGAATGCAAGGCAACCGAAGAATAAACGGTGAAATATACGCCGGTACAATCCTTGTAGCAGCCGATGACGGCTGTGGTGGAACAAAAGATTTGACCGATGAACAAGAGAGAGAGTACGCAGGGAAACTTTGGCAGCCGGAAGATATTTCCCCTGCAGAAGTAGCAGACGTTCATTTTAGCTTTAAAACATTTGATTCAGAGAAAGAGTTTTTTGCAGCTCTTGGATTAGATATGTAAGTTACGGAAAGGATTGATAAAAATGGAATTAAGAAATAAATTTGACAGAGAAATATCATTTGATAACTTGCAAGAAGCAAAGCAATATTTTTACCCAAAAACGGAAAAACCGTGCGAACCCGAAGAATACTTGGGCGACAATTACGAAAGCTATTGTAAAGTTTTCCAAGCATACAAAGTAGAAATTAAAGCAGCAGGAAATCTTGATGAATTAGCTGATGTATTAAACAGATATTCAGATGCGTTTGAT
>JAFZEI010000037.1 GCA_017560765.1 Clostridia bacterium | reverse complement strand
CTTATCAATTTGCAGACTTACCGGTGTTTTTATATTTATTAACACAAGTATCACCTCCGGAAAGTGTTACCTGTATTATACAGCTTTTAATTGAGCATTTTTATTTGATAATTTTTGTGCATTTTTATATTAACATTTATAGCTGTTGATTAATTTTTTTAAAACTTGTGTTGTTAATATTTAATTTAACACTCTGTGATTCGCCCAAAACTTTATTAGTTATTAAATCTTTCAAATATGTAATATTAATATCTATAGTCTTTACATAATCCTCATTTTTTGCCACACTATTCAAGTATTTTTTATATGTATAAATCAAGGAAAAGATGACTAATTGAAAAGTCACCAATCTTTGCTGTCCATCTATTACATTAACATTACCACCGCTTTTTTTCTTTCTTTCAAAGACCATACTCCCCACAAAATGACTCCAACCAGGTGTAGTCTCAGCACAAAAATCAATATCTCCAATCAATTGCAACCAATTAGTATGATTCCATACATAATTACGCTGATATCGTGGGATTGTATATGTATCATCATTTTTAAACAATTGAGTTAAATCAATGTCCATAACATCAAATGCCATCTTTTGTTTCTCCTTTTTAACAAAATACCTTTTCCATAATCCCACTCTCCATATCATCAATACTATACATAGTATCCAACACTTCGAATGTCTCTCTCAAATTGCCCTTCGCAGATTTCCATGAACTTCCATCTGTAAACCACACAAAGGTAAACCCTTCTATCATATCAGCTTCCTGCGCAAGCATCTTATAACTTCGTGCAGTTTCGTTTAATTTTGAACCACCTCCGTTATAAAAATTAGTTTCAACACCATAAATCATCTTATCTGTCTTAACTACAAAATCAAATCGTTTTGCTACTTTACCGGCGTTTGACAAAGCTGACAAGTCAATGTTCCACTTTTCTTCAATATCTTTAAAATACATTTCCTTAAAGTAAGTTATATCCTTTACAAACCCTGCTGCCATGATATACTTCTCAACCAAATCTTCCATCTGGTGACCACCACGATTTTTACGCCCATTAGAATCCAATCCGGTTTCGATGCCTAAAGCATAATCTACAAGATTATTTACCAAATGATTTGCAATCATATCAAATAATCCGGTCTTACGCATAAATACCTTGTACTGCTCCACACTATAATTCATCTTCTTGAAATTATACAAGAACGCACCATCTTCATCCTGTGCATATATTTCATATCCCCTTACAGCAAGAAGTAATGGAACACATTGCAATGTTTCCGGATATTTCTTTACTATTCTCTCGAAATCTTCCTCTATGTTTTTTGAACCTATCAAGGAGTTCAAAATATTCAATTCCACCTTGATTTCTTCTACATTTCTTACGACTTTTTCAAAGTCAATATAGTAATCATAACTCGATATACTAGGTCTAAATTTACTCAACCATTCATCAAAATCTCTCTTTGCCATTTATTACCCTCTCCAATCTTTTCTTGGATATTTCCAAGCACTCTTCTCTAATATCTATTCCAATAAATTTTCGCCCAAATCGCAAAGCCTCCACTCCGGTTGTTCCGGAACCACAAAAAGGATCCAATATAACTTGTCCTTCCTCAGTAGATGCCAATACGATTCTCTCAAGCAGATACCGTGGTTTTTGCGTAGGATGCTTACCCTCCGTTTTCTCTGAAGGTTTGGTTAATGAGCCTGTCCACACATCCTTCATCTGCTTGCCACCATTCATTTCTTTCATCTTCTGATAATCAAAAAAATGCCGAGACTTCTTTTCATTCTTCTTAGCCCATAAAATGGTTTCCGTAGAATGCGTGAAGCATCGACATGCCAAGTTTGGCGGAGGATTTGTTTTTTGCCATGTTATATTGTTGATGATCTTGAAGCCTTCCTGTTCCAATGCCATACCTATAGAATATATGTTATGCAATGTTCCGGAAATCCAGATCGTGCCGTTCGGCTTTAGCACCTTCTTACATAATCTAATCCATTTTCTATTAAACTTGTGTTTGTCTGCAATACTAGTTCCTCTTTCTGAAAGCTTATCCCACGAGCCTTTATTTACGGAAACCATTTTTCCACCCTGACAGGTAATACCATCATTACTTAAAAAGTAAGGCGGGTCTGCAAAAATCATATCTACAGATTCCGTTTCCATTTTTGTCAGAATTTTGAAAGAATCACCTAATACTAACTGTAACTCTTCTGTCTCGAAATAAAATGGCACTTTCTTTGTAAATAAATTCTCCATTAGAGTGACTCCTTTAATAATTGCATATAATTACTTCTTCACCAACTCTGTTTGAGGCATCAGAATTAATCATACGCTTAACGCTTACCACATCTATTCTATAGCCCTTGTTACCATACAGTTCAGTTATTAATTCTGTGTTATGATTTGTGAGCATACAGTAACAACCTCTTGCTGTTAATTCATCAAATAAATCAGCCAATCTCTTATGACTTTCTATATCAAAACCCTCTTTGGTATAAGATTCAAATGAAGTGGGATTTAACGGAGCATATGGGCTATCTATAAAAACAAAATCGCCACTCTTTGCATCTTTACAAGCTACTTCAAAATCACCATCAACAATTGTTACTCCTTGAAGATATTCCGAAATTTCCATAATAAGTTTTTCATCAACAGACGCCCTGCGGCTATTGTTATACGGAACATTAAACAACCCTTTACCGTTTACACGATATAAGCCATTAAAGCAATGCTTATTAATAAACACAAACAATGCAGCTAATTCTACATCGTACTCTGCTTTCATTAGCTTATCATTATAATGTTCTCTGAGAGAATAGTAATATTTCTTACCATCTTCCCACATTTCCGCATCAAGCCTCTTTATCTCTCTCAAGAAAGCTTCAGGATCACTGCATATCTGTCTATATGTATTTATTAATGCTTTATTAATATCATTTATCAGAGCATTTTGAGGTAGTAATTCAAATGTTACTGCCCCGCCACCTACAAATGGCTCATAATAATTATTATATTTTTTAGGCATTCGCTCCCTTATCTGTGGAAGTAGCTGACGCTTGCCGCCGGCCCATTTCACAAACGGAGCAACACTTGAATTACTCATGTCCTTTCCTCTTCTCTAAATCTCAAAAGAATATCTTTCATCACTTATATTATAATTGCAAACACGCAAAATAACAACTGCTACTTCATTATTCATAATTTTCTTTATTTCTGAAACACAAATATGTATTCGTGTGCCAATAAAAGAAATTTATTATCCTTATTTTCCCAAAAATTTGCAGAGCGACAATTGTGCTGTTCCTTGATGATAATTTCTTCATTCACAAAGCCTGCTTTTAAAAAGCACTCCATCACATGAAACCCCAAAGGCACAACTTTTCCGTATTTCCTCATATCTCCCATCATCACAGCACACCTACCACCTGCTTTCATCACACGAAAAGACTCCTGTGCCACAAGCTGTATTTTAGTTAAAAAGTCGTCCATACCTAATAATGAAATATCACCCTCTATTTCCTTGCTATATGCGATAATATTTGCATATGGCGGATGTGTACAGATAAAATCAATAGAATTATCTTTAATAAAAGATAATCTTGTGGCGCTTCCATTTTTTAAAATTATTTTTGAGTTTGTTCTGCATATAAAATTCAAATTGACTTTAGAAAGTGAAACAGCGTGCGGATTGATGTCAACCCCTACTGCATTACGATTGAGTAGTTTCGCCTCTACCAAAGTTGTTCCACTACCCATAAATTGATCTAAGACCCAATCACCGGGTTTAGAATAACGAAGTATCAGATTTCTTGGCACATATGGCGACCAATTACCTCTATACTTACCTGAATGTGTTGCCCAATTCCCCCTCTCAGGAAATGACCAAATTGTCGTTGGCTCAAGCACAAAATTATTTGGTTGTAAACTTATAGGACATTCCTCCTTTACTTCTTATCTTTATACTAATAATGTTTTATATTAATTTTTAAACAAGGTTCTCTCTACTAAAATACGTCTCTTGAACACATCAATAAAATACGACAATCTTACTTCAATTTTTAAGTTTAATAACTAACTCGTCAAAATAACCATGTCTTGACTAAATCTTACATTAACAAAAAGTCAAAAATACTCGAATTTTGACTTTCTAGACTTTTTAATTTTAAATTTATAAATATTAAAAAAACACATATGTTTTCTTTCACAATAAGTGAATTTGTATAAAACCTTTCTTATGCGATAATTTTCACAAATAGTGAAAGGAGTCGTTTTCATGCATTTTTCTAATGATACCGAGTTATACCATCTTATAGGTACAAATATAAAATATTATAGAGAACAAGCTAAATTAACTCAAATGCAGCTTGCAGAACTAGCTAAGATTAGCATTAGCTATCTTTCCAAAATTGAAGCTACTGGATGCAATAAAAGCTTATCAATATCTGTCTTAAATCAGATTGCAAATGTACTTGGTGTTGAGATTAGTGAATTTTTTAAGGAGGTAGAATAATATGCCACACTACGAACTTAATTTGCATATTAATAATATTGGTTCTCGCAATGACATACGAATGAAAGTTGTGAACGAATTATCAAAAGAAGAACCTGGTAAAGGAAAAAATGAACTAGCTTCAAAATACACCTATTATGTAGAAACCTTAAATGACAATCGTAGAATTTACTTACGTCGTCCTGCTTTTTTACATAATGGTTTTGATTTTGTAGTGTGCGTTGAAGATATAAATTTTAATTCTTCAGGACGCCGCCGTGACTATCCTACACATGATAACATCTTGGATGATTTGAAACAAAAATATCAAGAAGATCCTGAAAAATACAAATATTTATATACAGCATTATATGCAACCTATGATTGTTTGTATATAGATCCCGAACCTCTAAACTCAATAGTATTTAAATCCGGATTTTCATGCGAACTCTTAGTGAAAACTTTAAAATGGTTGTTTATTGAACAGGATATCAGATATTGGAATTATTCTGGTCGAGATATGCTTTGGAGTGGCATTTACAGCATAAACCATTAATCGAACAAAAGATGCTTTTGCGAACTATACATAAATAAACCCTTGAATCCGAACAAAAACGTCCAATTCAAGGGTTTCCTTTGTAAATTTTGTGTATCAAATTCGTATCAAATTTCGCCTTTTAAAAATTTTTTTGGCTACACATAGGCAAATTTTCGAGGTATGGGACTACTCCCACTCAATCGTTCCCGTAGGCTTCGGCGTCAAATCGAACAGCACTCGGTTAATGCCCTTTACCTCCGCAGTAATTCTCGCGGTAATTTTTTGAAGAACACTAAACGGAATATCAGCCACTTCAGCAGTCATAGCATCAACTGTGTTAACTGCACGAATAATAGCCGGCCAATCATATGTACGCACATTATCGCGAACACCAACAGATTTAAACTCAGGAACAGCTGTAAAATATTGCCAAACTTGACCCTCAAGACCTGCAGCCGCAAACTCCTCACGCAAAATCGCATCAGACTCACGAACAGCCTCAAGACGATCACGAGTAATAGCACCAAGACAACGAACACCAAGACCGGGGCCCGGGAAAGGCTGACGATAAACCATATCATCCGGCAAGCCCAAAGCAACACCACAAGCACGAACTTCATCCTTGAAAAGCATCTTAAGAGGCTCAACAAGCTCAAAATCAAGATCCTCAGGCAAACCGCCAACATTGTGGTGGCTCTTAACAGCCTTAACAGTCTTTGTACCCGACTCAATAATATCAGGATAAATAGTACCCTGCGCCAAGAACTTAATACCCTCTAACTTACGCGCCTCTTCCTCAAAAACACGAATAAACTCAGCACCGATAATTTTACGCTTCTGCTCAGGCTCCTCAACACCCTCAAGTTTGTCAAGAAAACGGTCAACAGCATCAACATAAACAAGGTTTGCATCCATTTGGTTACGGAATACTTCCACAACCTGCTCAGGCTCACCCTTACGAAGTAAGCCATGGTTAACATGCACACAAGTAAGCTGTTTTCCTATAGCCTTAATAAGTAAAGCCGCAACAACAGAAGAATCAACTCCGCCTGACAAAGCAAGAAGAACCTTCTTGTCACCAACCTGACGGCGAATAAGCTCAACCTGGTCATTTATGAAGTTCTCCATGTTCCAATTAGCCTCAGCCTTACACTCATCAAAAACAAATTGATTAAGAACTTCCTTGCGTTCCTCATCATCAATAGGCCATGCCTCAGAACCCTTATGGTCAACGCTCAAAATAGGCAAACCCGAATCATAAACAGCTTCAGAAGCGTCTATCTCCACACCATCAACAACACGATTGGGGCCACCATTTAGAATGATACCCTTAACGTTGGGAAGCGCTGCCAATTCCGTAGCAGTAATATCATGAGCATTAATCTCAGTATAAACACCTAAAGCACGAATTTCACGGGCAATTTTAGGATTCTCCTCACTGCCTAAATCAAGAATAAGAATCATATCCTGTTTCATATTATTAGCTCCTTTCAAATCCCCCGTAAAAATCAATTGGTATAATTGTCAAAATATCCCTGAACAAGAACAACCGGCGTACCCTTATCTCCCGAACCGCTTGTCAAGTCGCAAAGAGAACCGATAAGGTCTGTAATACGACGAGGAGTCGTTCCCTGTGACGCCATATCGCCAACAAGATTATCCTTTTTAGATTTAATTCTATTCTCTATTGCAGCTTTAAGCGCGTCACCCGAAAGGTCAGCAAAATCATTGTCTGCAAGATATTTAAGTTTAATTTCGTTAGGTGTACCCTCAAGGCCGGGAGTATGTCCTGCAGAAACGCTCGGATCGGCAAGCTCCCAAATTTTACCCACGGGATCCTTAAAAGCACCGTCGCCGTAAACCATTACTTCAACATTTTTACCTGTACGTTCAAAAACTTGCTTCTGCACACCAAAAACAAGACTTGTACAATCCTCAGGGAAAAGCTTAATTTTATTCTCAGTAGATTTATTAGAACCAAGTAAACCAAAGCGACTGTTAAAACCACTGCCATCAACAGAAGCATTAAGAATATCATCAAGACCGCAAACACGATTAGCTCCTGCCGCCTTTAAAATACGCTTTGTCCTTGCCCTTGTATGAATATCACAACAAAGAACATCCTTTGTATATTCAAGAACACGTCTCGCATCGTTCGCAAAAATAATCTCGCATTCCGCACCCTCTTCACGAATCAAATCACCGTAATACTCAACATAATCAACACCTGTAAAAGGATGTCTGTTCTCTCCAAAAAGCTCGCGATACTTCTCTAATGTCAACAAATCAGAATAAGGATTAACACCGGCCTCATCAATTTTATCAAGTGAAACCAGCTCATTACCAACCTCATCACTGGGATAGCTAAGCATCAAAACAATTTTCTTTGCACCCTTTGCAATACCACGCAAACAAATCGCAAATCTGTTACGAGAAAGAATCGGGAAAATAACACCAATCGTGTCACCGCCAAGCTTCGTCTTAACGTCCTTCGCAATCGCCTCAATAGAAGCATAATTACCTTGCGCTCTTGCCGCGATAGACTCAGTAATACAGATAACATCTTTATCTCTAAGCTCAAAGCCCTCGCTCTGCGCCGCCTCAATAACGCTATCCGTTACGATTTTTGCCAAATCATCACCCTCACGAATAATAGGGCATCTGATTCCTCTTGAAACTGTACCGACTTTTCTTTCCATAATGTTTAACTCCTCACTATGATGAAATTTTACGTGAGCGCAACATCATCAAATGCGCTCCGCATCAACTTATCGTCAACCGAATAATTATAAAATATTTTTTCCAATATCACAACAATTTTTTACGCAAATCTTCAGGACTGTCACTATGAATCAATGAAGGCGCAATATCAAGCACAGTCTTGCAGCCAAAATCACCCTTTTCTGCCAGACGGAAAGCCGCTCTTGCATACGCCGTCAGCACACTTGAAGTAAACTCAGGATTAGAATCCAACTTAAGACTATACTCAATAACATGGTGCATTTCACCGTTAAGCCCTGTCACACCTGTACGGAACACACGACCGCCGTGAGGAATTCCGCCATGCTCTCTCTCAAGCTCTTCCTCACTTATAAAATGAACTGTAGTATCATAATCCGCGAAATAATTGGGCATCGTTTTTATCGCTGTCTCTATAGCCGAAAGGTCCGCACCCTCCTCTGCTACTACGAAACACTCTCTTG
This sequence comes from Clostridia bacterium, assembly GCA_017560765.1. Taxonomy (GTDB): domain Bacteria; phylum Bacillota; class Clostridia; order UBA1212; family UBA1255; genus Egerieisoma. Next base: position 5,178 of record JAFZEI010000037.1, on the reverse strand, counting down.
TGTGCTTTTGCCTTGTGGTGAGTTGCGGATTTTCGCCGTTACGCACACTCTGCAGAGCTTCCTCAACCGGTATGGTATACTGCTTCGCATTTTTCACACCCGGTATTCTCCTTACAGCGTCGGAATGTCCTTGGCTCACGCCTTTGCCCCAAAAAGTGTAATCCTGACCGTTAGGAAGAACCGCCTGCCCATATAATCTGTTAAGAGAAAACAATCCCGGATCCCAGCCTACGGAAATTATTCCAACTTTACCGCTTTCTTTGCACACCGCATCAACATTAGCAAAATGCTCCGGAATCTTAGCATGAGTATCAAAGCTGTCAATTACATTAAAGTATTTAGCAAGCTCCGGCGTTTGCTTCGGTAAATCATTTGCACTACCTCCGCAAATTATCATAACGTCTATTTTATCCTGCATATTTTTTGCATCATCAAACGAAAAGGCAGGTATACCTGTAACCGTCTTAAGAGCAGACGGATCTCTTCTGGTAAAAACACCCACAAGCTCCATATCCTTACTGTTAGTAACCGCAGCCTCAACGCCACGTCCCAAATTACCGTATCCTGCAATACCTATTCTTATCATAAAAGGAAACCCCTTTCCAATTCTGTTTACAACAAATCCAATTGTACCACAAATTTTTATGCAATGTCTATAATTTTTAGGTTGTTTACATTATCAGCCAAATAGGATAAAATTACCTGGTAAGTTATTTGTGGAGGGAAAACACGTGGCGTTTGTCAAAAAATACTCTTCTAACCAATGCGGAGAATTTAACAAAAAAGAAATTTCACGCTACGCCGGCAATTTACAAGACGAAGCACTTTTAAACGAGTGCCTTACCGAAGTATCAGACAAGCTCACATGCAATGTCTGTTACCGAAAGTTCCCTATAAGTAAGCAAGGCACAGCGCTCAACTTAGGTTTTGCACAAACAACCTCTGCAGATTTAGCAAAAAACTTAGACGGCTGTGACGGAATATTTCTCTTCGCCGCAACACTTGGCATAGAAATTGACAGATTGATTATGAAATACGGTAAACTCTCACCTGTAAAAGCGTTAATTTTCCAAGCCATAGGTGCAGAGCGTATAGAAAAGTTGTGCGACCAATTTTGTAAAGATATGGCAAAAGAGGAAACATTAAAGCCACGGTTCAGCCCCGGCTACGGAGATTTACCGCTTAGTTTACAAAACGATATATTTGCCGCGCTTGATTGCGGTAAAAACATAGGGCTTACGCTCAATGACAGTATGTTGATGTCACCCACAAAGTCCGTTACGGCAATTGTGGGAATTATTTCCAAATAAAGAAAGAGTGATTTTTAATGGGCAATGCAAAAATTCTTGATTACATGAAAGAAAATATTTTGTTTCTCGATGGCGGAATGGGAACTCTCTTACAAGAACAAGGCTTAAAACCGGGAGAACTACCGGAAAGATGGAATATTTCTCAGCCTGATAAAATACAATCAATCCACAAAAGCTATTATGATGCCGGCAGTAATGTTGTCAGCACAAATACTTTTGGCGCAAATTCATTAAAATTCAATGATAACGAATTAGAAGAAATTATTCGCACTGCCATAAATAATGTTCAAAAAGCAAAAGAAACCTCAACAGGCACACAAGAAAAATTTATCGCACTTGACATAGGTCCTACAGGCAAACTTTTAAAACCTTTCGGAGATTTGGATTTTGAGGATGCAGTAGCAATTTTTGCCAAAACTGTAAAGCTCGGTGTTAAATACGGAGCTGATGTTATATTAATAGAAACAATGAACGACAGCTACGAGACAAAAGCTGCTCTTTTAGCTGCAAAAGAAAATTCAAAACTGCCCGTTTTTGTTTCAAACGCATACAGCGAAGACGGCAAACTTATGACAGGCGCTTCTCCGGCAGCAATGGTAGTACTTTTAGAAGGTATGCATGCAGATGCCATAGGCACAAACTGTTCATTAGGGCCAAAGGCTTTACTTCCAATTATAGAAGAATATGTAAAATATGCCTCTGTACCCGTACTTTTAAAGCCAAACGCAGGTCTGCCCAAGAGTGTAAACGGTAAAACAGTTTTCGACATTTTACCTGATGAATTCGCAGAAGATGTTACGGAGGCCATCAAAAAAGGAGTGCGCATTGCAGGCGGTTGTTGCGGCACAACACCGGACTATATAAAAGCCTTAACAAGCAGAGCAAAAAATATTCCTCCCGTGGCAAATTTACCCAAAAATATAAGTTGTGTTTCATCTCATACACATATCGTAGAATTTAATACACAGCCCATTTTAATAGGCGAACGCATCAACCCAACAGGCAAAAAGCGCTTTAAACAAGCTCTTATAGAAAATGATATAGACTATATATTAAAGGAAGGCATAAACCAACAAGAAAGAGGCGTACACATTCTGGACGTGAATGTAGGCCTGCCTGATATTGATGAAGCAGCCATGCTTAAGCGTACAATTTCCGAACTGCAAGCAATAAGCGACCTGCCTCTTCAAATCGACACCTCAAATGCTGTTGCGATGGAGGCGGCACTAAGACTGTACAACGGCAAGGCGATGATAAATTCCGTAAGCGGCAAAGAAGAAAGCATGCGCCAAATTTTCCCGCTGGCAGCAAAATACGGCGGATTTATTGTTGCTTTAACACTTGACGAGGACGGAATACCTTCTACAGCCGAGGGGCGAGTTGAGATTGCCAAGAAAATTTTGCGTGTTGCCGCAGAGTATGGCATTAATAAAAAAGATATAATTTTTGACCCCCTGTGTATGACCATAAGTACAGATGACAATGCCGCACTTGAAACTTTAAAAGCTTTGAGAATTTTGCGGTATGAATTGGGCTGTCATACATCTTTGGGCGTGTCTAATGTTTCATTCGGCTTGCCGGAGAGAAATGCAATCAACAGTGTTTTCTTTGGTTCTGCTTTGGAAAACGGTCTGTCTGCCGCAATTATGAATCCATACTCTTACGATATGATGAAAACTTATTTTTCTTATCGCGCTTTACACGGTATGGACCCTAACTGCTCTGACTACATTGATTTTTGCAGTAAATATACTATTGAAACAACTCCAAAAGAAACGAGTGCTAAAGTATCAGCACAAAGTGGTGAGTCTGCTCTGCAGCAAGCTATAATTAAAGGCATTAAAGACGAAGCCGGTACAATTACGGAAAGTCTTTTAGAAAATGTGCCGGCGCTTGAAATTGTGCAAAAAGACATAATTCCCGCGCTTGACAAAGTAGGCAAAGGTTTTGAAGAGAAAAAAGTATATTTGCCTCAGCTTTTAATGAGCGCAGAGGCTGCCAAAAGCGCTTTTGAGAAGATAAAAATTCATCTGACAAAAAGTGAAAATTCTGACAATACAGCAAAAAAATGTGCTGTTGTTATTGCCACCGTTCACGGCGATATACATGATATAGGCAAGAATATAGTTAAATTGTTATTGGAAAATTACGGTTTTAATGTAACGGATTTGGGCAAAGATGTTCCGCCTGAAACCATATCAGCAGCAGTTGTTAAACTGCATGCTCCCATATTGGGCTTGAGTGCGCTTATGACAACAACAGTTCCGTCCATGGAGGCTACCATAAAGCTTTTAAGGAAAGATGCTCCTTGGTGCAAAATCATTGTAGGAGGCGCTGTTCTAAATAAAGAATACGCCGATAAAATCGGCGCAGATAAATATGCAAAAGATGCTATGGGGGCTGTTCGTTACGCTGAGGAAATCAATATTCAATACCAAGCCGATCTTTAATAAAAGGTAAAACCTCTTCTGATTTAATATTTAAAACTCCCTGCCTTTGACGGGCAGGGAGTTTTTGTTTGTTTTATTATATAATTCTAGAAGCTCTATCGTGACATTCTGTAACATATCCGGAGCAAGCACTCAATGCAATGGCTCTGTCTACTTCATTTTTAGACATTGTCTGCATAAACGGCCTGTGCCATTTTTTTGCTCTTCCCGTGTAAATTCTCATCGTTTCTCACCTCCGTATTTTCTAAACAAATCAACAACATTCAAAAAATGCTCCTTGTTGGCAACATACTTTTGATCTTCTTCATTTTTGTAGATATACCTTTCTTCTACCAATTTCGACAAAATTTTATAAGCATTACTCATGGAAATACCAAATTCCGAAGCAAGTTCTGCCAAACTTATTGGTTTTGCAAATATACTTTTCATGATTTTAAAAAGTCGTTCATTGCCGAGTAACTTTAACTTTTCTCCGACTCTTTCTGAATCCGCCAGCGAGTCAGCCAGTGTTCTTACACCGTTACCAACACAAATGGTAATTGCGGAAAAACTGGCATAGAACTCAATGTTTTTTCTACAAAAAGGAGAAAACTCAATACAGATGCTCTTTTCCATTCTGCTGCGCATTAACAATCGGCGAAATACAAAATAGTTTGTAACTCCGTGGAGATCACCATTTTTGCGTATCTCCTTTTCAATTTCTGAGATTTCTTTTTCGATGGCTTTTTTTGCATAATTATATGCTTCCTCGTATTTTCTGTAAAAATTCTGTATAAATTGCTTTAACAAAACTTTCAAAGAAGGATTGCTTTTATTGCTGAGAGACGTCATTTCATACATCCTTAAAATGTCTTGTTTTACAGAAAACTCATAAGATGCTCCATCTAAATAAAGCACTAAAATTTTACGGTCTGCCATAATTCTTTTGACGAAATCTCTGCTTACTTTTTTCTTCGTATGTAAAAACATAAGCAACATGGCAAAAAGCCTTTCATCGTCATAAGAATCAATCAATTCCAATAATAATTCAAATGGGAATTCTTCTCTCCACATTTCAGGATGCATTATAATCCCTGTCAGAGGAAACACTTCGTTTGATTTTGTAAAGAAGAGCCTAAGGAATCCGATTTTCTCATCTACATAGGCAAGAAGTCTGTCTATCGCGGTTCTCATGTATACTCTTGCCTCTGCCTTGCCTTGTACATCCTCAAAAAGACTTTCCCTTCTCTGAAACGCTATGTTTATGAACATCATCGCATCACGAACTTCCGGTTTTGCCGGTTTAACGTAAATGGAATAGAAAAAGTCATCAACTTTTCTGCTGGATATGTACTTTTCGTCTTCGAACTTTGGATTAATGCAAGAAGCTGCTTCGCTAATACATCTTCTTTTTTTGTTACCCTGCATATAATCCTTAG
>JAFZEI010000036.1 GCA_017560765.1 Clostridia bacterium | reverse complement strand
ATTCAATACGACCAATATACAGAGACACAAGTTAAACCATTTAAAAATGCAGGCAGAGCATATACTTGGTCTCAAGTAAAAGCAGGTAAATATACTCCTATTCCCGGAGATATTGTATACTTCCTTTCTTCTTCAGGTGCTGCAAGCGGCAGAACTGTTAACCACGTTGGTATTGTAACAGACTATAAAGGCGGTACGCTTTATACAATCGAGGGTAATACAAGCTCAGCATACTTCTCTACAGACGGCGGATGCTGTTCTGATAAAACGTATGCATCATCAAGTACTTATGTTGCATACATTTGCAGTCCTAACTACACAACAGGTACATCACTTGGCGGACTTTACAACGAGAATGACTTTATTCCTTCAAATGTTCAGTCAGCAGTATTTGACCCATACTATTATGCTGCAACAAGTGCAGATGTAATTCCCGGTTTTGGTTCAACAGACGAGGGCTTATTTGATCACTTTGTTAATCACGGAGCAGCAGAAGGCAGACAGGGAAGCCCGATATTTGATGTAAGAGAGTATATTGAGAAGAACGCCGACTTGCGTGCGGCATTCGGTAAAGGTGCGCCTACAGCAGATCATTTTATTGCTGCTATAAAGCACTTCGGTAATAACGGAGCTTTCAGTGATTCTTCTAACAGATATACTGCAACACCTGATAATTTAGGTAAAGAGTTTAAAGCAAGATTTAAATTAATCAATGCATCTTTGAACTTCTCTTTATCAGAAACAAATGTTATTGCATATACGCCAAGTGAAGCGGCTGCTCAGATTTGGCATTTTACACGTCAAGATGACGGCAGTTATAAGATTGTAAATACAAAGAATGATTATGTTCTTACTGTAGCAAATAATTCAAAGCTTACAGGCGCAGATGTTCAAATAGCAGAAGATACAGGTGCAGCAGGTCAGCGTTGGTACGTTTACAAAACATACAAGAAAGACGGTTCTGACAGAGGATATGTTTTCAAATCTGTAGTTTCACCTGCATGTGTTCTTACTGTAGCAAGCAGTTCGCCTGTTGCAATGGACAATGTATACAATGCAACGTATGCATATAATGATTCACAGATATTCAATCTCCAAATAGTTGAGATGATAGATGATGGTTTGACACCGGAACCCGAGCCCGAGCCCGAACCGGAGCCTGAGCCGGAGCTGACACCTTCAACAGAGTTGAAGATTGATGCTAAATTACTTACTCTTTACAGTGATATTACAGTAAAATACGTTGTAAAGAAGGCTGAGTTTGATGCTGCAGGTTATACTAATCCTAAACTTGTAGTATTGCTTGGCGGTAAAGAAACAACAATCAACGGAGTAATCGATACAGTCAGCGGTATTGAATGTTATGCATTCTCATTTAACAATGTGGCACCGCAGATGATGAATGATACAATAGAAGCAAAACTTTACGCAGATTGGAACGGTAAAGAATACTCTAGCGAAACAGTAGAATACAGTGTTGCAACATATATTTATTCAATGCTCGGTTCTACAACAAATGCAGAGTTCAGAACAATGCTCGTTGATATGCTTCGCTACGGTTCTGCAGCTCAAGTATATACAAAATACAATACAAGCAACCTTGTAGATTCAAAGTTGACAGCAGAGCAAGCAGCATGGGGAACAGCTTCTGTAAGAAATTTATCTACGGTAAAGAATATTCCGTCAGCTACAGCTTCTGACAGTGCGAAGTGGGTAGGAATGTCACTTTATCTTGACAGCAAAGTTGCAATCAGAGGATATTTTGACGTACCTTCAAAAGATGGAGT
>JAFZEI010000035.1 GCA_017560765.1 Clostridia bacterium | reverse complement strand
GCTCTCCTTGTGAGGTGATAAAATTGAAAATGCAGATTAAAGAGTTTGCCGAATTTACGGGTGTAAGTGTGCGCACACTACATTATTACGATGAAATAGGATTGTTGAGGCCAGCCTTGGTTGACAAGTTTACGGGCTATCGTTTTTATGACGATAATTCGCTTCTTCGTATGCAAGAGATTCTATTTTACCGTGAACTTGACTTTTCCTTAAAAAGCATCGGAGAGATTTTGTCATCCCCGAATTATGACAAAAACAAGGCGCTGAAAGAGCAAAAACACCTTCTCACACTCAAAAAAGAGCGATTAGAGCGGTTAATTTCTGCCATTGACGGTGCCGTGAAAGGAGAAAACGTAATGAAAGCGTTTGACAACAGCGAATTTGAAAAGCATAAGGATGAAGCCAAAGAAAAATGGGGCAAAACGGACGCATACAAGGAACACGCAGAACGGACCAAGAATTACTCCAAGCAGAAGTGGAACGACCTTGCTGAGGAAATGGATCACATTATGGCAGAGTTTGCGGTATGCATGAGAAAGGTCAAAGCGCCTGATTCCGCCGAGGTGCAGAACCTTGTGAAAATGCTGCAGGATCATATTAGCGAAAATTATTATCTTTGCACAAATCAGATTTTAGCAGGTCTCGGTCAAATGTATGTTGCAGATGAGCGCTTTAAGAGCAACATCGACAAGCACGCTGACGGTACAGCCGAGTTTATCTGCGAAGCGATAGAAATCTATTGTCTGCATCACTAATTATAATATTCTGTTAAAAAGTCAAAGTTTGTTATATAATTAACTCAGTAAATTTTAATATGTGTGGAGGGATACAATGAAAAATAAACTAAAAATGCTTTTGAGATGGGCATTCTGGTTTCTTATATGCTTTGTTGTGATTTATTTATTTGTGTTCTTTGGAGGATGGAAATTATTTGAGAGTAGAAACCCGATTTTGATTGAAGTAGGTATCGCGATTCCTTTGTCTATTTTTGTATTTGTAGGCAACGAAGTAGCAACTGAACTTGAAAAGAGAGTTAAAGCATTAGAGGAACGACTAAACAAACTTGAGAACAAGAATTAAAATGAGGATTTCTGTATGATAGATATTACTGCTTGGATGCAAAACTTTTTAAAGAAATTAAATATTACTTTTGAAAACCGTGTGTGGTTTGTTGGTTTACAAGGTAGTTATGGCCGTGGCGAAGCAATAGAAACAAGCGACATTGATATTGTTGTAATTCTGGATGAATTGTCTGCTATGGACATTCAAATTTATAATGACATGCTTGATACCCTGACTCATAGGGAATTAATTTGCGGCTTTCTTTCAGGCAAAAAGGAAATTATGAATTGGGAACCATCTGACTTGTTCCAGTTTTGCCACGATACAACACCAATTAAGGGAAGTCTTGATGATGTGATGGCTGTTATTGACGAAAGTGCAGTGAGCAGAGCAATCAAAATCGGTGCCTGCAACATTTTCCATGGATGTGTTCATAACATGCTATATGAGAAAAGTGAAGATATTTTACGAGGGTTGTATAAGTCGGCTTCTTTTGTTATACAGGCAATTAATTTTAAGCAAACCGGAAACTATATCAGGCATCAAAAAGAATTACTACAAGTTGCATCTTCTGACGAACGTACCATTGTGGAAATCTTTTTGTATTTAAAAAAAGGCGGGGCGGTTGACTTCGATTTTATGTCCGAAAAATTATTTGCTTGGTCAAAGAAATGGATTGTTTAGAAAGGAAAATGCAATGGAATTTAACGAGAAATTACAGAAACTCCGAAAGCAAAAAGGGCTTACACAGGAAGAACTTGCAGAGGTTCTGTTTGTATCCAGAACAGCAATTTCAAAATGGGAATCTAACAGAGGATATCCAAATATAGATTCTTTAAAATCAATCGCAGCATTCTTCGGAATAACTATCGATGAATTGCTATCCGGTGAGGAATTGCTTACCATAGCAGAAGAAGATGCCAAACAAAAAGAAAAACATTTTTGTAGCTTAGTATTTGGTTTGCTTGATTGCAGTATTGCATTGTTATTCTTTTTACCGTTATTTGGGCAGAAAATCAATGAAAGCATACATGAAGTATCCCTAATATCTCTTAGCGAAATTTCAACATATTTGAGAATTGCGTATTTTATTGTTATTATCGGAATTATTGCATCGGGAGTCTTAACACTTGTTCTGCTGTCATGCCATAAAGTTTTTTGGGTTAAAAATAAGAACAAAATATCATTAACATTAAATACAATCGGAGTACTGCTCTTTATTATAAGTTCGCAACCATATGCGGCAATATTTCTATTTATCTTTCTAATCATTAAGGTGTTAATGCTCATTAAATGGCAATGATACGCTTCGTATCATCGTTGTGACGCAACGTTTCTTGTGGTTATTCATACCTTCTCATAAAATGTAGTTAGGCCGAGGCCAACAAAAAAGGAAGGTTGAATTTAATGAAAAAAAACAAGCAAAAAGATTTAATATTTTCAATATGTATGCTTGCGTCATTTATATTATGGACGGCAGCAATTCAAATTACAGATAAACAAGCAATCGGACCACAAGAATCTTCTGTTGGATTTGCAACAATTAACATGTTTGTGAATAAACTTACGGGTGTCAATATGTTCCTGTATAATATCACAGATTGGTTGAGTTTTGTTCCGATTGTATTTGCATTTGGATTCGCGACATTCGGATTAATTCAATTGATTCAAAGAAAACACATCTTAAAAGTCGATTTTAATATTCTTGCGCTTGGTGTATTTTATATTGTCGTGATGGCTGTATATATCCTCTTTGAGGCGTTTGTTGTAAACTACAGACCTGTTTTGATTGACGGAATATTGGAGGCTTCTTATCCATCCTCAACAACAATGTTGGTATTGTGTATAATGACAACTACAATCATCCAGTTAGATTTCCGTCTCAAAAATATAATTTTAAAACGTTGTATCGCTTATACAATCATCGTTTTTATTGTATTTATGGTGTTAGGCAGACTTATTTCAGGCGTGCATTGGTTTACAGACATTATAGGTGGTGCATTACTTAGCGCAGGGCTGGTATTGATGTATCGCGCTATATGCTTCTATAATAAATAAAATTTCCGATTTGTATTTTAAGGCATTATCGTGTATAATGAATCGAAATATCTAATAAGGAGAGTAAACTACAATGGATATAGGTGCAACATACTCACAATGGGCCACAAACAGATATTTTGATGAAGAGTCAAGAAAAGAATTGGCCGCAATAGAAGGCAATAATACAGAAATAAGAGACAGATTTTATAAAGAACTTGATTTTGGTACTGCAGGTATAAGGGGAGTTATAGGTGCAGGTACAAACAGAATGAATAAATACGTAGTCAGAAGACTTAGTACAGCAATTGCCGCTCATATACTTTCAAAAGGAACAAAAGCAAAAAAAGACGGTGTTGTTATAGGTTATGACAGCCGTAATTTTTCCGACGTTTTTGCAAAAGAAGCGGCAGCAGTTTTTGCCGGCAACGGTATAAAAGTATATTTGCATACTGATATAGTTCCTGTTCCTGTTCTTTCGTATTCAGTAAGACAGTTAAGATGTGCAGCAGGTGTAATGATCACTGCAAGCCACAATCCTAAAGAATACAACGGATACAAAGTATACGGACCTGACGGTGCACAACTTTCTTTAGAGGACAGTAAGCAGATATCTCGTTTAATGCAAGCAATCACTGATTATACAAAGGTTCCGTCTTTCAGTTTTGACTTCTTTAAAACAGGAAACAATATCAAATATGTGGATAATTCAATTAAACAAAATTTCTTTAAAGACGTTAAAAAGTTAATCGCAGATAAAGACGGATTCAAGAAAAATGCAAAGAATCTTACAGTTGTATATACACCCTTACACGGAGCAGGCGCTAAGTGGATTCCGGAGCTGTTAAAAGAGTGCGGTGTAACAAATCTTCACACTGTAAAAGAGCAAATGCAGCCCGATGGCAATTTTTCTACTATCAATTTGCCAAATCCTGAAGATCCTGCAGCATTTACTATGGCTTTGGATTTAGCAAAAGAAGTTAATGCTGATATTGTTTTGGCTTCAGACCCTGATGCAGACAGGACAGGTATTTACGCAAAAACTCCTGATGGCGGTTATGCAATGATTAACGGTAACCAAATCGGTGTTATTCTTTGTGACAGAATTATCGAAAGTCATAAAGCGCGTAAAACTATGCCTGTAAATCCTTTTGTAGTATCAACTATTGTATCAACAAGACTTACAAAGGATATCTGTTTAGCAAATAATGTTGAATATATTGATGTATTGACAGGTTTCAAATTCATCGGTGAAAAAATTATGGATCTTGATGAAAAGGGTGATAAAAACTACCTCTTCGGCTTTGAGGAAAGTTACGGCTATTTGCCCGGAACGTATGCAAGGGACAAAGATGCAGTAGCAGGTTGTCTTTTTGCGGCAGAAGCAGCTGCATTTTACACTTCACAAGGAATTACACTCTTCGAAGCATTAGATAATATTTATAAAAAATACGGATATCATAACGAGCTTCAAGTTTCAATTAATCTTAAAGGCGAAGCCGGTTTAAAAATGATAAAGAAGATTATGGAAACCATTCGTGACACAAACGGTAAATTTACAGATGAAATTCCGGCTGTTTATACAGATATACTCACCGGTGATATAATTTCATACAATACTGATGGTTCTATTGCTTCAAAACAGTCTTGTAACTTACCGTCATCCAATGTACTCTATTTTGAATACAAGGATAAATGGTTCTGTGTAAGACCTTCAGGTACTGAGCCGAAAATTAAAATATACTTCGGAGGCAAGTCAAACACTCTTGACTCTGCCCACGATAAAGCAATAAAACTTAAAGAGGAAGTTGTCGGTAAAATTATGCCGATTATTAAGAAATAACATGAGCACAATCAACACAGAATTTGTTCATCTTCACGTCCATACCGAATACAGCTTACTTGACGGAGCCTGCAGGATTAAAGATCTTGTTAAGGCCTGTAAAGAGCGAGGTATGGACGCTCTTGCAATTACAGACCACGGTGTAATGTATGGCATCGTAGAATTTTATGAAGCATGTAAAAGCGAGGGCATAAAGCCTATTATAGGTTGTGAAGTTTATACTGCAAAAAGAACACGTTTTGATAAAGCACCCGGAGTCGATAATGATTACGGGCATCTTTTGTTGTTGGCAAAAAATAACACAGGATATCATAATTTAATTAAAATTGTTTCTAAAGCCTTCACAGAAGGATATTACTATAAGCCAAGAGTAGACATGAACTTGCTGAGAGAGTATTCCGACGGAATAATTTGCGCATCAGCCTGCCTTGGCGGTGATATTCCGCAACTTATACTCAAAGGTGATTACGAAGGGGCAAAAGAGCTTGCATTAGAATATTTTGACATTTTTGGCAAAGATAATTACTATTTAGAGCTTCAAAGTAATGGTTTAGAAGAACAACTAACAGTAAATAAAGCTCTTATTAAAATGTCCGCAGAAACAGGAATCCCTTTAATTGCAACAAACGACGTACATTTTATAAGTCAAAGTGATGCAAGAGCACAAGATATACTTGTTTGTGTACAAACAGGCAAAAAATATAACGACGACAACAGAATGAAGTTTAATACTGACCAGGTTTATCTCAGAACTCCTGAAGAAATGAAGGAGCTTTTTATGATACGTAAAGACGCTCTGGAAAATACTGTAAAAATTGCCGAAAGATGTAATGTTGAAATCTCCTTTGGCCGTCCTGTTTTGCCGCAATTTGACATTCCCGGTGGTTTGACTCCTGCTGAATATTTGCGTAAATTGACATACGAGGGAGCAGCTTTTCGTTATGGCAATGAATTGCCACAAGAAGTTTCCGAAAGACTTGAGTATGAACTTTCTGTAATTATCAGTATGGGGTATGCTGAATATTATTTAATTGTATGGGATTTTATTAAATATGCCAAGGATAATGGCATTACAGTAGGGCCGGGAAGAGGTTCCGGCGCCGGCAGTATTGTTGCTTATTGTTTAAAAATCACAAATATAGATTCTTTAAAATATAATTTGGCTTTTGAAAGGTTTTTGAATCCGGAAAGAATCAGTATGCCTGACTTTGATGTTGATTTCAGTGACGAAAGACGAAAAGAAGTTATTGATTATGTGGTAAGGAAATACGGAGAAGACAGAGTAGCGCAGATAATAACATTCGGTACTATGGCAGCAAGAGGAGCAGTTCGTGATGTGGGCAGGGTACTTGATGTTCCGTACGGTGATGTTGATAGTATTGCTAAAATGATTCCCATGGCACCGGGGAAACAAACAACTATTAAGTCTGCTATAGAATTAAATCATGAATTAAAAGCAAAATACGAAGAAAATAGCGTCATAAGGGATTTGCTTGATTCTGCGATGCAACTTGAAGGCATGTCCAGAAACGCATCGACCCACGCAGCAGGTGTGGTACTTACAAAAGATCCTGTAACAGATTATGTTCCTGTGCACAAAACCGGTGATAGTGTTGTTACACAATTTCCAATGGCTATATTGGAAAAATTAGGTTTGCTTAAGGTGGACTTCTTAGGTTTAAGAACTCTTACTGTTATACAGGATGCTGTTGAGCTTATATATAAAAATCATGGTATAAAAGTCAATTTTGATACCATGGTTATGGATGATAAAAATGTCTATAAAACTATATCAGATGGTAAGACTTTAGGTATTTTTCAATTGGAAAGTCCGGGAATGACACGTTTTATTACAGAGCTTCAACCGGACAACTTAGAAGATATTATTGCAGGAATAGCGTTATACAGACCCGGACCGATGGATCAAATACCAAGATACATCGAAAATAAAAAGAATCCGGATAAAGTAAAATATTTACATCCCATATTAGAGCCTATCTTAAACGTAACGTACGGTTGTATGGTTTATCAAGAGCAAGTAATGCAAATAGTTCGTGATCTTGCAGGCTATACAATGGGACAGTCTGACTTGGTTCGTCGTGCAATGGCAAAAAAGAAGCACGATGTGATGGAAAAAGAACGCATTAACTTTGTTAACGGAGCAGAAAAAAATGGTGTTTCTCATGAAATATCAAATAAAATTTTTGACCAAATGATTGATTTTGCAAGCTATGCCTTTAACAAAGCTCATGCTGCTTGTTATGCTGTAGTCGGATATGAAACAGCATGGCTTAAAACATACTATCCCGTTGAATTCATGGCAGCACTTCTTAACAGTTTTATTGACAGAACTGATAAAATTGCTCAATATATTGCAGAATGTAAACAAATGAATATTAAAATTCTGCCACCTGATATTAATATTAGTTACAGTAAATTTACCGTTAAAGATAATTCTATTGTTTTTGGTCTTGCGGCAATCAAAAATGTTGGAGGACATGTAGTTGATGTAATAACAAACGAACGTGATAATAACGGTTTATTTAGGAGTTTTGGTGATTTTTGCGAAAGAATTGCATCTACAGAGGTAAATAAACGATGTGTTGAATCCTTTATCAAAGCCGGCGTATTTAGTTCTTTTAATGTAAAAAGGTCTCAGCTGTTTAAAACTTACGAGCTCATTTTAGATAGCGTAGTTGCGGCTCAAAAGCATAAAGCACAAGGGCAAATTTCAATATTCGATATGTTCGAAGACGATAGTATGCAAGTAGAAAACGATTATGATAAATTCCCTAATGTACCTGAGTTTAATAAAGCTGATTTATTATCCATGGAAAAGGAAATGCTTGGTATATATCTTTCTGGTCATCCGCTTGAGGGCTATTCAGAAAGATTTGCAAAGATATCCACAATTAAAACGATTGATCTTATTGCAGATACAGAAGATGGTCTTGATGGTATGGACAAATCTTTTGTTTCAGGTGTTAAAGATGGCATGGAAATTGTTTTAGGCGGAATTATTTCTACTGTAAAGAAAAAAGTAACGAAGAATAACGCACTTATGGCTTTTGGCACAATAGAAGATTTATATGGTTCTGCGGAGCTTTTAATTTTTCCTAAAATTTATGAAAAATATGCAGGACTGTTAACAGAAGAAAATATTATAATAATTAAAGGCAGGCTAAGTATAAGAGAAGATGATTCACCAAAAATATTACCTGATGCTATATATTTGCCTGAGGAGTATTCATCAGACAATAATGCAAAAGGAATGAATATTTCTGTTGATATCAAAAATGCAAAAAAAGTTATAGCTTTTGCAAAATATTTTTCCGGTAAATCACCCGTAAAAATTATTGATAAAAATAGTAATAAAGAACTGTGGACAGGTTATATGAATACTTCACAGGATGTAATTAAAGAATTGGAGGATTATATTTATGAAGACTAAAAGAATCGGAGTTTTGACTTCCGGTGGTGACGCTCCCGGAATGAATGCTGCAATCAGAGCAGTTGTAAGATCCGGAATATACAGAGGTTTTCAAGTGTATGGCATAAAAAAAGGATATGAAGGTCTGTTAAAAGGCGATATGTTCGAAATGAATTTGCGTAGTGTTTCTGATATAATGAGTAGGGGAGGAACCATCTTGCAAACAGCCAGAAGCAAAGAGTTTTCATCTCCCGAAGGTGTAAAAAGAGCAGCAAGAATGGCAGAAGTTTTTCAACTTGATGCAATCGTCGTAATTGGAGGCGACGGCTCTTTCCGTGGCGCAAGAGCACTTGCCAGAGAAGGTATAAATGTGGTTGGTATACCTGCAACAATAGATAATGACATTGGCTCTACAGATTACACAATAGGATTTGATACAGCGTTAAATACTGTTAAGGATGCCATAGATAAAATTAAAGACACGGCATATTCTCATGAACGTTGCAGTGTTATTGAAGTAATGGGAAGAGATGCCGGGTATATTGCACTTCATTGTGCTATTGCAGATGGCGCCGAAGCATGTATATTACCTGAAAAGAAATTTGAAATTGACAGAGATATTATTCAACCCATTATCGGTTGCAGAAATCGCGGAAAACATCACTATATCGTAATTATTGCAGAAGGTGTAGGCGGTACTATGGAAATTGCAGAACAAATCAAATCTATTACAGGCATTTCCACAACCACAACAATATTGGGACATTTGCAAAGAGGAGGCAGCCCCACCGTTCGCGACAGAGTTGCAGCAAGTCTTATGGCAGTAAAAGCAACAGAAGTTTTAGAAGCAGGAGAAAAAAATAAAATCATTGCAGAAAAGAACGACAGATATATTGCTATTGACATTGAAGAAGCACTTGAGATGAAAAAAGAAATTGACGAATCCATGATAGAAACAAGTAAAATGCTTTCTTTGTAATTTCCTTTTTGGAGGTGTATTATTATTTTCGGCTATGCAGTACCATTTAAGCCGGAGCTTAAATTCAGAGAATATGACTATTATAAAATGTATTATTGCGGCGTATGTAAAAGTATAGGACGCAATTTCGGTCAACTTTCAAGATTTGGTCTTGTATACGAAACAGCAATATTAGCCTTACTTTTAAGCTTAACCTCCGGCAATTTTAATACATCAGTAATTAAAAGAAGCACGTGCATTGCTCATCCGTTTAAAAAATCAATGAGTATTAATGATTGTAATTGCGTTGATTATGCTGCAGCGGTAAATGTACTTTTATTGTATTTTAAATTACAAGACAGTTGGCAGGACGACAGGAGCATTGCTTCTCTCTCAGCAAAAATTGCAATTAAAAGAGGTTTTAAGAAAGCCGCTGTTATGTATCCGATTGCAGCTGATTCAGTGTTTTTCTCTATTAACGAGCTGACAAAGTTAGAAAAAAATCAATGTGATTCCATTGATAAAGCTTGCGAGCCTTTTGCTCAAATGCTTTCGAATATTTTTAAATGGTTGGATAGTGATGTTTTTTCAAGTAATCCTCTTAAATTGGATTTACTTGGTAAAATAGGGTATAATGTTGGCAAATGGATATATCTGATTGATGCTGTTTTTGACATAGAACGAGATAAAAAGGACAAAAACTATAACGTCCTCTTAAATATTAACGAGAATGATATCATAAAAACTACTTCAGAAGATATAAAATTTATATTACAACTATGTCTTGCAAATTGTGCACAGGCGTATGAGGAGCTTATTAAAATTATAGAAAACGAATACGACACGAGCAGTATCCGTTATATCAATGCAAAAGGTGTAACAGATAATTTGTTTTATGTAGGTATGAGACATATTACAGAAACAAAGGCAGGTAAATTACATGAATCCATATGAAGTTTTAGGCGTCAGCGAAAATGCAAGTGATGAAGAAATAAAAAAAGCATACAGAGAGTTGGTAAAAAAATATCATCCGGATAAATATGTAAATAATCCGCTTGCAGATCTTGCTGCCGAAAAAATCAAAGAAATTAATTTGGCATACGATACGATTACAAACAAAGAGCAAGCGCCTCAAGCGCTAACTACTCATACAAATCTGCATACAATAACGGTGATGCGGATTTTACAAATGTAATTATGTTAATTAATTCAAATAGATTAGATGAAGCACAAAATGAATTAGAAAAAATGCCTGCATCTTCAAGGACTGCTTATTGGTATTATCTTATGGGTGAAATTTCAAAAAGACGCGGATGGTATAACAATGCAAGACAATATTATCAAACTGCAATAAACATGGATCCGTCAAACGTAACGTACAGACAGGCATATAATTCAATGATGAATAATGCACAAACTTACACCTATCAATCAAACGGTCGAGGTTACAGAGGAATGGACAATACATGTGATTGTTGTACAACACTTTTATGTGCCGATTGCTGCTGTGAATGTATGGGAGGAGATTTAATACGATGTTGTTAAACAAGGCACTGGAAACATTAGAATATGATTTAATAAAAAACAAATTACTTGATTTAGCCAGCTGTGATGTTGCAAAAGATCATATAAAAAATTTGCAACCTATAAATAACATAGATGAAATAGAACGTCTCTTGTGCGAAACAGAAGACGCGGTTAATTTTATTATTAAGCGCGGCATGCCGCCTTTAGCCGGTGTGAAGGATATCAGAAGCTCAGTTCGAAGAGCCGCTTCCGGAGGTGCACTGAGCTTTACGGAGTTATTAAACATTTCAGGATTATTAAGAGCCGCAAGAAGAATAGTAAGCTATGCATCCTCAGCAGAAAGCAGTGAGTCTGACAGAATATTTGATTATATTTCAGAAATCATAGAAAACAGACAATTTGAGGAAAAAATCAACAGATGTATAGTATCAGAGGAAGAAATGGCTGATGAAGCAAGCCGTGAACTTTTTACAATCAGACGCCAAATTTCATCTGCCCAAACAAGCATCAAGGACAAACTTAACGAAATTTTAAAATCAACAAAGTATTCTAAATCAATTCAAGAGCCTGTTGTAACAATGAGAGCTGACCGTTATTGCATTCCTGTTAAGACGGAATATCGCGGCGAAATCAACGGAATTGTCCATGACACTTCTTCATCGGGACAAACTCTTTTCATAGAGCCTGCTTTCGTTGTAGAAGCAAACAACAAAATCAGAGAATTGAAAGTTAAAGAAGCTCAGGAAATAGCTCGCATAGTTGCAGAATTATCTGCTGAAGCAGGAGAAAACGAAAGTATTCTTTTACTTGATTTACGTATAATTTCATACATTGACTTCACATTTGCAAAAGCAAGACTTGCACTTGACCAAAAAGCTGTAAAGCCGATATTAAATACAAATGGTAAGATTTCACTTACAAATGCCAGACATCCTCTTATAGCAAAAGAAAAAGTAGTTCCAATAAGTATATATCTGAACGAAAAAGAAAGCATGCTGATTACAGGCCCAAACACCGGAGGAAAAACCGTCGCATTGAAAACAGTTGGTCTTTTAACAGTTATGATGCAATCCGGCTTGCTTATACCTGCAAAGGAGCGCAGTGAACTTTGCATTTTTGACGGAATATTCGCTGATATTGGTGACGAACAAAGTATCTCACAAAACTTGAGTACATTTTCTGCACACATGAAAAATGTTGTCAGCATATTAAATTCTTGCGATGACAGGTCTTTAATATTGCTTGATGAATTGGGAGCCGGAACCGACCCTACGGAAGGTGCAGCACTGGCCATGTCTATTTTAGAGTGTATGCATCAAATTGGCTCAAGTGTTTTTGCTACAACACACTACAGCGAGCTTAAAGTTTTTGCGTCTACAACGCCCGGTTTTATAAATGCTTCATGCGAATTTGATACGGAAACATTAATGCCCACATATAAACTTTTAATTGGTGTACCCGGAAAGAGTAACGCTTTTGCTATTTCAAGCAAATTAGGTCTTGATGTGCAGATTATAGAAAGGGCAAAAGAATTTTTGACTAACGAAGATTTACGATTTGAAGATATGCTGCGAGGCATTGAAGACAGCAGGAAAAGAATTGATACAGAAAGAGAAGAAACAGAGATATTAAAACGTGAATCAGAAAGAATCAAAGAAGAAATTGCTGTTGAAAAAGAAAAATTCATACAAGACAAAAACGAAATAATAAATAAAACAAAAGAAGAAGCACGTGTAATACTAAACAAAGCACGAATTGCTTCAGATAAGCTTTTGACAGAAATCAGGAAAGCAGCAAATGTAAAAGAAGCAGAAAAAGCAGCTCAAGAATTCCGTAAATTCTGCGACGATACAGACGAGGAATTTTATAAAAGCTACCAACGCAAAATTGACAACACGCGGCCTCCTGAAGCTGTCAGAGAAGGTGAAACAGTTAGAATTGTCAGCTTAAATAACAAAGCAACTGTTTTAAAAGCGCCTGATAAGGACGGACAAGTTTATGTGCAGGCAGGTATTATGAAACTCTACGTTCCGCTTTCGGATTTAAGACTTGAGGCTGATGTCGCCCCACAGAAAAATAAAAAAAATGTTGACAGCTCTCCCGGCATTGTTAAAGCGCTTAATATAAAATCTGAACTTGACGTAAGAGGTATGACGGTAGATGAGGCAGTCATTATTATCGATCGCCATATACACGATGGATTTATTGCAAAGCAATCACAATTTTCCATAATTCACGGCAAAGGAACGGGAGCTTTACGTACAGGAATACACAATTATTTAAAAACGTGTAAGCAAATTAAGTCATTTAGATTGGGAACTTTCGGCGAAGGAGATGCAGGCGTAACAATTGTTACAATAAGATAAAAAAAGCCGGTGTTCTTATTTGACATGATGTAATATTTGATATAAAATTATACAGATTATATGCACATGAGGTGAATTTAAAATGTCAGAATATATAAACGGGTTAAATAGAACAAACTATAATGCCGAGGTTAATAAAGACCTTTTAGGCAAGGAAGTAACATTAATGGGTTGGACAGCAAAAGCAAGAAATCTCGGCAGCCTTATTTTTATTGATTTAAGAGATCGTACAGGACTTGTACAGCTTGTTTTTGATTCAGAAACAGATGCTTCATTATTTGAAAAAGCAGCTAGTGTTCGTAATGAATTTGTATTGGCTGTCAGAGGTAAAGTAAGGAGTCGTGCGCCTGAGGCTGTTAACTTGCGTATGGCAACAGGTGAGGTTGAGGTTTTTGTTGAAGAATTAAGAATTCTCAACGAGGCTCAAACGCCACCTTTTCATATAGATGATAAAGCTAATGTAAGTGATGTTACAAGATTAAAATACAGATATCTTGATTTAAGAAGACCGTCCCTTCAAAATAATTTAATTATGCGTCACAAGATTGCTAAAATTGCTCGTGATTATTTTGATGAGAATAACTTTATAGAAATTGAAACACCTTTTTTAACAAAGAGTACACCGGAAGGAGCGCGCGACTATTTGGTACCCAGCCGTGTTCACCATGGTAAGTTTTATGCTCTTCCGCAATCTCCTCAAATATTTAAACAATTGCTCATGATGTCCGGTTTTGACCGTTACATACAAATAGTTAAATGTTTCAGAGATGAAGACTTGAGGGCAGACAGACAGCCTGAGTTTACTCAGATTGACTTAGAAATGTCATTTGTTGAGGCAAACGATGTAATTTCCGTTAACGAAGGATTTCTTAAGAGATTATTTAAAGAAACACTTAATATTGATTTGCCCACACCTTTTATTCGTATGCCATATAAAGAAGCTATGGAGCGTTTCGGTTCAGACAAGCCTGATATCCGTTTCGGTTTGGAGTTAAAAGATCTTTCTGATTTTGCTGAAAATTGTTCTTTTGCAATATTCTCAAACGCTGTAAAAGAGGGTGGAGCTGTACGAGCAATTTCCGCACCGGCCGGACATTTTACAAGAAAAGAAATAGACAAGCTCACAGAGTTTGTTAAGACACAAGGCGGCAGTGGTATGGCATGGATTTCCGTTGGTGAAACGGAGAATCGTTCCTCAGTATCAAAAGTTCTTACACAAGAAGAAATTCAAGAAATCATCAAATTAACAGATTCAAAAGTTGGCGATTTAATTTGTATTGTTTCCGGAAAGAGCAGTACTGTCTATACGGTTTTAGGTGCTTTAAGATGTGAACTTGCAAAAAAATTAGAGCTTATTGATGAGAGTAAATTTGCTTTTCTTTGGATAACAGAGTTCCCTCTCTTTGAATATTCAGAAGAAGAACAACGATATGTTGCAATGCACCATCCGTTTACTTCTCCATTGCCTGAGGATATGGATAAAATAGAATCTGACCCGGCTAATTGCAGAGCAAATGCTTATGACATTGTTTTAAACGGTTATGAAGTAGGCGGCGGCAGTATTAGAATCCATGACAATAAACTCCAGCAGACAATGTTTAAAGCTTTAGGCTTTACAGAAGAGTCTGCACAAGAGCGTTTTGGCTTTTTGCTTGATGCATTTAAATACGGTGCTCCTCCTCACGGTGGTTTGGCATACGGTCTTGACAGACTTGCAATGCTTATTTGCGGCACAGATAATATAAAAGACGTTATTGCTTTCCCTAAGGTTCAAAATGCTTCATGTCTTATGTCACAGGCACCTGATTTTGTTGAGCCTCAACAGTTAAAAGATCTTGATATTGATATTATACCTGTAGAGAAGGATATGACTCAAGATGAATGAAATTCTCAGAGTAGGCCTTGATGTAGGGTCTACAACTGTTAAAATTGTAATTTTGTCAGAAAGTGATGAGATATTGTACAGTAAATATCAACGTCACTATTCTGACATACGCAAAACCATATACGACATGTTTTCTGAGGCCTTAACAAAATTCGAAAATTACGAGGCTTCTGTTAACGTTACCGGCTCCGGTGGGATGTTAGTTGCAAACTGGCTTGATTTACCTTTCGTTCAAGAAGTTGTTGCTTCTACAGAGGCTGTTGAACGCCTTATTCCTGAAACCTCCGTTGTAATTGAACTTGGAGGCGAGGATGCTAAAATAATTTTTCTTGAAAATCCTGTAGAACAACGTATGAATGGCACTTGTGCAGGCGGCACAGGTGCATTTATTGACCAAATGTCAATTTTATTAAAGACGGATGCTCCCGGTCTTAATGAACTTGCAAAAAAACATACTACTATATATCCTATTGCTGCCCGTTGCGGTGTTTTTGCAAAGACTGATATTCAACCTCTTTTAAACGAAGGTGCCGCAAAAGAAGATATTGCTGCATCAGTATTTCAGTCTGTTGTAAATCAAACAATAAGCGGTCTTGCTTGCGGTAGAAAAATTACCGGCAAGGTAGCATTTTTAGGAGGGCCGTTAAACTATCTGTCAGAATTAAGACAGCGTTTTATAGAAACTCTTGATTTGACTGAGGACAGGATTATCTTCCCTGGTAATTCTCATCTTTTTGTTGCATTAGGTTCTGCTTTTACATCAGAATGCAGAGATCGCGATAAGAATATGCGTAAGATTTACAAACTCTCGGATATTAAAGCGAAATTACCAAATATACTTACAATAGAATCAGACGAAATAGGCAGATTGCAACCTTTATTTGAGAATGATGAGCAATTAATCGCCTTTAAAAACAGACATGCCAAAAACAAAGTTAAAAGAGGCGATTTACGTACATATAAAGGAAACTGTTATTTGGGAATCGACGCAGGCTCTACAACGACTAAAGCAGTTGTTATAGGGGAAAATGATGAGATTCTTTATTCTTGGTATGCCAGTAACTTTGGCAATCCGTTTAATTCTGCTATTACAATTTTAAAAGATATATATACTTTACTTCCTGAAAGTGCAAAAATTGTATATTCTGCAGTTACAGGCTATGGAGAAGGATTAATTAAAACAGCTTTAGGCATAGATATTGGAGAAATTGAGACTATTGCCCACTATAAAGCAGCAGAAAAATTCCTGCCCGGTGTGGATTTTATATTAGATATCGGCGGACAAGATATGAAATGCCTTAAAATTAAGGATGGTATAATTCAAAGTATCATGCTAAACGAAGCTTGTTCTTCCGGTTGCGGTTCTTTTATTGAGGCTTTTGCCACATCCTTGGCTATTGATGTTACAACTTTTGCAGAAGAAGCTTTGAAATCAAAAAAGCCTGTTGATTTAGGTTCGAGATGTACTGTGTTTATGAATTCAAGAGTTAAACAAGCACAAAAGGAAGGGGCTTCTGTTGCCGATATTTCTGCAGGATTATCTTATTCGGTAATAAAAAACGCCCTAACAAAGGTAATTAAAATTAAAACACCTGAAGAAATGGGGAACAAACTTATTGTTCAAGGAGGTACATTCTGTAATGATGCCATATTGCGCTGCTTCGAAATAATATCTGAAAGAGAAGCGGTAAGACCTGATATAGCAGGACTTATGGGAGCGTATGGTTGTGCACTTATTGCAAAGAATTCATTTAATTCAGCAGAAATTAAGCCTGAAACTACACTTTTATCTATAAATAGTGTAGCAAATATTAAATCTGATATTCGCAAAGTTCGCTGTGGCAAATGTACAAACAACTGTCTTTTAACAATTAATAAATTCTCGGATGGCAAAATTTTTGTATCAGGTAACAGATGTGAAAAAGGAGATTTATCTAATAAAATTTCTGACAATAAAGATTTAAGAGAAAAACTTAATTTATTCTCATATAAGTATAAAAGATTGTTTGATTATTATAAACCTCTTGATGCCGATAAAGCGTATATGGGCGAAATCGGCATTCCCAGAGCATTAAATATTTATGAAAATTATCCTTTTTGGCATACATTTTTTACAAAATTAGGCTACAGAGTTGTACTTTCTGACAGAAGCAGTAAAGATGTTTTTGCAGAAGGAATGGATACTATTCCTTCTGAGTCAGTATGCTATCCCGGCAAGCTTACACACGGGCATGTGGCCAACCTTGTAAATAAAGGCATAAAGAGGATATTTTATCCATCTTTACCATACGAACAAAAAGAAGATGATAAAGCCAATAATCATTTTAATTGTCCCATTGTAACTTCTTATCCCGAAGTCATCAAACACAATATGGACATTATAAAAGAGAATAATGTTGATTTTATACATCCTTTTTTGCCTATATATGACAAAAAAAGAATGGCCGAAAGACTTTGTGAAGTTTTTGAATTTTATGGAGTACCTAAGGCTGCTATTAAAATTGCCGTTGAAGATGCTTATAATGAATATGATAATTTCAAGGCAGACATAAGGGCTAAAGCATTAGAAATTATTAATTATTCTAAAGAAAACAATAAGAAAATAATTGTTCTTGCAGGCAGACCATATCATCTTGACCCTGAAATTAACCATGGTATACCGGAGCTTATATCTTCTTATGATTTTGCTGTGCTAACAGAAGATTCTGTTTCACATTTAGGAAATCTTGATACACCTATAAGAGTTGTAAACCAATGGATGTACCATTCAAGATTATATCGTGCTGCTGATTATGTCAGAACGCAGCCTAACATGGAGCTTATACAACTTAACTCCTTTGGTTGCGGACTTGATGCTGTTACAACAGATCAGGTAGAGGAAATACTTACTTCTGCAGGCAAGATATATACATGTCTTAAAATAGACGAAGGTTCAAATCTAGGAGCTGTCAGAATACGCATACGCTCTTTAAAGGCCGCCATGGCAGATAGAGATAACAATAAAATGATTCTGAAAGAACCTAAAAGTTATTCTATGCCAAAAATTCAATTTACAGAAGAAATGCGTAAAAATTATACAATTTTAGCTCCGCAAATGTCTCCTATACATTTTGATCTTGTATCTGAAGCCTTTAAAAGTTGCGGATATAATTTTGAAGTATTACCATCAAATGACAGAGCTGCCATTGAACATGGGCTAAAATACGTTAATAACGACGCTTGTTTCCCCACAGTTATTGTTGTGGGACAATTTGTTGAAGCTCTAAAATCAGGCAAATATGATTTAAATAAAACAGCTTTGATAATTACTCAAACAGGTGGTGGTTGTCGTGCCACAAATTATATTGCATTTATTAGAAAAGCGCTAAAAGACATGGGATTATCTCATATTCCAGTTATTTCTTTATCTGCATCAGGTCTGGAAAGTAACCCGGGCTTTAAAATTACACCCAAACTATTGGAATGTGCTTTTATGGCGCTTTGTTACGGCGATTTATTTATGCGTGTTTTATATAAAACACGTCCTTACGAGGCAGAAAAAGGCTCTGCTAATGCTTTATACGAAAAGTGGCGCGATAAATGTCTGAAGGCTCTGCACAAGCCGTCATTTACAGAATACAGACGCAATGTACGTGACATTGTAAATGCTTTTGATAATTTACCTCTCCTCGATGTTAAAAAGCCAAGAGTTGGTCTTGTAGGCGAAATACTTGTAAAATTTCATCCTACAGCAAACAATAACATCGTTAATATTGTAGAGCAAGAAGGCGCTGAGGCTGTAATGCCTGATCTTATTGACTTTTTCTTATATTGCTGTTATGGCGGTATCTTTAAGCATAAAGAACTTAGCAATAAATACAGTTCTGTTATAATAAATAAAACTGCAATTGCAATTATAGAGGCATTCCGTAAGCCAATGAGAAAATATCTTACTGCCAGTAAAAGATTTGACGCACCATCAACAATATATAATCTGGCAGAAGAAGCAAGCAAAATACTTTCCTTAGGAAACTGTACAGGAGAAGGGTGGTTCCTTACGGCGGAAATGTTAGAACTTATACATTCAGGTGCTCCGAACATTGTATGTATGCAACCATTTGCTTGTCTTCCTAACCACGTAACAGGAAAAGGTATGATAAAAGCACTTCGTGAGAAATATCCTGATTCTAATATTGTTGCTGTAGATTATGATCCGGGAGCAAGTGAAGTTAATCAGCTCAATCGAATTCGCCTCATGATGTCTGCTGCATATAAAAATCTTAATAAAGACAGTGAATTAAAGGAGGATATTAAAGAATGAGTAAAATTACTGAGAAAAAAGACTTTAAAATATTAATTTTTCTTTTTTCAATAGAAATAATATTGCTTACGATTATGATGATAGTTGCTCATTTATCGCTTAAAGATAATGTTAAACAAACAAAATCTCACAGCGAGTTTTCAGATTCCTTATATGCTGTAAGTAATAATATTTTAAAAAATTCATTTAACGGAGAAGGTATTTCAGCATTAAATAAACTTGATAAAAACGATTCATCTGAAGACACTAACCCCATATGCAAATTTTATACCTTTAATCTCTCAGATAATGGCATTACATCTAATTTGCTGAGAACTGTTAAGAACACTCAGATGAACGGAATTGCGGCAAATACTGCTACAAGTACTGTTATACAACCTGCTGTAAGTGATTTCGGTCTTGGTGCATTTAAAATACATAACAACTATGTTAATCAACGTCTTGACCTTGAAGAAATATTGTCAAAACCGCTTGTGATTGAACCGATGGATAAAAACTCAATTCTAATATATCACGTACACGCATCAGAAGGTTATTGCCACACAGAAGCTGATAAGTACAAGCTTAACAGTCATACTATAGAAGGTGAAGAAGATAATGTTGTAGCTGCCGGCAATGTTTTACAAAATACTATTATGTCTAAATCAGGCATTAAAGTAATACATGACAAAACACTTTTTAAAGAAGGGCTTGAATCAAGCGTATCATATAATAATGCCGCTAAAAAGCTTGATGAAATTTATGCATCAAACAGCAATATTAAGCTTCAAATCGACCTACACAGAAATGCTGCTGTAAGCAACAATAAAAAATATGGTCCGACAGTTGAAGCAAACGGCATAAAATACGCCCAGATTTCTTTTGTAATCGGTCTTGATTGGAGTCCGATAACAGGAGACAGAAGTGACAGCACAAATCCATATTGGGAAGATAATTTCAAACTCTGCATGTTAATCACAGAAAAGCTTGAAGAAAAAGTTCCCGGAATATGTCGCCGTATAGAATTAAGAAGAAACCCGTATAATCAGAATTATGCTGAAAATTCACTTTTAACCGAAATTGGTTTTGCCGGCAATTTATATTCCGAAGCAGAAAACACGGCAAAGCTGTTAGGCGAAATAATTAATGACATATACGGATAAAATTTTAGATATTAAGGAGAATCACATGAGTTACATTGACAACATTAGAAATTTTTGCATCATAGCACACATAGATCACGGAAAATCCACACTTGCCGACAGAATACTTGAAAAAACAGGTGTTCTTACTCAGCGTGAAATGGAAAATCAAGTCCTTGATAACATGGACTTGGAAAAAGAAAGAGGCATTACAATAAAAGCACAATCTGTACGTTTAAATTACAAAGCAAAAAACGGCAACGAATATGTTTTTAATTTAATTGACACGCCCGGACACGTTGACTTTAACTACGAAGTATCACGTACTCTTGCAGCTTGTGAGGGTGCTGTTCTCGTTGTTGATGCTGCACAAGGTGTTGAAGCCCAAACACTTGCTAATGTATATCTTGCAATAGATAATAATCTTGACGTAATTCCTGTTATCAATAAAATTGATCTGCCTGCCGCGCAACCTGATGTTGTCAAAAAAGAAATAGAAGATATAATCGGATTGCCAGCAGAAGATGCCCCTTTAATATCAGCAAAGGCCGGCATCGGAATCGAAGACGTACTTGAAGCTATAGTAGAACAGATTCCGTCGCCGAAAGGAAGTACAGAAAGTCCTTTAAAAGGATTAATTTTTGACTCATACTATGATGCATATAAAGGTGTAATCATCTACGTTAGAATTTATGACGGAAAGGTAAAAAAAGGTGACACAATACGTCTTATGGCAAGCAACAAAGAATACGTTGTAACAGAAACAGGTTGGTTTAAGCCGGGCGCACTTCAACAAGCAGACGTTCTTCAAGCAGGTGAAGTAGGTTATATTGCTGCAGCAATAAAGAATATATCTGATGCCACTGTAGGAGATACTGTTACTTTGGCAAATAATCCCACAAAAGATGTTCTGCCGGGGTACAAAAAAGTTCAACCAATGGTTTTCTGCGGTGTATATCCTGTTGATGGAGCCGATTATGAAGATTTAAGAGATGCATTGGGAAAATTGCAATTGAATGATGCTTCTTTGGTTTTTGAGCCGGAAACATCGAAGGCATTAGGCTTTGGTTTTAGATGTGGTTTTCTTGGTCTATTGCATTTAGAGATAATCCAGGAACGACTTTCAAGAGAATATAATCTTGAACTTATTACAACAACTCCAAGTGTTATTTATAATATTTATAAAACAAACGGAGAACTTGTTACATTAGACAATCCTACCAACATGCCCAATCCTACTGAAATCGACTATATAGAAGAGCCTATTGTTAAAGCTTCAATAATGACTCCTACAGAATATGTAGGCAACATTATGGAGCTTACAACAGAACGACGCGGCGTGTTTATTAATATGGATTATATAGAAGATACGAGAGTTCTCATGACATACGAAATTCCCCTTAATGAAGTAATATATGACTTTTTTGATGCCTTAAAATCAAGAACAAGGGGATATGCTTCGCTTGATTACGAAATACTCGGATATAAAAAATCAAATCTTGTAAAACTTGACATATATATGAATGGCGATATTGTAGATGCTCTTTCTCTTATTGTGCATAATGATAAAGCTTATACAAGAGGACGAAAAATGGCTGAAAAGTTAAAAGATACGATTCCGAGACACCAATTTGAAATTCCGATACAAGCATGCATTGGCGGTAAAATTATTGCACGTGAAACTGTTAAGGCTTATCGTAAAGACGTTCTTGCAAAATGCTACGGCGGCGATATTTCCAGAAAGAAAAAACTTCTTGAAAAGCAAAAAGAAGGTAAAAAGAAGATGCGCCAGTTTGGTAGCGTAGAAGTACCGCAAGAAGCCTTTCTGAGTGTATTAAAACTTGATGAATAAATTTATATTATGAATTACGGACTTTATATACACATACCGTTTTGTGTAAAAAAATGCATATATTGTGACTTTTTATCGTTTAATTCATGTGATATCCATGAAAAAGATAAATACAAGTATTTTCATGCACTTGAAGAAGATTGGTATACAAAACTTAATATATTCAATCCCGGGGATCACATAGATTCAATATATATAGGTGGTGGCACACCGAGCCTTGTTGATCCTTTTTATATTGATACTCTTTTAAGAGTTATTAAAAGTGATATTTATGTGACAAAAAATGCAGAGATAACGATTGAAGTTAACCCCGGCACCGTTGATATCGATAAATTAGAAAAATACGTTTCTAGTGGTATTAACAGAATAAGCATCGGCGTACAGAGCACTCAAGACAGGCTTTTACGTTCCTTGGGAAGAATTCACAATGCTTCTGATTGTGAAGAGACGTTTAAGATGGCTAAAGAAGCGGGATTCCGCAATATTAGTTGCGATTTAATATTAGGTATTCCGCAAATAAAAAATGAGCCGGGGCAGACATTCGAAGAGCTTTGTGAAGATGTGGAAAACGTTCTGAAATGGGGGGCACGCCACATTTCCGTCTACAGCATAATTATTGAAGAGGGTACACCTTTATGTGAACTTTTTGAAAGAAATAAAGCTTTTGAAATTGACGATGACCTTGAAAGAAAAATGTATAGAGCTGTTTCGTCATTAGCTAAAGAATATTATTTGTCACAATACGAAATATCAAATTACGCTCGTTCAGATACAAAAAGCGCACATAACATGAAATATTGGAAATGCTTACCATATATAGGATTAGGTCTTGGAGCCGCATCGTATTATCCTGCAGACAAAAAAAAACCGCAAGGTGATTATATAAGATCGTCAAATACAAGAATTATTACTGATTATAATGAATTTTATTTTAAAGGCGAAAGTGAAATTATTTCTGTTGAAGAACAAATGAATGAATATATGATGCTTGGTTTTAGGAAAATTTCCGGTCCTGACGGCAGAGTTTTTAAGAAGAGATTCGGCTGTTATTATCACGATAAATTCAAGGATAAACTGGAAATGCTTGCTTCTAAAGGATTGATAACTTTTAACGAAAACGCCAGATTGACGAAAAAAGGACTTGATTTTGCCAATGAAGTTTTCAGAGAATTTGTGTAGAGTTTTATTTGACTAAAGGTAATAAAAAATGTATACTGTATTAGGCATATATTTGCCAAATGGAGGTAAAATATGAACAATGATATTTTAAATGAATTATTTGACACCAATACTTTTGTGCAAACTAATTCTTATGTCATTTCTGATTTCACTGATAACAGCGAAGCAGGAGATGGCGTGATTACGGGTTACGGTTCTGTTGATGGACGTGCAGTATTTGCAGCAATTCAAGATGAATCAGTTTTAAAAGGCTCTGTAGGAGTAACTCACGCACAAAAGATTTGTTATTGTATTGAGATGGCTGTAAAAGCCGGTTCTCCTTTTGTATTTTTTATTAATTCTGCCGGTGCAAGAATTAACGAAGGACTTGAAGTACTTGGTGGATATGGCAAGATTATCAAATCACTTTCTGCGGCAATAGGTGCAATACCGACAATTGCAGTTATTACAGGAAAATGCACCGGTGCTTCTTCTTTGATTGCTTCTATGGTAGATTTTACCGTAATGACCGAAGATGGTTATTTTGCTTTTTCAGGTGCTGATTCATTAGCAGCTACAACTTTAAAAGATATTAAGACAATAAGCAGTTCAAAAGGAGCAGCCGCCTTCGGAAAAGTATCACTCACTGCTTCAAATAGGGTAGAAGGTTTTAATTTGGTAAAAGAATTGCTCAATTATTTACCTGACAATTGCGAATGTAATTGTACCGAGACAGAAAATGCCGACGATTTTAACAGATCAATTAATACATCTGCATTTGATACTTTCTCTAATTATGATGTTAGAGAGTTAATTGTACAGATTGCTGACAACGGTAAGTTCTTTGAACTTAGCAAGGATTTTGCACCTAACGCAGTCACCGGTTTTGCACATGTAGGCAATAAAACAGTCTGCTTTGTTGCAAACCAACCTGCCTCAGATGATGGATTAATCACTGCAAATGCTTGTAATAAAATTTCTGCTGTACTTGCTTTTTGCGATAAGTTTTCAATTCCTGTTGTAACACTTACAAATACTTGCGGCTTTGCCGTTTCTTTAGACGAAGAAACAGCCGGAATATCTTCAGCTGCAGCTTTACTTGCAACGTCTTACGCTAACAGTGATATAACAAAAATTAACATTATAACAGGAAAAGCTTACGGCAGTGCTTATCTTGTTATGAACGGTAAACATACAGGTGCAGATATTGTTTACGCCTGGGACAAAGCCGATATATCAGTTATTACGCCGGAAGCAGGCGCCTTACTCTTATATAATAACGAAATCAAAGCGTCATCTGATCCTGTAGCTGCCCGTGAAGAATTTATTAATAAATATCGTAACGAGAACTCAACACCAATGCATGCTGCATACAAGGGTCTTGTCGATGATGTTATTCCTCCTTCGCAGACAAGAGCACGCATTATAAGTGCACTTTATTTATTGGATTAATATATCAGAAAGGAAATATACCATGAAAAAATATAATATAAAAGTTAACGGTGTTTCATATGAAGTTGAAGTAGAAGAAATGGGTGGTGCTGTTTCTTCTGCACCTGTTCAGTTTGCTCCTCAAGCAGCTCCGCAGGCTGTTGTTTCTGCACCTGCTGCTCCTGCTCCGGTAAAAAAAGTTACCGAATCCGCACCGGCTGCTGCTCCTACAGCATCATCGACAGGTACAAATTCTGTTACATCTCCAATGCCCGGAACAATAGTAAAAGTAAATGTTAAGCCCGGAGATTCCGTAAAGAAAGGCGATGTATTCCTTGTATTGGAAGCCATGAAGATGGAGAACGATATTACCGCACCTGAGGACTGTACAATTGCTTCTGTAAATGTAAATCAAGGAGCGTCAGTTTCTACAGGCGATATTCTTGTAACATATAACTGAGAAAGGATTTGAATTAGATGGTAAAAATCACAGAAACCATTTTAAGAGATGCTCATCAGTCACTTATTGCAACAAGAATGACAACAGAGCAAATGCTTCCTATTGTAGAAAAGTTAGATAATGTAGGATACAATGCTCTTGAGGCATGGGGTGGTGCAACTTTTGATGCATCACTGCGTTTTCTTAACGAAGATCCTTGGGAGCGTCTCAGAAAAATTAAAGACAAAGCAAAAAAAACACCTTTGCAAATGCTATTAAGAGGACAGAACATTTTGGGCTACAAGCATTATGCTGATGATGTGGTTGATTATTTTATCCAAAAAGCTATTGCAAACGGTATGGATATTATTAGAATTTTCGATGCTCTTAATGACCCGAGAAATATCGAAAGAGCAATGAAAGCTTGTTTAAAAGAAGGCGGTCACGCTCAAGGCTGTATTTGTTACACAACAAGCCCTTATCATAGTTTAGAAATCTTTGTTCGTGATGCAAAAAGACTTGAAGAGATGGGTGCAAACTCAATTTGTATAAAGGATATGGCCGGACTTTTAATTCCTTACGAGGCTTATAACCTTGTAAAAGCACTTAAAGAAAGTGTTTCTGTTCCGATAGAACTTCATACTCACTATACAAGCGGTTGCGGCTCTATGACATATCTGAAGGCAATTGAAGCCGGTGTGGATATAATCGACTGTGCTATTTCTCCTTTAGCTTTAGGTACTTCACAACCTGCTACAGAGCCTATTGTTGCAACACTTCAAGGAACAGAATACGATACAGGTCTTGACCTTAAACTTTTAAGTGAAATAGCAGACTATTTCAGACCTCTTCGTGAAGAATACCTTAAAGAAGGTAAGTTAGATCCCAAAATGCTTGGTGTTGATATTAATGCACTTATTTATCAAGTACCGGGCGGTATGCTTTCAAACCTTGTTTCTCAACTTAAACAAGCTAATGCTATGGATAAATACGAAGAAGTGCTTAAAGAAGTACCGAGAGTACGTGCTGATATGGGTTATCCTCCGCTCGTTACTCCTTCCAGCCAAATAGTTGGCTCACAAGCTGTTTTAAACGTCCTTTCAGGCGAAAGATATAAAATGGTAACAAAGGAAACAAAAGGAATAGTAAAAGGCGAATACGGCACAACTCCTGCTCCGATTACAGACGAAATCAAGCAGAAAATATTAGGTAATGACGAGCCTATTACGTGTCGTCCCGCAGACCTTATTGAGCCTGAGCTTGATAAACTTCGCAGCGCAATAGCTGAATATGTAGAAAAGGATGAGGATGTTTTATCATATGCACTTTTCCCACAGCAAGCTATTGACTTCTTTAAGAAACGTCAAGCATCAAAGTATAGGCTCGATTCATCTCTTGCGGACTTTGATAACAATATTCATCCCGTTTAAAATAATTCATTATGACATATGACTGTATAATTATCGGCGGCGGTCCTGCCGGTCTTTTTGCCGGCCTTAGGGCTGCTGAAAAAGGCTTCAAGGTCGCCGTCGTTGAACGTAACAACATACTTGGTAAAAAGCTTAGAATAACCGGAAAAGGCCGCTGTAACATAACAAACAACTGCGACTTTGATACTTTAATTTCTAATATTCCCGGAAATCCTAAGTTTCTTTTTTCTTCTTTAAGAAATTTTTCTAATATTGATATTATTGATTTTTTTAATAGTATTGGGCTTGAAACTGTAGTGGAGCGCGGAGGTAGAGTTTTTCCAAAATCTCAGAAAGCAGGAGATGTTGCAGGTAGTCTTGTCAGTGCTGTTAAAAAAAACAATAATATAACATTATATATGGGATCTCGCGTAGAAAAGTTACTGTTTGACACAAATGAGCAGCAACAGAATTCCGTTCAAGGTATTGTTGCTGTTGACACAGACGGTAATGAATTTAGACTTTTTTCTACGAAAATAATATGTGCAACCGGCGGTCTTTCTTACCCGCTTACAGGAAGTACGGGAGACGGATATATTTTTGCAAAAGCAGCAGGACATTCAATTATTACTCCAAGGGCTTCATTGGCGGCTTTACTTTCAAAGGATTTATATGTTAAAGAACTTCAAGGGCTTTCTTTGCGTAATATTTCCATTAAACTTTTTATTAATGATAAACCTGTATATGAAGACTTCGGTGAGATGTTATTCACCGCAAACGGAGTATCCGGACCTGTTATTTTAAGCGCATCTGCATTTTATAAATCAGGTTGCAAAGCTTACATTTCTATTGATTTAAAGCCCGCACTTGATGCAGACAAGCTTTATCAGCGTTTACAGCGCGATTTTGACGATTTTGACAGAAAAATGTATTCCAATTCGCTTGATAAACTATTGCCTAAAAAGCTCATTCCTGTGTTTGTAAAGCGTTCCGGGATTCCGTCGAACAAGCAAGTAAATCAGTTAAGCAGGGAAGAACGGATGAAAATTGTTTCATTGCTTAAGAATTTTACGGTCAATATTTCTGATATCGACTGTGTAAATAACGCCATTGTTACTGCCGGCGGTGTTAATGTAAAAGAAATTAATCCAAAAACAATGGAATCAAAATTGTGTAAAGGATTATTTTTTGCAGGCGAAGTGATTGACGCTGACGGATACACCGGTGGTTTTAATCTTACAATTGCATTTTCTACCGGTTATACAGCCGGCAACAGTATTTGATTAAAAACAAATGACTTTTGTATAATTTTGTAATATAATAGATAAGAAATATTTATATCGGAGGTTTTTACATGAATATTTTAGTTTCTGGTGCAACAGGTTTTATTGGCAGTCATACATGTGTTTCTTTATTGGAAGAAGGACATAATGTTATTGCTTTTGATAATTTTTTTAATTCTAAAGAAAATGTTATCGAACATATAAAAGAGCTTTCGGGAAGAGATTTTGTTTTTTATAATGCTGACATGACAAATCAAGATGACATGGAGAAGATTTTTTCAGAAAATCAAATTGATTGCGTTATACATTTTGCAGGATATAAAGCAGTAGGGGAGTCTGTACAAATTCCTTTATCATACTATCATAACAATATTTATGGTACACTTTGCCTCTTAAATGTAATGAAATCACACAACGTAAAGAAAATTATATTCAGTTCCTCTGCTACAGTCTATGGTAATCCTGCATCTTTGCCTATAAAGGAGGATTTTCCGTTGAGTGCAACAAATCCATACGGCAGGACTAAATTAATGATTGAAGAAATTTTAAGAGACCTTTGGAAATCAGACCCCGATTGGTCCATTATTTTACTTCGTTATTTTAATCCCGTAGGTGCTCACAAAAGCGGAGTTTTATGTGAAGATCCTAAGGGTATACCAAATAACCTTATGCCGCGATTACTTGATGTTGCTTTCGGCAAGACACCTCATATTACTGTATTTGGCGATGATTACAATACTAAAGACGGTACGGGTGTTCGTGATTACATTCATGTGGTTGACCTCGCATACGGACATGTTAAAGCTGTAGAATATGCTATGAACAATAAATGTGTAGAAGCAATTAATCTTGGAACAGGCATAGGTTACTCTGTATTTGATCTTATTCATACTTTAGAAAGAGTTAATTCAATAGAAGTTCCTTATGAAATTTGTCCGAGACGTCCGGGCGATATTGATGCATGCTATGCTGATCCGTCAAAGGCTAAAGAATTACTTGGTTGGAGTGCTTCTTTAAATCTTGAAGATATGTGTTTGGATGCGTATTCTGCTTCAAAAAAGGCAAGAGAAATTAAGGAGTGATTATTTGTGAACAAACATAAAGCATCCGGACTTTTTATATTTATTGCCGGACTTTTAACAATGGTTTTAGGTTTATTTCTTGTTGTTTTTCCGGCAGAAAAATACTCAGCAAATATTCATGTAATGAGTCTTGGCTTTATTGTTATTGGTTTTTTCTATATAATGACCTTTGTTGCTAACAAAAAACTTCAATTCAGACCGGGATGGACACTTCAGCAAGGGTTTTATATGATTATTATCGGTGTTTTGTGTTTGTTCTCATACGATAACGAACTTTCTGATTCTATGAATTTTTTCTTTGCCATGTGGGCATTATCTTGCGCTACAGCGCAGATAGCGGCTTCTGTTCAGATTCGTTCATTAGAATATACAAAATGGTGGAGAATATTAATTTGCGGTATTGTAAATATATTATGTTTTGTATACTTCATAATTGATCCTTTATCTGACTTTATAACATTGTACATCTCATTTGGCGCATATTTGATTATTTCAAGTGTTATATGTTTTTCAGAGTTGTTCAACTATAACACTACCTTAAATTGAATTTTTAATTAGTAGAGAGGACGATAACATAATGAAACTAAAATTATTACATTTAAAATTAATTGCTTTTTTTTCACTTACGCTTTTTACGTTATCAATCTCAGGATTAATATCAAATAATAAATTAAATTTTATTTTTATGGCTATAGGTTATATGTGCATGCCATTATTTGCGTATATAATTTCTGAAGGCTACAGGAACACAAGAAATATTAATAAATACTTACTTCGTATTCTATTGATTGCTATTCTTTCGGCGCTTCCGCACCGTTATGTTTGTATATCTGCAGCAAGTGCTTGGGACCCAAGACTCTTTTTTAGCAGTGCACTTACCGGTCTTTTTTGTTTGCTTAGTATTATTGTATATGACAAGATTAAGTATAAATATGCAAAGATTTTTTGTGTGGTTTTTACAGTAGTCATTTCTTTTGTTTTAGGAATGGAACTTGCTCCTCATGCTTTAATCATTATGTATATTATTCATTTTTGCAGAGATAAAAAATTCATAGAATTAGCTTATTATATTTCAAGTTACAGTATTGTAATAACTATCGTTAGCCTGTTTATGTTATTTTCAAATGCTGATTTATCAATAAAAAGTGAGCTATACAGAAATATTGCAATGATTGGTTGTATTCCGTCATTATTTTTTATAAAAAAATACGACGGAACAAAAGGTCCGTCGTGTAAATTATTAAGCTATTCTTATTATTTAGTTTTGTTAGCAATAATTGTATCTATTAAGGTAATTTAAGAATTATTGAATTTCATCATCAGATTCATCAAAATTTTCAATCGGGTTAATTTTGATTTTGACAAGCTCGATAATTTTTTCATTGCTCTTCAATACTGTAAATGTAAATCTGTTATAGTCAATCTCCGGATATTCATCTTCCTCGGGAATTTCTCCTAACAAAGCAATGACAAGACCGCTAATTGTTTCAAATTCATCATTTGGGATTTCAATTTCCAATTGGTCATTAATATCATCTATCTCCATTAAACCTGCCACGATATATGTATCGTCTGCAATTTTTTCCACAGTATTTTCTATAACTTCTTCTTCGTCATACTCATCACGAATATTACCAACAAGTTCCTCGAGAATATCTTCCATTGTAACAATGCCTGCTGTACCACCATATTCATCAACAACCACAACCATATGAGTATTAGTGTCTTTTAATACATCAAATACATCATCAATTTTTTGTGATTCAGGAACATAAGAGGGCATTCTCATAATATTATTTAAATCAAAAGTCTCTTTATTAACTTTTAAAAGGTCTTTAATGTGAATTATACCAATAATATTATCAATACTGTTTTCATATACAGGAAAGCGGGAATAACGCTCCTCAACAGCTAAATTCAACACTTTATCAAAATCGTCTGTAATATTTACAGCAGCAATCTCCGTTCTGTGAGTCATAACATCCATAGCAGTTTTATCATCAAACTCAAAGATGTTATTAATCATCTCGCTCTCTTCATCACCTATAACACCCTTTTCTTGGCCCTCATTAACCATAAGAAGAATTTCTTCTTCTGTTACTTCCTCAGTATCCTCATTTGGATTAATTCCAATAAGTTTTAAGACTGCATTAACTGACAATGTAACAATTTTTATAAAAGGGGAGAATATAGCACCTGTAAATTTAAGAGGTTTTACTGACATCTTAGCAACTTTATCGCAATACTTCATTGCATATCTTTTAGGAACAAGTTCTCCGCAAACTAATGTAATAAATGAGAGAATAACTGTAATTAAAACAATACAAATATTATTAATCATATTAATATGATTCGCTGCAAAAGTCCAAGTCGAAGCAAGTTTTACAGTAATAATATCCGCAAATGAACTAGAAGCAACAGCACTGTTCAAAAAGCCGGAAAAAGTAACACCGACTTGAATTGTAGATAAAAACTTACTTGGGTTTTCAACAATCTTTAAAATTAACGCAGACTTCTTATCTCCGTTTTCAGCTTCTTTTTTTAATTTGGTATCGTTAACTGATAATAGTGCAATTTCTGAAGATGCAAAAAAAGCATTTAAAAAAATAAGAAAAATAATCAGAAAAATCTGTAAAGCAATATTGCTTTCTGAAGTTGTACCTGATGCTGACAGAATCTGTAAGGGAATACTTCCATCATCGCTCATGTTAATAAATCATATCCTTTCAATAAAATAAATAAAAATACCCACATAGTTTATACTATGTGGGCTAATTTGTCAATTAAAATAGTACCTATGCACTATGTAAAATTATTTAGTTTTTTTCTTCTTACTAACAAGAATAATAACAACTACTACAACTGCAACAATAACAACTGCACCGGCAGCTATAGCAATTATTGCCCAAGTAGGGAATGAAGAACCTTGATTTGTTTGAACATCATTTTTCTTCGGCTTATTAGCATCTGTAAGAATCTCAACCTTTTCTGAAATAACAGTAGAATTCTTTGTAGATGTGTCTTTGTTTATCATTTTCTTCTGATATGTATCATCCCATGCTGCAGCAGGTTGTTGCTCGTTAATATCAAAATCAATAAATATTTTTGCATTCAAAGGAATCTTGGCAAGAACTTCTTCTGAAGCACCGATACTTACACTTGCAACAGTAGATGAATAACCATAGCCGGTTTGTTTTTCATAATTATTTTTATCCATATCAATTTCTGTTCTTGTTGTTTTACTCTTACCTGTACCAAGAACAAACTTAGCAAGTGCGTCATATTCTTCTTGTGTATACAAACCTTCATCAAACCACTGTTTATAAAGATTAGCATTATACTCACAATCATTCAAGGAAACAGTAAATGTATTCTTTTGCTGAGGATCGCTTGCAAGATCATCGTAAAGCTGTGTTCCAAGAGCGTCAAACTCTACTGTAATATCCTTAATTTTTGCATTAATAATCGGTGTACCAATTCTCGGTGTAGCATAAGCAACAAAACCCATTGCATCTCTTACGAGATCATCTGCAGTAAATACGCGGTCTGTATTCCAATAAGTAGCAGAATC
>JAFZEI010000034.1 GCA_017560765.1 Clostridia bacterium | reverse complement strand
TAAGACCTATATCCCAACAGAATTCATTGGGTTGTATGAAAAATATGGCTATTGCTATGTAAAAGACATAGTAAACTACGGAAATGGAATTGACCGTTTGTATGTCAGAGAAATAAAATAGACTATTCATTAAATTCCAATAGGTCGAACAGTTAGGAAAATAAGAATTTGCAGGTGAGAGTATGGAGGCAAACCGAAATGCAACCTTTTCAAAAATTGATATGGATTCGTGGGAAAGAAAAGAATACTTTCTCCACTACTACAATGACGTTCGCTGTACTTACAGCGTTACCGTCAACGTGGATATAACAGAAATATACAACCGAGTAAAAGACAAAGGCATCAGACTGTATCCGACCTTGATATGGTGGATAGCAAATGCCGTCAACCATTTTCAGTTTTTGCGTTTCAATCACGACGAGGACGGTAATATCGGATACTATAATGAAGTGAATCCGTCCTTCACCTTTATGCCGCAGGAGAGCGAGAAATTTCACGTATTATGGTGCAAATATGACCGAAGCTTCAAGACATTTTATGAACGCTGCGTTGAGGTTATGGACACCTGCGATACAAGCAAAATGTTCCCGATGGACGATATGCCACGGAACTGCTTTGATATATCCTCTGTACCGTGGATAGAGTTCACATCGTTCAATCTCAACGTGTTCTCAACAGGCACACACTTACCGCCCATATTTACCACGGGTAAGCTGATGAAAGAGAATGGCGGAGTGAAGCTCCCGTTCTGTCTGCAAATCCATCACTCAATCTGCGACGGCTACCATGCAGGGCAGTTTTTTGACTATTTGCAAAACCTTGCAGATAAAGCAAGCGATTGGCTGAAATAGTCAAATAAGAATTTGACGAGGTTAAAGATGAAAACGAAACATGTTGTTGTTTTGCCGTATGATGCCAAATGGAAATCTGATTTTGAAAACATAAGACAAGAAATTGAAAAGGCGATTGGTGATTTGATTGTTGGTGTAGAGCATGTAGGTAGTACGTCAGTAGATGGTCTGTCAGCAAAGCCTTGCATTGATATTGATGTGGTAATCAAAGACTATTCCGTTCTTGATGATGTTATTGACAAGTTGGAGTCTATAGGATATATCCATGAAGGAAATCTTGGAATTGAAGACCGAGAGGCATTTAAATATTTGGATAAACCTCATTTACAAACTCATCACTTATATGTATGTCCTCAGCAATCCAAGGAACTGCACCGACATATCACCTTTAGAGACTTTCTTAGAAAAAATCCTGAAGCAGTAAAAAAATATGGTGCCGTCAAGGAGATGGCAGCACAGTTGTTCCCTGACGACATAGAGAAGTACATTGAGTATAAGTCTCCTTGCATTGAAGAATTGTATAAGATGTGCGGTTTGGAATGATGTACCAATTCAAATAAGTCGAACGGTTGGATAAATATGATTAGATGAGGTAGAAAACAATGCTAATTGAAACAGAACGTTTACTGTTAAGGGAAATGAACGATGATGATTTTCAGCCGCTTTACGAGGTCTTGGCAGATTCGGAAATAATGCAACATTATCCATATACTTTTGATGAAGCCCGAGTAAGAAATTGGATACAGCGAAATATGGACAGATATCGAATCTTTGGTTTTGGGCTGTTGGCTGTATGCTTGAAAGAAACAGGCGAAATGATAGGCGATTGTGGGTTAACTATGCAGCTTATTAATGGCCAGATAAAGCCCGAAATCGGATATCATATCAGAGCTGACAAACAAAGAAAAGGATATGCAAAAGAAGCGGCCATTGCTGTCAGAGATTGGGCTTTTAACAATACTCCATTTAACGTCGTTTATTCTTATATGAAATATACCAACGAAGCATCTATCAAAACTGCTATGTCATATGGTTGTAAACAAGTAGATGAGCTTTTTGATGCGATAAATGGAATTACAAAGGTGTTTGCGATTTCAAGAGACGATTGGATTAACCGATAAATTACAGTTTGTCTAACATATAAAACCCAATAACCATATCAAAGGAGGTTATTTATGACTTTTAACAACATAATCAACCATTTGAAACTCTGGTGTATAAATAAAGCAAAAAAATATCAAAAGATGTATGGAGCATACGGAGGAGTTATATATGTTGGTTGTCAAATTGCATATGAATTGGAATTTAAATTATCGACACTAATAGACAAGTCATTTGAAAATGTAGAGGATTTAAAAAGTAAAGTATTAAATCTTATTGACATTCATTATGAACCCTATGTTTTAAAACCTCAAAATAGTTTGGCACAGCATATTATTGATAAAACGAATCAAGAGTTTTTGTCGTTCTTGGAAGAAGTATTCATCAAAAAGGACTCTCTTGCAGCGGCAGATATTCCGTATAGGCGAGTGACTATCGGTACGGAATCTACTGCGTTGCAAGATAAGTTTCTTTCGGTTTGGAAATATGTGAATACTTCATATTGGTTTCCTCTTATGGGAGATGAACCAAAAGAAATTTCAGAAAAGTTTTTTGTAATGTTTGATTGTTTCGAACCATATATAAAACAGTTTAAACAGATTGTGGGACTTCCCAAAACACATCTATACAGTTATGGTGAAAGTGCTTTCAGACCACAACACTGCATTGAAACTGATGAAATTGTCGGGTATAGTGGACATGAAACGATTTACATAGACAAAGATTTTTCTTGGGCAATATATTTTTCTCATGAAAATACTGTTGCTTTTGCCGGTTCGATAGTCCCGAAGGCTAAAGAACTACTGTTGAAGGAAAAAGAACGATGGAACAAGTTTGAATTCTTTTCTGATTGCTAATACTTATTTGCAATGTATTAATCTTTTTGTTACATATCCGCTCAAAAGTTGTGTATATAGGTGAAAAGATAATTAAAAGCGAGGTGACAGCATATGGATGATGCAAACATAGTGCAGTTGTATTTTGACAGAGATAAGCAAGCGATTACGGAAACTGCAACCAAATATGGCAATTACTGTGCATCAATTGCAAAAAATATTTTAGGCAACCACGAAGATACAGAGGAATGTGTTAATGATACATATTTAAACGCATGGAATGCGATGCCACCCCACAGGCCTAAAATATTGGCTACTTTCCTGGGAAAAATTGTTCGCAATCTGGCTTTTAACAGATATAAACACAATACGGCTGCGAAACGAGGTGCCGGTGAGCTGCCGGCTGTTCTCGATGAGTTGGGCGAGTGCGTTTCCGACAAAGAAGATGTTGAAGAAGCATATGATTATACGGAACTTGTTGCGGACATCAACGCTTTTTTAAGTACTTTGCCGACAAAAAAACGGAATGTTTTTGTACGCCGTTACTGGTATGCTGACAGTGTTTCGGAAATTGCTGCTCGTTATAATATGAGCGGTTTTGCTGTGTCTATGATGCTAAACCGACTCAGAGAAAAACTACGCAACTATCTGACGGAGCGGGGGTATGAATTATGAAAAAAGAAAAATTCTATGAACTTCTTGGTGAAATAGACGAAAACTACATTGAGGAAGCGCACCTTTCCGTAGAGAAAAAAACTCGACCCATTTGGCTAAAATGGAGCTCCATAGCGGTGTGCATCTGTTTGATAATTATTGGAACAGTAGCTGTTTTTGAAATTTGGGATAATAGAGATAATAATCCGGGTGAAACTAATTCTTACGAGACTCCCTATGCTACAGAAGGAACAGAAAATCAGCCTGCG
This sequence comes from Clostridia bacterium, assembly GCA_017560765.1. GTDB lineage: Bacteria > Bacillota > Clostridia > UBA1212 > UBA1255 > Egerieisoma. The sequence continues at coordinate 1,312 of JAFZEI010000034.1, read as the reverse complement.
CAGCCAAGTTTATATCCTTTTGACTATGCTTCAATACTTGATTTTGAAAAATCTCTATACAATGAGGGTGAATTATATTCGAAATTGTCTGAATACGGAGTGAAAAGCGAAACGCTTGATAAATTTAGAGTTTTTATTGAAAAATTACGTTCGCAAAATATCGTTGTACCATACATAAACGGCAAAGTGATAGAACTTCGGAATTCAGAAGGATATTCAAATGTTTCGCTGTTTGCTTCTGAATTGTATGAATTGCCATGGGTTTTTTATCATCCCAAAGTCTCTACGGGAGAGAACTATTATATAAAAATGACATATTTGCCGGAAGCATTTACAATAACAGAAAATTTAATGGCTTCTGACGTAATCAAGGGGCTTTCTCCCAATTCTCCTAATCTAAATAATCTTGGTGAACAACACGAAAAAATTTATAATAAACAGATAGAATTAAAAGATCGTGAAGTTACGGCGTTGGTATATGAATACAAGACTGATAACAGAGACAGCATTAAATTTATTTATAATGATTTTCTCGTGGATATTCGATGCGATCAGCAGGTATGGAATGATAATTGGTTTTCTTCTTTGTCTTTTGAAAGTCTTGATAAATAAGTAGGTGAATAAACAACAGGGCTTCACTTCGGTGAAGCTCTTCTGTTCTTTTAGTAGAAAAATTTTCTGTCGTATATTATAATCAGTTCGACAAATAAGAATTTGTAGGTATGTGTGTTATGGATGTAATTACTCATTATGATTTATTAGTGGATGAAAATAACGACCCTTTTCGTGACCCGCCTCCACTACAAGAATATATGAACGGATGGGATGGAGAACTATTTTTAGAATCATTAGAACTTTCCAATAATAAAAATGTTCTTGAAATTGGTATAGGAACAGGAAGAATTGCTGTAAAGGTTGCTCCATACTGTATGAAATTAACAGGAATAGATATTTCGCCCAAGACCATAGAACGAGCAAGAGAAAACCTAAAAGATTATTCTAACATTTGCTTTGTTTGTGGTGATTTTAACGAATACGGTTTTGTTGAAACCTTTGATGTAATTTACTCATCGCTTACAATGATGCATTTTAAGGATAAAAAACAAGTCATATTAAAAGTTGCCGCATTGTTAAATGATGGTGGTATTTTTTGTTTATCTATTGACAAAAATCAAAGCGAGTACATTGATATGGGAACTCGCAAAGTTAAAATATACCCTGATACACCTGACAACATTATTTCTCTTATAGATGCATCGTCTATGAATGTTGCAAATGTTTTTGAAACAGACAATGCATATATCATTGTTAG
>JAFZEI010000033.1 GCA_017560765.1 Clostridia bacterium | reverse complement strand
CATTCCGAGCCATTGCTTAAAAGAGTCCTGCCGCACTTTGGACACGTATTCATTAATTTCTCATACGTAGCATCTATCAGTTGAAATTCTGCCTCTGCATCTGCTCCGTTATGCACGTTATTAATAAAAAGTGCCGACGAGTCACAAAGTGCCGCTATTGAGTATGTAAATCTGAAAACTTCTTTAGTCTTGCCATTTATTGTAAACCTCATCACAGCATTGCCGTACATTCTTTTTACCGTTGCTTTTTCTATATCAGCTATATTGTAAATCATTTCGGATTTTTCTGATGCTTCCTCCGCAATAACAATTCGTTTTGAAGAAACGGCCATTATGGTTTCACAATACATGCTTTTTAAAGACAAATCACCGACTATCACAAACAAAAAAGGATCTTCTGCAACCTCAATACTTTTAAGCTTGTTCGCAAGTCGTGCCGACACCTTTTTATTTATAAGTAATCCCATACTCTCATCCCTCATCATGAGTCTCTTTTTTATAAGTTGCTGTATATTATAAAGTATCTGCCCACAAAGTCAACCATCTTAATTATCATTTTTACAAAAGTTTTGTATTTAGATAAAAACATGCTATAATGTAGATATCTATACACTTTATGTGTCAAGGAGGATTTCTATGGAACCAGAAAGAAGCGGTATTTCCCGTAGAAAAGTCAACAAGAAAACATTCAAACAGAAACCCTCGGGCAAGGATATTGCCAAAGGTTTTTGGGTTTCTTTTAAAACTATAGTTAAAACATGCATTGCCATACTTCTGGTAGTAGGCTGTATTTTGGGAGGCTTACTGATAGGAGTCGTTGCCGGCTGTATTATCACAACAAAGCCCCTTACGGCAGAAGATCTCGACATTACCAATTCTACAGCACTTACGTCGTTTATATACGATAGCAAGGGCAACGAACTTGTGAGCATACAAGGCACAGCAAATGAAAACAGGCAGTTAGTAGAAATCGAAGAAGTTCCCGATTATTTTGCAAAGGCTTTTGTAGCCATAGAAGATGAGCGTTTTTACACACACACCGGTGTTGATTTAAAAAGAACAATTGCCGCCTTTTTGGGATACGTTATTCCAAGCATGGGAAGCCACGGAGGCAGTACAATCACACAACAAGTTGTAAAAAATGTAACCGGCGATGATTCCCGCAGCGTTCCGAGAAAAATACGTGAGCAGTGGAGAGCCCTCAGTTTAGAAAAAGACTTAGATAAAGATGAAATTATGGAGCTCTATATGAACATAATTTATATGGGGCAAAACATTTATGGCGTAAAAGCAGCATCACAAGCATATTTCAATAAAAACGTTTCGGATTTGAGCCTTGCGGAATGTGCTTTTCTTGCCGGTATCACCAACAACCCCGGTCGGTATAATCCTCTCACCTCTAAAGGACGAGCTAATTGTTATGACCGACAGATAAACATTTTAGATAAAATGTTGGAATGCGGCTTTATTACTGACGAGGAATATATCGCTGCAATACAAGAAAAATTAGTAATCAACGATGACTATAGACAGGAAGTTGCAGTTGCCTCTATTTACAGCTATTTCGTAGATGCTGTTCTTGTAGATGCCAGAGAAGCACTTGTAGCGGCAGGCTATACAAATCAAGAAGCAAAAGACCTTATTTATCAAGGCGGCGTTAAAATATACACAACACAAGACCCTGATATACAAAAGATTGTGGATGAAGAATACTGCAATGTTGCAAATTTCCCTGTAAACCACCTTTACAGCGATCCCGATGACATGGCACAGTCATCAATTGTAATTATGGATCAAAAAACAGGTTTTGTTAAAGCTATATATGGCGGTTACGGTGAAAAAACGCAGAGTCTGTCCTTTAACTTTGCCACAAGTGCTTACAGACAACCGGGTTCATCCATAAAGCCACTCCTTGTTTATGCTCCTCTTTTGGACCAACATGTAATCAACTTAAATTCCACAATAGACGATGTTCCTGTCTTTTTGGATCCCCAAAATCCCGAGGAACCTTGGCCTACAAACTACAACAAAGCATATAACGGACGTATAACATTAAGATATGCCTTGGAGCAATCTTCAAATATTGCCGCAGTTTCATTATACAAAGGACATGTGTCAACAAACTTGCAATATCTTAAAAATCTTGGTATTGACAGAACGTCAGAAACACACCTTTCGCTTGCTTTAGGTGGTTTCACAACAGGTGTAACAACAGAGCAGATGTGTGCGGCATACGTTCCGTTTGCAAATGGCGGCACATACTATAAGCCAATAACTTTTACACACATAGAGGATATAAACGGTAAAACAATAATAACAAATACCGGTTCGCCTTCTGTTGTTTATGAAGATTATCGTACTTCTGCAATTATGACAGACCTTCTGCAATCTGTTGTTACAGACGGAACGGGTTACAGAGCGCAAGTTTATAATGCCAAAGGCGAACGTATGCCTACTGCAGGCAAAACAGGTACCACAACAAGCACATACGACTACTGGTTCTGTGGTTACACTCCTTATTATACTTGTGCAGTTTGGTACGGTTATGAAATGCAAAAAAGTATGACATCTGCGGAAAGCGGTGCTGCGGCAAAATTGTGGGCAAAAGTAATGAACAGAGTTCACGCAGAACTTCCTGCTGTAGAATTTGAAAAAGTAAATAACGTAACAAACATTAATGTCTGCAAATATTCCAATATGCTCCCTACTGAGGCTTGTAATAAAGACCCCAGAGGCAACTGCATTATAACGGGAACTTTTGCTGTAGGTACGGAGCCTACGCAATATTGTAATTTCCACAGAACAGTTACTCTCTGCAGTGCCGGCAAAGACAATATGGGTAAAAACTATATTGCAGGACCTTACTGCAAAGCTTCTACAACATACACTTATACCGGCACATACAGACAGATTTCAGAAAAGACATTTATTTCCATTTTGCACGGACAATACGTTCCTGACTGGAAATACGAAATATCTCACTCCGATAATACTTGTCCTATCTGCAAGCCTTAATTATCCTCGTGATATTCTGCTGCAAATTTGATAAGATCTGTAAAAGAGCTGCCATCATAGCTTTGCCAAGCCACAACTCTCTGCTCCTTTGTTACAACAAGGAGCATTTGGCCTGCCATTCCGCCTTTACCATAGCAACCTGAAAAGCCTGCATAATTAAGCTCATAACCTCTTGTCAAAACTGTGTTTACCCACTCTTCCGATAAAAGGCGCGTGCCTTTCCAAACGCCGCCATACATGTAAAGAGCGCCCAGTTTTACCATGTCTTCAACTCTGATATAAAGGCCGGTTGCTCCCATAGCATGCCCCATCGGACAATGGCTCCAAGCCGCCTCATAAAATTCCAAAGGCAAAAACAGCTTCTCCCACAAGAAGTTATCCATGGTTTTTCCTGCATACTTTTCAACAATACGCGAAACAAGATAATATGCAGCATCCGTGTAACAATGCTCCAAGCCCGGCTCTTTACTTAAAGGATATCTCATCATATATGCCAAATAATCCTTGCCGAACGAAAGCGCATCTTCACCATCAATATCAAGAAAACCAAGGGGCAAACCTATATGATGCCTCATAACCATATCCAACGTGGTTTTTTCCCATAACGGTTGATACCCTTCGGGACAATCCTCTCCCAAAAGCTCTGTGATTGTTGCATCTACGGACAACTTTCCTTCATCAACCAGAAAACCTACAGCCGTAACCGCAAAAGCTTTTGCTACGGAATACACGTCCTGACATCTGCTTACAGATTGAAGTTCTAAAGATTCAGGCTCGCCGTCTCCTTTTATTTCTGCAATACGCAAAACATTTTTGCCTGTGCCTTTTATATAGTCACGAAAATCTTCCAAAAATTTACTCATATTAACTTACCTCCATTTGTTTTTCTTTTATGATACTTAAAAAACTGTAAATTTTCAATAAACAATATGCCTTTTACTACTCTTTTTTCTTCCTGTATGATAAAATATTACTCAATGTTTACATAATTCTCATATAAACATATTAAGGAGACAATTAAAAATGTTATTAGAACTTAAAAACATCGAAAAATCCTTCGGAGAAAATAAAGTCCTCTCCGGAGTATCATTTAAAGCAGAAGGCGGTAAGGCATTTGGCCTACTCGGTCGTAATGGTGCAGGCAAGACAACATCAATCAGAATCTTGATGAATGTGTTCCCCGCAAACGAAGGCGCAGTCCTTATTGATGGCAAACCAATTAATTACAATAAGGTAAGCTTCGGTTATCTTCCCGAGGAAAGAGGACTCTATCCCAAAAAAATCATAATCGACCAGCTTATATATTTCGCCGAACTTAAAGGCATGAAGCACAAAGATGCCATTAAAGCCATAGACTATTGGCTAGATAGGCTTGACATGACGGAATACCGCAACAAACGCTTAGACACACTTTCTAAAGGCAATCAACAAAAAATACAGCTGATAACAGCACTTGCTCACAATCCTGACATTGTTATACTCGACGAGCCATTCTCCGGTCTCGATCCCGTCAACGCTATGCTCTTAAAAGATGTAGTTAAAGAACAAATCACACAAGGCAAAATCGTACTTTTCTCAAGTCATCAAATGAGTTATATAGAAGAATTTTGTGACAGTATTGCCATTTTAAACGGCGGCAAGGTTGCATTATGTGGCAACCTTCACGAAATTAAACGTGACTATCCGCGCGACCGTCTCGTTGTTCGTACGGAAAATCCTGCTGCCATTTCCGCAGCTTTCGGTGATAATTGCACTGCAATAGGAAATGGTGCATTATTGGTTCGTCTGTCCTCACCGAATGACAAAAAAGCAGTTATGACACAAATTATACAAGACTACGATGTAGATGAAGTGAAAGTATTTGAACCCTCACTTAATGATATTTTCGTGGAATATGCAGGCGACAACGCAAAGGAGGACTAAATCTGATGAAACAATTCGGTAAAATACTCAAATTCGAACTCAAATACTTTTTCAGAAACAAAATATTTGTAGGTATCACAATTTTTCTCGTATTGCTTATTGCAATTGTGATGTTCTTCCCACGCATTATGGCACTCACAGGTAGGGAACAATCTAGTGAAGGCGTTGCTAATCTACCTATAATGCTTGTAAAAGCTGATGACCCTTCTCAAGCAGATATGGTTCAAGAAATTTTTGCGGCATCATTTACAGATTACAATGTGCAAATTGCAAGTGAAGAGATAGATACTATCAAAGAAGAAATCAGCTCTCAAAAAGCAGAATGTGCCTTTGTTATGACAGGTCCGACTTCGTATACATATTACGTAAATAATCTCTCTTTGTATGATGCAAATACTGAAATCGCCAACACTGTATTACAACAAATTTATCAAATGAATGCTATGATAAACAGCGGCATGACAGCAGAGCAGGCAGGCGAAGTTATGAAAATACAAATCACAAGCGAAGTAGAAAGTCTCGGCAAAGACCAAACAGAAAATTTCTTCTATACATATATTATGATTTTTGCTCTTTATATGGTTATTCTTCTCTACGGACAAATGGTTGCAACAAATGTAGCCACAGAAAAAAGTTCAAGAGCAATGGAACTTCTCATTACAAGCGCAAACCCAACATCCATGATGTTTGGTAAAGTTATAGCATCTTGCATTGCCGGTTTAATACAAATTGCTGCAGTTTTCGGTTCTGCAGTTGTATTCTATCAAATCAACGAGTCATTTTGGGGAGATAATTTTATAATAGAATCCATTTTTAATATTCCACCTGAAATACTTATTTACATGCTTATTTTCTTTGTGCTGGGATTCCTTATATATGCCTTTATGTTTGGTGCGGTCGGCTCTACTGCTTCAAGGCTTGAAGATATAAATACCTCCGTTATGCCGATTACAATATTATTTATAGCGGGCTTCTTTATAGTTGTCACTTCAATGTCCTCCGGTGATGTAGATGGTACATTTATAAAGATTTTCTCTTATGTACCTTTTTTCTCTCCTATGGCTATGTTTACAAGAATTGCAATGAGCACAGTACCCGTTTACGAAATTGCAATTTCAATTGCTATACTTGTGGCCTCAACTGTTGGCATCGGTGCGCTTTCCGCCAAAATATACCGTGTTGGTGTACTCCTCTACGGCACACCTCCCAAAATGTCCGCTATTATAAAAGCAATACGAAAGGCCTAAACAAATAATTGACTTTAGGCTGATTTGGCTATATTATTAGTAGGTTAAAGTATATACAAATGTGAGGTATAAATTTATGGCTGTAACAAGAACAAGATTTGCGCCAAGTCCTACGGGATATATGCATATCGGTAACTTAAGAACCGCATTATATGAATATTTAATTGCACGCTCACAAGGCGGACAATTCATATTAAGAATAGAAGACACAGACCAAGAGCGTTTTGTAGAAGGCTCTATGGATGTTATTTACAAGACACTTGAAATGACAGGCATTTCGTATGATGAAGGTCCCGGTGTCGGTGGAGAATACGGCCCGTATATACAAAGCGAACGTCGCGGCATTTACCTTGAGTATGCTAAACAGCTTGTAGAAAAGAAAGCTGCTTACTACTGCTTCTGTACGAAAGAAAGACTTGAGTCTTTAAAAACAAACGACGGAGAACTCGGTGCTTCTTTCAACTATGACAGACATTGCCTTACTCTTTCACAAGAAGAAATTGATAAAAACCTTGCAGAAGGTAAACCTTATGTTATACGTCAGTTAGTTCCAAGAGAGGGCAAAACAACTTTCCACGATGTTGTTTACGGCGATATCACTGTTGATAATGAGACTTTAGATGATCAAATTCTCATTAAATCAGACGGTTTACCCACATACAATTTTGCAAATGTAGTAGATGACCACCTTATGAAAATCACACATGTTGTTCGCGGTAACGAATATTTATCTTCTACACCTAAATACAACATCCTTTATCAGGCTTTCGGTTGGGATATTCCTACTTATGTTCACGTACCAAGTGTTATGAAAGATGCTCAGCATAAGCTCTCAAAGAGAAATGGAGATGCTTCCTTCCAAGACCTTATCGAAAAGGGTTATTTGGCAGAGGCTATTCTTAACTACATTGCTCTTTTAGGCTGGAGCCCCGGAGGCACACGTGAGTTCTTCACTCTCAAAGAACTTGAAGAGAACTTTACAATAGATGGTTTAAGCAAATCTCCCTCTATATTTGATATAGAAAAACTCAAATGGATGAATGCAGAGTATATTCGCAAGGCTACTCCCGAAGATTTCATGGCAATGGCAAAACCGTATATAACTGCGGTTGTAGGCGAGGATTCCGTATTGGATTTAAACAAAATTGCCGCACTTATTCAGCAAAGAACAGAAATTCTCACAGATATTCCGGAGAAAATTGATTTCTTCAAAGAGTTGCCGGATTATGATACTGCAATTTACTGTCACAAAAAGATGAAGACAGACAAAGAAAATTCCAAAGCTAATCTGGAAAAGATTATTGCTTTCTTTAAAGAAAACGAAGCTGAGCTTTGCAGCAAATGGCAATCTTCTGAGTTGTACGCTGTTCTTTGTGAACTCGCTGCTAAATGTGAGGTTAAAAACAGCCAAATACTCTGGCCTGTCAGAACTGCTTTAAGCGGCAAGGAAGTAAGTCCCGGCGGAGCTACTGAGCTTGCGGAAATTTTAGGCTATAACGAGACTGTTCGAAGACTTGAGATAGGCTTAGAAAAGCTCAACAAAGAATTAATTTAATAACAAAACTCTAATCAGGAGGATTAAATATTATGGAATCAAACAATAACTTTATACACGACCTTGTTGAAGAGCATATTGCAGAAGGCGGTAAATATTACGGCAAGACAGTTTATACTCGTTTTCCGCCGGAGCCTAACGGATATTTGCACATAGGACATGCCAAGGCCATTTGCGTGGATTTCGGCACAGCAGAAAAATATGGCGGCTACTGCAACTTACGTTTCGATGATACAAACCCTACAAAAGAAGACACTGAGTATGTGGAGGCTATAATGAACGATGTTCATTGGTTGGGTTACGACTGGAAAGAGGTTTTATATGCTTCTGACTATTTTCCACGCATGTATGAATGTGCGGAAAGACTTATAAAAGATGGTCTTGCTTACGTTTGCGACCTTTCTGCTGACGAGACTCGCGAATACCGCGGCACATTGACTGAGCCCGGTAAAAACAGCCCGTACAGAGACCGCAGCGTAGAGGAGAATTTAGATTTATTCCGTAGAATGCGCGACGGTGAATTTGCTGACGGAGAAAGAGTTCTTCGTGCAAAAATTGACATGGCTTCACCTAATATGAATATGCGTGACCCTGTTATCTACAGAATTGTTCACATGAATCACCATCATACAGGCGACAAATGGTGCATCTATCCTATGTATGACTTTGCTCATCCTTTGGAGGATGCGTTTGAGGGTATTACTCACTCCTTGTGTGACCTCGGTTTTAAGGACCACAGACCTTTGTATGATTGGGTTGTGGAAAAATGCGGTCCTTTCGATCCGGCTCCTTGTCAAAACGAATTTGCTCGTCTTAATATCACTTACACAATGATGAGTAAAAGATACCTTCGCAAAATGGTTGAGTCCGGCATTGTTAACGGTTGGGATGATCCTCGTATGCCTACACTTTGTGGTTTAAGAAGACGTGGATACACTCCTGCTTCTATTCGCAATTTCATTGATACTGTAGGTGTTTCTACAAGCTACAGTGTTGTTGATTATGGTTTGCTTGAATTTTGCATTCGTGAGGACCTTAATAAAATTGCGCCCCGCGGTATGGCAGTTCTTGATCCTATCAAACTCGTTATTGATAATTACGACGATGGCTTAATTGAAGAATTTGACGCAGAAGTTAATCCGGAGAATCCGGAAATGGGCTCTCGTAAAGTTGCTTTCTCTAAAGAACTGTATATTGAGCGTTCTGACTTTATGATTGAACCTGTTAAGGGATATTTCAGATTATTCCCCGGTAATGAAGTTCGTCTTAAATATGCTTATTATGTTAAAGTTGTTTCTTATGAGACAGATGATGATGGTAATGTAACTGTTGTTCATTGCACATACGATCCTGCTTCTCGCGGCGGCTGGCTCCCTGAGCGTAAAGTTAAGGGTACAATTCATTGGGTTTCGGCGCACGATGCAGTTCCTGCGGAAATTCGTCTCTATGACCAGCTTTTCAGCGAACCGGATCCGATGGATGATTCTGATGGCAGAGACTTTACAGAGAAGCTTAATCCTGATTCTCTTACAATTTGCCAAAATGCTGTTGTAGAGCCTTATTTGGCTGACTGTGATAAAAACGCACACTTCCAGTTCTTACGCAACGGTTTCTTTAGCAGTGATGATGATCATACAAGAGAAAAACCTGTATTTAACAGAACTGTTTCTTTAAAGGACAGTTGGAAAAAACAAGTTGCGAAAAGCTGACATACTGTCTGCAACATAATCTGCTTTTGTGAATTTAATTTGTTCGATATATTGAATGTCGGTATTCCCCTCTGTAAAGAGGCATGCGTGGATACCGGCATTTTTACCGCTTAAAACGTCAATTTCCCTGTCTCCTATCATTATAGTTTCCTCCGGATTTAAATTAAACTCTCTAATCATATACAAAAGTGCATCCGGAGCCGGCTTGTGAGGGAAATTATGTTCATTCGTAACAAAACCTTCAAAATACCCCATCCAACCATATTTTTCCAAATATTTAAAAGTAACTGCATCTCTGTGGGTATAAATATAATTTTTACCTCCATTGGAAATAATCATTTTTAATGTTTGTTCTGCTCCTTCATAAGGCAGGGCGATAGGCTCAAGCTCAATAATGCCTTCTCTTTTGTAAAATTCTGCCCATTCTTCATCTGTTGCTTTGCAATATTCCCTTGCCTCTCCTAAACTACGTCTGCTTTTTGAAAAAAGCACATTATAGTCGCAAGGCTTTCCTACTTCTTCCATCAGTTGATGAAGAATCTTAACTGTGTGCGTATACGTATCAAACAAAGTACCATCAAAATCCCAAATAAAATTTTTCATAATATATCTCCGTATCTTTCAAAAAATTCTCTTAAAGCCCCGGAAACAGTCTCCGGTTCTACCAAAAAGCTACCGCCATGTTCTGCTTTATCAACTATATAAATCTTTTTTTCTCCAATGGCAGCCTTATGATTCCTTATGCTCATATTGCACGGAACAAAACTGTCTGCAGCTCCGTGAAAAAACAATATAGGTATATGACTTTTTGCCAAAATTTCCTCTGTATTTATGCCGTATATGGTAAATCCCCCAACAAGTTTACACATGATATCAAGAATGCGAATAATCAGCTTGCTTTTAACATGAAAATTCCGTGCTGCAACAAGGCTTATAATCTCCGCAGGTGACGTGAAACCGCAGTCCGCAATAATTCCTCGGACGTTATTAGGCAAATTTCTATCAGCAGCCATCATTACTGTTGAAGCCCCCATAGATAGACCACTAAAAAAAACCGGTGTAGTTTCTCCGAATCTATCAAGTATAAATTCTACCCAAGATACTGCATCATAACTTTCCTTTATGCCAAAAGTGATAAGTTTGCCTTCGCTTTTTCCATGACTTCTCTGATCAACAAGTAATACATTAAAACCATTCTCATGATACATTTGAACTGCACTGCAAAAATCTCTGCTGCCGGTTGATCTATACCCATGAAAAAGAATGATTGTTTTTTCTGTTTTCTTATTAGGTTTGACACAAGGGTAAAATCGTGCAGAAAGTTTTAGACCGTCAAAACTTTCTGTAGAAACCCATTGGTGCTCGGCTTCAACTATATATTTCATTCCGCGCTTTAGCACATCTTTATATGTGCAAAGAAAATTATCCTCATAAGAGTCTATGTCATCAACAGTTTTATTATTTCTTCTGACAAAAACATAAATAAAAACGCCTATCATTATAAGAGTAAATACAAAAATCAACGCCCCTAAGAAAAACAAAAATATTTTCACAACAGCCTCCCAATAATGCAAACAAAAATATGCTACAAGTTTATATGATTATTTTGATTTAATCAAGTAGAATAACGACGACTGCTCATAATATTGACTTTCATTTTAGCGTGTGTTAGTATTCTTCACAAAGTACAATCATATTGTTTTATTTAAGGAGGCAAAACAATGGCAAAAAAATGCGATATACTGTACATTCATTCCGGCAGAAATCCTAAGACTTCAGAAAGTACAAAATACGGTGTTGTCCCCATGGGTATTATTTCTATCTTGAATCAAATTCGTGATACCGGAGTTAATGTCATTGGAATTAATCTTGCCTTAGAATTTTCAATAGACCCTCAATTTGATCTTGAATCTGTTTTTAAAGACATAGAATACAAAATACTAATGACAGATCTTCATTGGTACGAGCATTCTTTCGGTGCCTTATATATTGTGGAACAATCTAAAAATTTTCATCCTAATATTCCTACCGTAATAGGTGGATATACAAGTACAATTTATGGTAATGAAATTGCAGAGAACTTTCCTTGTGTAGACTATATTGTCACCGGCGACAGCGATTTGCCCATGGCGATGCTCACGGATTATCTGTTAGGCAGAAATGATATTAAAATCACTTCCATCCCTAATCTTATCAGAAGACAAAATGACACCATAATTACTTCAGAAGAAAAATGGGTGCAGACCACTCTTGAAGACTTGGATTGCGTAAGAACTGACTTTTTTGAGCATTCCGAACAACTGCCTTTTCTCTGTACAGGCGGCGGTTTTCGAAAAAGCGGGGCGCAGTGGATTTGTGTGGCCCGTGGCTGCTTATATAACTGTGCTTACTGCTGCGGTGCTAAAGATAACATGAACGCCCTATTCCGTCGTTGTAACGTAATAAAAAGAAGTCCGGAAAAGCTTGCGGGAGATTTTTACGCTCTTGCACAGAAGGGCATTCGCGTTTCGCCCAGTCACGATTTTCAAATGTTTGGCAAGGATTATTATAAAGAATTATTTGCTCGCATAAGAGAAACAGGTGCAAAGCCGGGCTTATATCTTGAATGTTTCCAACTGCCTACTAAGGATTTTATTGATGAGATTTCCATAACATTTGACAATAAAAATACTATTTTAGAAATTTCTCCCATTAGTGGCAACGAGCAGCTTCGCAATGAAAACGGCAAGCATTTTTCCAATAATGATTTATATGAGACAGTAAAATATATTCTCGCCAAGAAAATATACATTCAACTTTATTATACTGTAAATGTTGTGGGTGAAACAGAAGCACAATTTATGGATACTTATTTTCAAATCAAATATTTGCATTTAGCTTTTAAATTGCGTGATATATTCTACCAGCGCATTGTACTTGATCCTTTAGCAGGTATGCGTAAATGGGATAATTTTAAATCGAGCTACAATACTTTTATGGACTACTACAACTATTGTCTTATTCCTCAAGCAGAAGATGATCCGCATACAGGCTTTGACGACGGATGTGCTGTTCCCATAGAGAAGAAGTTAAAACTTTATAACTCAATTTTCGGCAAATAAAAAATGAGCCAAGTACTATTATTAAGTAACTTGGCTCTTCTTATTTTTATCAAGATAAATCACACAAGAAGATTCTTTTCTGTTTCTTCATCGAAGAAATGCATAACCTTGCCTTCGAAGGTTACATAAATTGTAGCTCCGTATACAAGTGAATTACGTTCCTCATCATCAAGAGAAATTGTAGGAATACGAACAATAAGTTTGTCTCCGTTGTCTTCAACAACATGAAGATGAAGCTCGCTTCCCATCATTTCGTTAACAGTAATTTTGCAAGGAATAGCAGATGGATCATCTTTTTTTGCAATCTTAAAGTGCTCCGGGCGCACACCAAGAATCAAACTTCTTGAGCTTATGCCCTTCTCCTTAAGCATTTCTGCTTTTTTACCTGTAATTTCTATCTTCGCTCCATAAGGTGTTACGTAGTATTTGCCGTTTTCACAAATAAGATCTGTTTTAAAGGTATTCATTTTAGGTGCACCGATAAACTCAGCAACAAAAAGATTATCAGGCATATCAAATACCTCTGTAGGCGTACCGACTTGCATAACAAAACCATCTTTCATAATAACAATACGATCGCCCAAAGTCATAGCCTCCGTTTGGTCGTGTGTTACGTAGATAAATGTTGTATCAATCTTTTGACGAAGAAGAATAATCTCTGCTCTCATTTGATTTCTAAGTTTAGCATCAAGGTTTGAAAGCGGCTCATCCATAAGGAAGACCTTGCTGTCACGAACCATAGCACGACCAATAGCAACACGCTGTCTCTGTCCACCTGAAAGAGCACGCGGTTTTCTTGTAAGGTACTCTGTAATGCCAAGAACCTCTGCGGCTTGTGTTACTTTCTCATAAACCTTTTCTTGAGGCACTTTTTTAAGTCTCAAACTAAATGCCATATTCTCAAATACCGTAAGATGCGGGTAAAGCGCATAGTTCTGGAAAACCATAGCAATATCTCTGTCTCTTGGTTGAAGGTCATTAACTACAACACCATCAATCTCAACAGTACCGGCTGAAATATCTTCAAGACCTGCAATCATACGAAGTGTAGTAGATTTACCGCAACCTGAAGGTCCTACAAAAACAATAAACTCTTTATCGGCAATATCAAGATTGAAATCCTGTACCGCAACTGTGTCTTTACCGTATATTTTCTTTACATTTGTTAATTTAACTGAAGCCATATTTTTCCTCCTATTATCCTTTAACTGCTCCGCCTGTTACGCCCTCAACATAATACTTTTGTAATGCTAAGAACACGGCAGTAACGGGAATTGCTATAACAACACCGGCAGCACAGAACATTGTATAATGTGTATTTACATTGGTTTTAGAAAGCCATTCAAACATACCTACTGCAACGCTCATACCTTGACTGTTTTCGTGAATCAAATAACTTGCAAGCATGAAGTCACCCCAAGGTGCCATAAATCCCATAAGGATTGTATAAATTACAATCGGTTTTGAAAGTGGCAAAATAAGCTTGTAGAAAATTTGGAATCTTGTAGCACCATCAACTCGTGCCGCTTCGTCCAAGCTCTTTGGTATTGTATCAAAGAAACCTTTTGATACGTAATAACCCATACCGCTACTTGCACAGTATACGATAATAAGTCCTATAGGCGCCATGCTCTCTGTCAAACCAAAGTCACTAAACACTTTATAAATAAGAAGCATTGTGAGGAAGCCTGGGAACATTCCTAAAATAAGCAAGAAGTTCATCAAGCCTTTTCTGCCTTTGAATCTAAGTCTGGATAACACATAACTCATAGACAATACGAAAATCGTTTGTAAAAAGGCTGTCGCAATACCCATAATACCTGTATTGACAAACCATCTAAAGAAATCTGTTTCCTTAAATAATCTTATGTAATTATCAAAACCAAATTCTTTCGGCCACAAATAACTTACCTGTGCTGTTGTCTCAACTCTGAAAGACTCTAAAACTATACCAAAGAACGGGAACAACCAGATAAGTGTTATCAGCACAAGGGCTACGTAAACTGCAATATTGCCAAGTCGTCTGCTGGCTTTTGCGCCGAGAAGACTTTTTCCCTTAAAGGAGTTAAGCTTTAAAACAACGTCTTTTATGCACATCATAAATATACCTGCCAAAGGAGAGCACAGTATAATTGTTACGATTGCATAAGGAAGTAACTCTTTTCTGCTTGTAGCTCTTTCGATTTTAAGTATTGAAATAATACCTACAACTACCGGAACTACAGAAAGGATTCTCATTAAAAGTAACCACCAACCGCCGACAGAGAATGAATCTGCTACAAGGTTTATTGCCATATTACAGGAAATGAAACCTAATACAATTCCAATCCACAAAAATATTTTAGACAAAGTTTTCATCAGCTAAAATCCTCCTCGTTTTTAGTAGACGGGATTACGTTGTATACTATCAATGACAGTATCGCTACTACTACAAATACTAAAATACCAATAATAGAAGCCAAATAATATTTACTTTCTGCACTGTTTAACGTCATCTTATACAACCACGTTATCAGCAAATCCGTATACGTTACGGAAACGCCGCCCGCCGTGCCAATTTCCGTATTGATAAGCTGATTGTTCTGCGTTAGCAAATAGATAACGTTAAAGTTGTTAAGGTTACCTACGAAGCTGGTCAAGAGGTAAGGACCCATAACGAACATCATATAAGGGAGTGTAATCTTTGTATATTGCTGCCATGGCTTAGCACCGTCAATACGAGATGACTCATAAAGGTCTTGAGGAATATTCATAAGAATACCTGTTGCCATAAGCATGATGTACGGTATACCTACCCAAATATTAAGTACAATCAAAAGAATCTTTGATGAAATTTCATTTTGCCATAACGACTGCTGATTTAAGGCGAGCATAGATTCAGGTATCAAATCCCAATTAAGAAGTAATTTTCCTATAATACCTGAGCCGTCAAAAAGTTTCGCCACATAGAGAAGTGATACAAACTGCGGAATAGCAATTGTCATAACAAGAGCTGTTCTCCAGAATTTTTTTATCTTAATGCCTTTCTTATTAATCATTATCGCAACGAACATACCGAGGAAGTAGTTTGTAAATGTTGCAAAAAATGCCCACATAAGTGTCCAACCTAATATTTCGCCGAAAGCAAGACCAAGACCGCCTTTTCCGAAATTAAACAGCTCATTGAAATTCTCAAGACCTACCCAGCTGAACAAGTTGGCATATCCGTCATGCGCCGCATCATAGCTTGTGAAAGCAATAATCGTCATATAAATGATAGGAAGCACAGTAAATGCCAAAATACCAAATAATGGCAAGGACAAAAGTGTTTTGTGGAACTGATCGTCAAGAAGTGATCTCAAATCATCTTTACCGCTTTTTACTTTTTTTCCTTTTGCAGTAATACCCATGCAAATGCGACATTGCTTTACTTGCAATCTCCACGTATAAATAAATGCTATAATAAAAATTATGGTGAGAAGACCATACAGCATTACTTTTACTGAGTCGTCACCGGATATCAAAACATCAACATCCAAAATCTCATTATAAACCGTTTGACTTTGTACAGTACCTACTGTAGCACCAGTATTGAACCAATTGCCCTTAGAAAGCCAATATGCGCCTCCGCTCGGGACGAACATATAACCTATAAAAACTATCTCAAACACTAAGAACAGTATACCTCTTAATATCTGTCCGTAGTAGAAATTTCCGAAACCAAAAATAAAGAAAGAAATTTTAACAGCCCAATTACCTTTTGTAAATGTAGTAATTATGTCAACAATCTCATTCTTGATACCCAAGCCACAGCTCTTAAAAAAATTCAATATCTTTATTCCAATACCCTTAAACCACAAGGGGATAGCACAAAAGAATAATTTAAGCTTATATAAAAAGGCCTGGAATTTGTTGAGCTTTAAATAATCTAAATCGCTTAATTTTTTCATAATAAAAATTCCTTTTTATAACGAAAAGGCATTGTCTGTAGATACACAATGCCTCATTGCTTTAAGGCAGGGCAAGTCAAAATGACTCACCCTATCCTATCAATTAAAATCTGAAAACATTATCCTTGAACGGGGATAAGTGTAATAGTACCTGTTTGTGCGCCGTCCCATACGAGCTGAACTTTATATTTGCCGTCTGCTTCTACAACACAGTTAGTTGCGCTGTTGAATCCTTCAGCACCAAAGTTAACATCCCAAGAAGCACCTTGACGTACTTTATATTCTTGACCTGCTTTTAACTCAAGAACATCTGATGTAAATGTGCCGTCAGGACCTTCCGTCATAGCAATATCTGTATCCCAATTTGTATTGCAGATATTACCGATAACAGACCAAGCGTTCTTCTGCTCATCTGTCATTTGGAACAAACCATCAATAGCAGCTTTGTACTCTGTAAGAGCTGTCTTAAGATCATCTTCGCTTTGAGCTGCTTTAGCCTCTGCGCCGAGAACCTTAGCTATATCCCACCAAGAACCATGAATTTGTCCTTGAGGAACACCAAATTCTCCTTGTTTAGCAAGAGCTGCAAGAGAAATGTTTGACTGTACTTTCTCAGAAGCTTGAGCTTCTTTATTTGACGGACCCCATTCGAAGCTCTCAAATCTTTGGCTCTGGCACTCTTTACCTGTCAAATATTGAGCAAGTTTAGAAAGAACAGCAGCTCTCTTTGAGTCTGTCTGAGGTTTAACACCCATAAGTTTGTTACCTGTATAAGAACCGAGGTGATATGATTTGCCATCTACTTCAAATGAAGGAAGGTCTGTAGCACCGAGGTTTTCACCAAAGTGGTCAGCAGCAGCTGTTGCATTCCAAATACCTGTAATAACTACGCCTGCATCTGTGAATATATCTGCATTGCCGTCATAGCATTTTGACTGAGCAAGTTTTTGCATACCCTTCATAGCAATAAGTCCCTCAGCAGAATTAATTGTATCTTCTACAGAAGAGAACTCACCCTTTTCGTTCATTGTCCAGTTAGATTTACATCCTGTAGCAAAGAAGAAAGAAGCTGTATACCATGCATTCTCAAGAGCAAAACGGAATACTTTGTTGTTAGCTTCACAAGCAGCGATGATTTTCTCAAGGCTCTCTGCGTCAGCATCTGAAATGATGCTCTTGTCATAGTACATATAGTAACCATTGTCGCTTGTCATAGGATAAGCATAAAGCTCACCTGCAACAGTTGCGGCAGCAACAGAACCTGCATCGTTGTTTGTCTTTATTGTCTCAGCAGCACCTTTGCCGGGTTTTGCAAGAGCCTTAGCCTGTACAAGACGAGCAAGCTGATCCTGTGCAAAGCAGTAAAGATCCGGAGCTGTAGCAACGTCGTTTACAATTTTAGAACCTGCGTCAGCCTCTGTAACGCCTTCAATGCTTGCATCGATTTTAATTCCCGGGTTTGCTGCTTCAAAAGCTGCGATTTGTTGCTTGAACTGATCAGCAACACCCTCTTTTTCTGAAACCCACATTGTGATCTTATATGTACCTGTAAGATCAACATCTGCTGCGTTTGTACCTGCAGCCGGTGTGTTAGGAGTAGTATTACCGCCACAAGCTGCAAAACATGTAACGATCATAGCAACAGCTAACACGAGTGTCATGATTTTTCTCATTTTCATAAGAAACCCTCCTGAATTTATTACTTTTTCACCTAATAGGCTTAATACCAATTATATATTTTAAAAAAAATATGTCAATACTTATATCTTTTTTGTGAACAAAATAATACTATATTTTAAACGCATCAAACCCCGGTAATTTTTTGCCATCATAATCAAATAAGCATTGATTTGCCCACTCATTAGAAGTGGATTTGCCTTCTTCATGAATATATTTCTGACCTGCCTCAGAAGCCCAACAAATCCCATCTCCGGGAAGCCACAATGGTTCCCAGTAAAAAATCCCGTCAATTTCATTTACTTTTGCTTCCGATATAAAATCTCTGATAAAATCCGCCTGTCCTTGCGGCGATACAGGATACCTTTCCGTAAAACCGGGCACATAAGCCCTTTCCGAATCAATAACAAGCCGGCATTCCTCTCCTTCAAGAAGATATGGTTTTAAAGTAAAGCCGTATCCCAGCTCCATTACCATGACTTTTTTACCAAATCGCTTACACTCTTTTAAATTCGCAAACAATTCCTCCGGCGTGCCATGCCAATAAGGATAATACGAGGCACCTATAATATCATAATCTATATGCTTTTCTTGCATATTTGTAAAAAACTCTCTGTAAACTTCTTTGTCATTACTTCTTTCAAGATGAAGTATTATTTGGGTCTCAGGTGCTTCTTCCCTGCAGGCTTTGCATCCGGCTTCTACAAATTTACAAAAAGTCTCATAATTTCCTCTTTTGCCATTCTCTTCCAATTTGCCCAAAGGCCATAAAAAGCCGTTTGTAATTTCGTTTCCTACCTGTACAAGTTCAGGGAGCACATCTTCTTCACGCGCTTTTTTTAAACAATCTTTCGTAAAATCATACACTTTAGCTGTAATTTCCTCTACGGAAAGTCCTCGCCACGCCTTTGGTGTCATTTGTTTAGCCGGGTCTGCCCAAAAATCGCTGTAGTGTAAATCCATAAGAAGATGAAATCCTTTGCTTTTTGCAAGTTTGCCTAGTTTAATATAATTCTCTATATCACAATTTCCTGCAAGGTACGGCTCTTTTTCTTCGCTGTAAGGGTCATTCCATACTCTTATACGCATAAAATCAACGCCATTACTCCTAAAGGCATCAAGAGGATCAATCACTCCGTCTCCATCAAAAAACTTTGCTCCGTGCTCCAGCTCCTCAATATAAGTTGAAACATCTATGCCGAGAATCATTGTGTGCCTCCCTTATGTTCAGCAAATTTAACAGGTTCATTGTCCTCTCCGAAATCAACAACGCGAAGTTTCATTGCACGATAACGATAGCGAGCCATTTCATTTAGGCGCAAAACATCATCCTCTTTCCCTGTGAAACCACAACGAAGGCAGTAATACTCTTTCTTCTCTTCGTCGAAAAACATATCAATATCAATATCTCTCATAAAGCATGAGGGACAACGAAAATTCAATTCGCCTTTTGTAGCTTGAGCCATGTTTTTATCTCTCCTTTGCTTATAGTTTTGCGCAAAGATAAATGATATACAGGCGAAAAGGCAATGCCCTCTTCTACTGTAGCTTCATCATTGTCTCCACCCATTTCAACGGCAGTAATAACATCCGGTATCTCTACTCTTGCAATGTCAGCGCATTTTTTTGTGACTTTTCTTCCAAGATAAGAATAATTTATTTTTTCATCATCCACATTCAAAATAATATTTGACATATCTGCTTGATATTCGGTTGTACCAAAGCCACCTGTAAAATACTCTTCAAAAGTTACATTCTCATTAATATCATTTAAAATTTTACGCTGAGTAATAATTTTACCTTCTGCGTCCAATATTGTAAATATTGACTGAATTACTATATCAATTCCGCCAAGTGTTACAGTGACAGGATCTGTAGTAAGTTTTACTCCACTTTCAACTCTTTCAAATTTTGCCATGGTTCTGCATAGACAAAGATCTGTACTTTCTCCTCTGCAGCTTACCTTACAGGATCGAATCGTACCGGCACCTGCATAATGCGTAAAATATCCGGCACGATAATTAATCTGAATAAGATACGGATACGACGCATCATATACATTATCTGTTCCTATTCCTGTTTTTTGTGGTATACGAGCAATATATGGTCGTAAATCTATCAGCGCACCGCCTTGATTAAAATCAAAACACGTTCTCATTGCAGGATCAGCGTACCAGAAATACTCTTTGTTGCTTCCGTAAAGTATATCTTTCCAAAGTGCACATTCTCCTTTTTTATATTCGGTATGTGACTTTCTGTAATAATCGGCAAATTCGCTCATTGTCATGTCATCCAACTTGCCCTCTGCCTTCAATTTGCCGTAATACTTCATACCATCATCATATGATTTTGCCAAAAGTTCATAAGGAGCTTCCCATCGTCCTCTGCGATTAAGCCAACCGGGTCCTACAAACATCATATTATAACTGTATCCGTTATTATATTTTGCGAGATGTCTGTACTGATCTATTAAATTATATAGATACGGATACTCATACTCTCCATTTTCTTTATAATAAATCATTCCACGGAGCACATTTTGAGGATGCGTACCAAAGTTTGAACCATTTCCGTCAAAGCAAGCCATCAAATCACGTGACAGATGAGGTATTGCGACTATACCTGAGTCGTCCTCTTCACAAGAAGCAGGACAATGAGAGTTTGCTTTTGACGGAATCCAAGGATTCCACGGTCCGCCATCCATAAATGTATACCAAGAGTTATTGCATGTATGATAAGCCTTGGGACCTTCTTCCCAACAAGTGGCAACTGCACATTTTACCTCAGGATAATTCTTCTTAATATAGTTTATCGTAAAAGCATCAAGAAAATAACTGCTTGTTGACTGAGGATAAAAACCAAATTTTTCATAGAATTTACCAAAAACATCATCAATTATTTCCTTTTTCGTGTTTTCATCAAACATCCAAATACAAAAATCTTCCGTTTGATATTTTGCTTTGAACTCAGGGCAAGGCAGACCAAGCAACGACAGTCCTATTTCATCTCCGTACTTGTCGTGGTCTTCTTTCGCCATTTCTATTATGATATCCGAAAAAAGTGAGGCATACGTTATTTGTATCGTTGTTTTCAGTCCGTATTTATGTGCACAATCTTGCTGAAACTTAAATATCTCAAGTGATTCATCGCGAACCCCTTTTCCTTTACCCAAAGCTTTCTCAGCATACTCAGGAGAAAGCTCCGGTCTATGAATAATATTTACTATAAATTTTTGTTCCATTTAGAAAAATTCCTTTTATTTACACTTAATAATTACACTTGTTTGTCCACTCAAAGTAACAGAGTTTTCCTGAATTTTTGCACTTCCTACGCCAATAAAATCTCCAACAGACCAAGATTTATATTCTTTAAGTGCCGAATTGGCAGCTAAATCCATTGTAGCCTCCTCTGTATCTGTATTATGAAGGAGTAAAAATGTTTCATTTTCATATTGAATAATAAATCCTCCAAGAGATGAATCATAACTAAATGAGCTGTAATCACCGCGAGCTATTGCCGGATATTTATGGCGAATTGAAATAAGCTTGCAATAATAATTATAAAGACTGTTTTCATCTTTTATTTGGTCTGCAACTGTTGTTTGAATTTGTTTATCATCAGGATAAGTGGAGCCGACAGGGTTCATTATACCATCTTCATCTCCCCATAACATAGCAAGTCGGCGATTTGCGTCTGTATTTTCACTACCTCTTGAACCCCTCATGCCTATTTCCTCTCCGTAATAAATCACCGGAGAACCTGCGCATAATAAATACATATTTGCTGCTATGCGCATGTAATTTTCTGTTACAAAAGCACCTGCAATTCTATCTACGTCGTGATTTGACAAGAAAGGCATCAACATTCCGTTAGAATTTTTGCGGTAAATGCTGTCTTGCAATGATTCCACATATCCTGTAAACGTGGAAATAGACGAACCTTTTACAGCTCTTGCAACAGCACCTTCTGCCTGAGACATACCAAAATTAAAGCAATTCATAGCAGTGTAATAATCGAGAATCTCTGTGTCTCCGGACCAGCATTCACCTACACAGTAAATATCAGGCTTAATCTTGTAAAGCTCTTCCATATACCATTTCCAAAAATCAACAGACTTAGCTGTATTTCCGTAATAAATATATTTCACCGCATCAAATCTAAACCCGTCAACACCTAAATCAAGGTAATATTTTGCTACTTTAAGCATATCCTCTTTTACATCAGGGTTATCAAAGTTGAGTTCAGGCATATTTCCGGAAAAATTGCACTCATACCAACAGTCAACACCGGCAATTTTCTGATACGAAATGCCACCTGCTTTTTCTTCTGTCTTAACGCAAGAATAATAATCATAGTACTTATTATCAACATCACCGTTTATTCGTGCCTCTTTAAAATCCAAAAACCATTCGTGGTTGACAGAAGTATGGTTTATCGCAAGGTCAAGTATAAGCTTTACATTTCTCTTCTTGCAAAGAGAAATAAGCTCCTTAAGATCATCCTCTGTGCCAAATCTCCAATCAATTTGGTAATAGTCCTTTGCATCATATTTATGGTATGAAGGTGATGTAAATATTGGAGATAACCAAATTCCTTGCACTCCAAGGCTCTTTCCGGAATTTATATCGCCATCATTAAGATAATCAAAACGATTAATAATACCGCGTATATCTCCTACACCATCATTGTTAGAATCCGAAAACGATCCTACAAAAACCTGATAAAATGTCCTATAATTATCCTTTATGGGATCAACCATTGGTTTTACTTCCGTGACTGTTTCCTTTTGTACGCATCCCACTGCTGAGATTATCAATAGTACCACCGCCAATAACACAATAATAATTTTTTTCATTTTTTCCTCCGCAATAAATCTTATTTATTTATAAATATTATTACCCTCTCTTAAAAGTCCAAAAACTTTTAATGCCTCCGTCGCCTTTCCTTGTGCATCAAAAAAGGCTTGGTTGTCCACCGCACAGCCGCCATACCACTTACCTGCGTCCTCCGAATCATATTCCGTCGCATAAGAGGCAGCCCATCCGGAACCGTACTTTTCCCATAGAGCAAGGTTATCCTCATAACTTTCTCCTCCTACGGAAATCCATGTTCCTTCCCAGTAAAATACACCAATACCATTTGTGGTTTTATTTACCATGGTGTTTACTACATCTCGCACAAGGTTTGATTGTCCTTGTATTGTAAATGGATAATTTTTAACAATCCCACCGCCGTCTCCGATGGTATTTCCGTAAAAATCTGTATCCTGGGCTGTATAAGCGTATGAAGTTTCAGCTACCATTACTTTTTTATTATATTTTTCTGCAACATCAGAAAGAACTTCTGCCAAATTATCCAGAGTTCCATGCCAAAACGGATAATATGATGAAGCAAATACATCATAATCCACCCCATAATAATCAAGATTTGTGCTATAACTTACATAATTTGAAACTTTCTCAGGATTTGCAAAATGCACTGCTACTAAGGCATTGGGACAAACTTCTCTTACAGCTTTTGAACCGGCTGACATTAACCGTGTAATTTTTTCCCAACCACCCAGTTCTGTTGAAAACTCTCCACACATAGCTCCGTTAGTTTCATTTCCAATCTGAACCATTCCTATGTCTGCTCCGGCTTTTTTCAGCTTATTAAGGCTTTCTCTTGTATACGCATACAAAGCTTCTGCTTTATCTTCAATATTCATGTTTTTCCATGCTTTAGGCACCATTTGTTTTGCCGGATCTGCCCAAAAGTCGCTATAATGGAAATTAACCAAGAGCTTCATTCCGTATTTTGCTGCTCGTTTGCCGATTTTCACAGCATTTTCTATATCGCAATTGCCTCCGCCGTAACCTTGGCCGCTTGCATTAAAAGGATCGTTCCAAATGCGCACTCTAATATAATTTATACCATTAGCACTTAAAATTTCATAAACATCCTTTTCTTCTCCGTTGTGATCATAATATTTAACACCACTTGCTTCAAGAGACGGAACGCACGATGCATCCATTCCCAGTATAAAGTCCTTAGGCATATTTTCTACTTTTTCTACATAAAGTGTGTCTGACTGTACATTTATTTTATTTTCTGAATCACTTTTTTGACAAGCACATAGCAAAAGCACTAATATCACTAATGCTACGGCTATAGCCATGGTTAAAGTTTTCGTAAGTATTCTCATAAAAAAACTCCTCTTCACCTTTTTGTGATCAGGTTCATTTTATCATTGGCTAAATAAAAAATCAACGAAGGAACGTAGGTCTTTTCTGCTGTTACTTATTAGAATCCTTGTTTTTTTAAATCATGTACAAGCTCGACATAAAAAGAACGAACATCAAAACCCTTAATATTTTCACGATTAAGATCTATCATATCTCCATGAGAAATACCTCTTTCTCCATTTGTACGCAAGAGGGTATATTTCTCTCCCCAAGCAAAAGAAGACTCTCCGACCAACCCATCATTTTCGCCATCAAAATTTTTTACATACCGGTAAGATATATTAAGTGGAAACCGCCCTTTTTGTGGGCGACTCATTACAGAACCAACGCTTTGAGTATATATTCCTTCGGGAAAAGAAATTTTTTCGTTACGCTCTTTACAGGCTTTAGCTGTCAAATCGTTCACTGCCGCTAAGAAATCCGGTGTTTCTTCTGCAATGACATTCATGCTGACATTATATGCACGTGCAATCTTATTTTTTATTTTTTCAGGTACTGAATGCAAAAGACTTTCTGCAAATAAGCATCCCCTATGTGGTGTGCTAACCGTTGTTAAGGAAGCAACATATGGTGCCATTCCGAATTCCGATATGGCGTAACAGCAATCCAAACCGCCCTTCGAATGGGCAATAATATTCACTTTTTCACACTCGAAACGTTCTACTATCAATTTTATTCTTGCCGCAAGCTCTCTTGCACTTTCTTTAACCGGTAACGCAGACTGATGTTGTCCGTAATGTATAGTTGCTCCATGCAATTTGAGTGTATGCGGTATTCTGCCCCAATAATTGAATAATTTATTATCTCTAAAAAACACACCATGTACAAGTACAATCGGATATTTCGTTTTGCAAAATTCAACAAGGTCGGGATTTGATGTTATTCTCTCTTTCTCGATTTCGTACTCTACCTCGCAAGATGTAATATTAACTATTTTGGTAAGAATAATTAAATTAAGTATGGGTATCATGCCACAAAGAGCGCCTATCACGCGCCATTTTATTCCCATTTGTAAAGATGTACAATACACACATATTATCCCGTTCCAAAAAAGTAAAGCAGATAAAATTATGCAATATAAAGCACTAAATACAAAATCCAGATATGCATTGGGAATCGTATAAAACGCTAATGTGATGTGAAAAAACAAAGATGGAACAAGTGAAAAAATAAATAACGCTAAAAGCACCGTGCCATGGTTGCATATTTTAAGCCGCCACTTTTTAGTCCCTTTAGGATTTATACCCGGTAAAATATTCAGTAAAATAAAAAGAGGTATCAACAATATAAGTGTATATGGGAATTTTTTTGCAAACAAATAACTGTTAAGCAAGAAAACGATTAAAATACAATAAATAATATTTGATAATGTTATACATCTTCTCATATAGTTCTCCTTTTACAAATACTTTTTGTGGACATTTACTGTTTAATTTATATCATAACCATATTGATAAATCAATAATCGAGGCAAAAACTTCTTCACAAAAAAAGTTTGACATATAAAAAGTTTTATTATATAATCTAAGAGCTTTCGACGAATGTCACTATTCTTATGGAAAGATGGTCGAGTTGGTTTAAGGCACCGGTCTTGAAAACCGGCGTAGGTGTGAGCCTACCGTGGGTTCGAATCCCACTCTTTCCGCCACATTAAAAAAGTCCCTAAATACAGGGACTTTTTTTATATCCAAATGCAATAAACCTTAAGTTGCTTTAATTTATCTAACGCAAGCGACACAGCCAAAAAATCGAATATAAAAGAGCGGGGTGATTTTATGTCAGATTACGAAATTCTTGCTATTATACTTATGTTTTTAAATATAATCGTCTTGATTTTACTGAATAAAGACAAAAAACTAACCGCCCACATAATCTTTTACTCTTTGATTTCAACTTCAACTTCAAAGCTCTTGCCGCCGCACATCACTATAACTTTTGCCAAACCTACAATACCGGTAGGATAAACCAGACCGTTTTCGTTAATTGTAATGATTTCAGGATTAAGATTTTTGTATACAACACCATCGACAGCTTCACAAACTTCTTTTCTGCTGCAATCTGAATATGTAGCCATACCTCGAATTTGCTTTACTTCTTTGCCCGATAACGAGGGAGTATACTTTTTCTTCATAGGAACAACGTCTACAACTTTTTTATTCGGATCATCAAAAATCACATCCGCTTTGTGGACGTACACAAGAATCTGGCACCAAAAACCATCTTGACTTACGTCCACAAATGTATAGCCTTCGGTAAGTCCTGTCACAACTCCGTCAATAATTGAGATGACTGTATCATCATAATTACTAAAAGAAACGCTTTTAGCCGGCTCTTTTTCATAACATACATTATAAAAAACAAATTCAGGAGTTGCACTCTCTCCTATGTGTAGTCGTAAAAAATGAGGTTTTACCATAGTAAGATACGTTTTAGCCGGTTTTTCTTCACGCTTCCAAAGTAAAGATTCTCTACTTATATTACTCAAGGCGTCTTCGGAATAAAAGTCTTCATCCATGGCCATAAAATCATACCTGTGAATACGTGTAGCCCACTTGCCCCATTTATTGCCATAAGCATATCCCAATAACATTAAATCCCCCGATTTAATATGATGATGATAATCTCCGGAAATTCCGCAATTATGACACATGTAACTTGTATTAACTTTTATCTCATTAATCTTTTTAAAACGCAAGCCATCTTCTGACTCATGCACTGCCAGCATACTATTTTCAGAAAATCTTTTGCATGTAGATAAGGATATGAACTTTTGTAAATCCTCACAGAAAACCACATCATAAGAATCATTTCCGGCAGTAGGCCTCCAAGAAGCAACTCCTCTGTCTACTATAGTAGCCGGCCAATCCTCTCTCGTAATATCTGCTGTGGCAACTCTTGTAGAGTTTGACAATTCGCCGTCAGAGGTATGCGTAATCCATGTATAATAAATATACAAAACATCATCCTTAACAACAAAAGAAAACTCTCCGGCACCCCAATCTCTCCAATTCTCATCAAAATAGATAATCGGCGCCGGTTTTCCTATCCAATGACAAGTTTTACCATTTACCACACGACGTTCTCCCCAACCGTCACCCGTCCATTTTTCAAAAGGACCCGTTGGAGATTTAGACCTGCCAACAAAACCGTTGTTTCCGACTCCGCCACCATCTGCAAACACAGTTGACGTATACCCCATATAATAATACTCGCCGTATTTAAAAATAGCAGGATCACATACGGAATACCAGTCCATAGAATCAGGTGTAGGAGCCATAACGACTTTTTCGTCAGACCACGACTTACCACCATCTTCCGATCGTCTGTAAGTAAACCAATCTGCTTCGAAACAGTCTCCGGGAGATGCAAACCACGCCTCCGCAATACCATTATTACATTGTATTGTCGGTCCATATCTGTATCCCCAAGTTTGTGTGTCTCTTGGCATATATACTTCTGTGCCCTCATCAGGAAGAACTAATTTAAAATGCTTACTCATAATAATTATTTCTTTGCTGTCTCGGCAATTCCCGTAACAAGTCCTGCCAGCCCCTGAATTTCTGATGGAACGATAATCTTTGTTGCCTGACCATCAGCGGCTTTCTCAAAAGCTTCTAATGCCTTAAGCTTAATTACTCCGTCGCTCGGTTTTGCTTCGTTTATCATTTCAATACCCTTTGCTGTAGCCTCTTGTACCTTTTTGATAGCCTCAGCTTCACCTTCAGCTTCCAAAATTTTTGCTTCCTTCACAGCAGCAGCTCTAAGGATAGCTGACTCTTTCTCCGCTTCCGCACGAAGAATAGCAGACTGCTTTTCTCCTTCAGCAACGAGAATAGCAGATTTCTTTTCACCCTCTGCCTGCAAAATCTTTTCACGACGTTCTCTCTCCGCCTTCATCTGCTTCTCCATTGAATCTTGTATTTCTTTTGGAGGCATAATATTTTTAAGCTCAACACGGTTGATTTTTATTCCCCACGGATCTGTTGCTTCATCAAGGACATGTGTAATCTTAGAATTAATTACATCACGAGAAGTAAGTGTCGCATCCAACTCCAAGTCACCAATGATATTACGAAGTGTTGTAGCTGTAAGATTTTCAATAGCCATCATAGGTTTTTCAACACCGTAAGTAAACATTTTCGGATCAACTATTCTGAAGAAAACTACAGTATCAATTTGCATTGTAACATTGTCCTTTGTAATAACAGGCTGCGGAGGGAAATCCACCACATTCTCTTTAAGAGATATTTTATTTGCTACCTTATCAATAAAAGGTACAACAAAATGTACTCCTGTACTCCATGTTGTTTTATACGCTCCCAAACGCTCAACAACATAAGCTTTAGCTTGAGGTACAATTTTAAAGCCTCTAATGAAAGCAATTACAATTAATGCGCCTAATGCAATAATTAGAATTTCAATAAATTTATCCATAATAGTTTTCCCCTCACTTAATTTAATAATTTCACTTTTAAAGTTGTACCTTCTGAGGCAACAACAACCACAATATTATCTACGGAAATTTCTGTCTCTTCTTCACAGACAGCTTTCCAATATACGTCATCGAGACGAACTTTACCTCCCACAGAAGAAACTGTTTCTACTACAGTTGCTTTCTTCCCTACAGGAGAGTATTCCGCATCCTCCCCATTCTTAGTCATAATTTTTTCTTTGTAAAGCAATCTGAACAAAAACAAACAGAAAAAAGATATTCCAAGAAATATAACTATCTGAACCGGTATATTCTTTAAAAAGAACGAAACGACTGCGCTAGCAACTGCTCCCATAACAAACCAAATTGATACG
The DNA here is from genome assembly GCA_017560765.1 of Clostridia bacterium. Classification (GTDB taxonomy): domain Bacteria; phylum Bacillota; class Clostridia; order UBA1212; family UBA1255; genus Egerieisoma. Next base: position 13,506 of record JAFZEI010000033.1, on the reverse strand, counting down.
AGAGCAGTAGTATTCATTTCAACAACAAGCATTATACCGGCAACTGCAAGCCAAACAATCCAAAAATTATCTGTTATAAATTCCACGGTAAAATCCCCTCAACATCTTTTGAATTTACTCTTTTTCCTGTAATGTAGCATAATTTCTCAAAGCTTCATCTTTTGCTTGCTCTGCAAAACCATCATCTACAAGAACAGGACATTCCTTTAAATTTTTATATGCATCAATGTACGTTTTTGTCCACTGATAGTACAAATCTCCGTGTCCGCCTTTCATAGGCTCAATATCACGGCTGTATTCTTGATTGTAGTTATCTGTAAAATGAGATTCTCCATCAAGAACTTTACGCTGAGCAGCCCATTCATTCCACCATGTGATTGTAACAATCTTTGGTCTGTACTGGAAAGCATTGTACCACTGTGTATACATAAATATACCGTGTTCTCTGCCTTGTGCAGATTTTTTTGACATATATGATCTTTGAGCTGCAGTGCAAACACACATTTGTTCTGTGTATCCGTCCTTATCCGGATTTGCTTCATTTATGTGTTGCAGGAAACTCCATCTGTCCGGTCCCAAATCCGAATCAAGTCCGAATAATTCACGCACGGTAACTTCTTTATTTGGCTTAGAAGAAGGCATACTCGTTACCAAAGTAAGCGGTTTACCATCCCAGTAAACGAAGCAATCCTTCCATTTTTCTTCTGCATGAAAATCATCATACGTTTTATCTACAACAGCCCAGTCTGTACCGGACCAAGAACCACTCCAAAATACAACGTAAGGAGTTTTAAGACCCTCGCCTCTCATCTCTACTATTGTATTAAGAATAGCCTCACAAGGCAAAGTAACGTACTTTCTCCATTCTCCGTTCTTTGTTCTCGTCTTATCCATATTGGTGTTGTCTATAATAATAAAGTCAACTCCGGCATCAGCAAGCTGTGTCATATGAGTACGTATAACATCAACGTCGTCACTCTTATAATAACCTAAAGCCGGCTCTGCCCAGTAATGGAAAGCATTCTCTCCTCCCCAATTATATCTGCCGGTCTTTTCACCTTTTTCTAAGATCTCCGTAATATTTGGGGGGTTTTTATTATTACCCAAAACAACATTGAACCATGTAGAATAACAAATGGATACAATGTCTGTTTTCTTTGTAATATCAAGACCATATTCAACCTCCGTATAATCTGCATACTTTTCGTTCAAATGGTCAATATAATTTTGTCTGATTTTTGCCGGAGAACTTGTGTCCTCTTCCTTTGTCCCTTCTTTGCAAGATACTGCAACAGAAAAAGAAATACATAAAGCCATAATAAGTGCTGTGATTTTTATTCTTCTCATAAATTCACTGCTCCTTCTAAAAATATAGTACTTTTATTATTCACGATTTTGCCTCTAAAGTCAATATGTGCTATACTGTTTACTATAAAAATTAATTAAAAGGTCAAAAATTTATGAACAATATAATTCAAGAGGATTTAAAAAAACTCCCTGAAAAACCGGGTGTCTATATTATGAGAAACAAAGAGAACACCGTTCTTTACGTAGGTAAAGCACGTATCCTCAAAAATCGTGTGCGCTCATATTTTCAGAATATTCCTCACAGCAACAGAATTACCGTTATGATTTCACAAATAGACCATTTTGAATACATCGTTTGCGACAGCGAATATGAGGCTCTTCTGCTGGAAAACAACCTTATTAAAAAGCATAAGCCTAAATACAACGTACTGCTTAAGGACGATAAAGGCTTCCCATATATAAAAGTTACCTTAAACGAAACATTCCCTCGTGTTGTGCTCGCCAGAAATGTTCAAAAAGATGGTGCAAAATATTTTGGTCCTTATCACAGTACTTGGGCAGTAAACACAACTCTTGATGCAATAAAAAGCGTAATTCCACTAAGACCTTGCAAAAAAAACATTCAAGCAAATACAAATGACAGACCTTGTCTGAATTATCATATAGGTTTGTGCAAAGCTCCTTGTTGCGGCAAAATTTCCCCTACGGAATACTCTGCCATGACCGATGACGTTATTGCCTTTCTTAACGGGCATATAGATGACCTATCAAAAAAACTTCACTCTAAAATGCTTTCAGAAGCAGAGTCTCTTAATTTTGAACAAGCAGCAATGTACAGGGAAAAACTAAAAGCCTTAGAGCAAATTTCCGAAAAGCAAAAAATTGTATCCGTCTCAGAAGACGATTTCGATGTTACTGCAATAGAAAAAAATAATGTTGATGCTTGTTTGCAAGTCTTTTTCGTTCGAAGCGGCAATGTAGTTGGTCGCGAATACTTTATTTTTGAAGGAGCCGGTACAGACAGCGATGAGATAATTATGACCTCTTTTATAAAGCAATTCTATGGAGAAAATTTTGTGATTCCGCCAAAAATTTATGTTGAGTGCGAAGCAGAAACTCCCGAAGAACAGGAAGACCGGTATTTCTTGCAACAATGGCTTACAGAAATACGAGGTGCCAAATGCGAAATAATAACTCCTTTGCGAGGGAACAAGAAAAACTTGGTAAAAATGGTAAAAATGAATGCCGGTATTGCTCTTGCAAACAAAACTGCTTCATTCGCGGAAAACGTACAAACACATAAAGCTTTAGAAATATTGCAACATGTGCTTAATCTTAATAAACTGCCGCAAAGAATTGAGGCTTATGATATATCCAACACAGGCGACAGTGAAATAAATGCTTCATTGGTAGTTTTTGTAGAAGGCATTCCGTATAAGAAAGGTTATAAAAAATACAACATGAAAGAAGTGCAACAACGCAACGACGTAGGTTCAATGCAAGAAGTGCTTCGCAGAAGATTGTCCGCATACAGCGAAAACAAGGCAGGTTTTACAAATCTTCCGGATTTAATTTTAGTTGATGGCGGTGCCGGTCAGGTAGCAGCGGCAGAGGCGATTCTACGCGAGAAAGGAATTAATATTCCTATATATGGTATGGTTAAAGACGATAAACACAGGACTCGTTCTCTTATTGGCAATTTCGCTGATGGAATGTCATCTGTTATAGACAATAGAAATAACTACAAAGAATTTGTTTTAAAAGAGCACATAGAGCTTTGGCGATTTATCAGCGCAATTCAAAATGAAGCTCACAGATTCGCTATTACACAAAACCGCAATATGACAAAGAAAAGATACCGACTGTCAGAGTTGGATAACATTCCGTCTGTGGGAGAAAAGAAAAAATTTACTTTGCTTAAACATTTTGGCTCATTAGCAGCTATTCGAAATGCTACAGAGAATGATTTGTTGGCTGTTAAAGGTATAAGCAAAACAAATGCAAAGAATATTTATGAATACTTCCACAAGTCAAAGGAGGATAAATAATGGCTATATATACAATTTCAGATTTACATCTTTCTTTCTCTTCCGATAAACCTATGAATATTTTCGGTGGAGCTTGGCAAAATCACGAGAAAAATATAAAAGAAAATTGGTTTTCAACCGTTAAAGAGGATGACTTTGTAGTGCTTCCGGGAGACCATTCTTGGGCTCTTCGTACAGAAGATGCAGCAGAAGATTTACTGTTTATTCACCGGATGCCCGGCAAAAAAATATTACTCAAAGGCAACCATGATCTTTGGTGGGCCACCTCAAGAAAAATGGAAGAATTAAAAAAAGCCAACGCATTGGATTCCATTTTTTTCATGTATAACGATAGTTTGGTATTGCCTTCCGGCGGCAAAAAACATGTTATCGCAGGCACGCGCGGTTGGCTTTGTCCCGGCGATAATGAATATAAGCCCTCTGAGGATAATAAAATATATATACGCGAAGCAGGTCGTCTTGAATCTTCTCTAAAAAAAGCCTCCGTCCTTTTAGAAAATATTTCTGTTTCAGACAGAGGTAATTTATATGTTTTTATGCATTATCCGCCTTTTAATCAGCAAAAAGATACTCTGTTTACCCAACATATAGAGAGCTCAGGAGCTACCCATTGCTATTACGGTCATATTCACGGATTTACCTCCTTTGATATAAAAGAAGCACGCCGGACAAATGTTAATTTAAAGGAAAACAGCACAAAATATTCTCTTGTTTCTTGCGATTATACGGGAAATCGACTAATTAAAGTTACAGATTAATCCCTTATCTGTATTTTTGTTTCATCTTGCTGTGCAACAATGTTTTTCGTTTTGCGACTTTCGGTAGGTAAAAGTAAATTTACTCCCTCTTTTAAAACTTCTACGTGCATCGGAAGTTCCCCTGCATATTCTCCATCGCAGTCAAGGTGGAAAACGGTATTTTCATCAATAGCAGAAATTTTAACATCTCTAACCTGACGATATTCTACGTTTTTGTTATTCTTGTGAGAGCCATCAAGAATTGATGTAAAAATCGGCACCGCATTTAATATGTCAAGAGATTTAATAATGCACAAATCCATATACCCGTCATTGATTTTTGCATCTGCGCATATTTTTGAAAATCCTCCCACGCTTTTTGAATTTGCTAAAATAAAGAAGTACACATCAATTTCTTCTTTAACTCCGTCAATTTCAAAAAGTAATCGCGTTGTCTTAAACCCCTTTTCAGCTATAGTTTTCATTCCGCTGGTAATATATGCCGTTTTGCCCAACATTGTTTTTGATTCGATGCTTACATTATGCGCTACTTCAGATAATATTCCACCTGCAGCAACATTTAAAAAATAATCCTTTTCATTGAAGCAACCTATATCCGTAGGCACCACATTAAAATCTTTAATAAGATAATACAAACCGACAACTGTCGGAACAATTCCTACAGACGTGGCAAAATCGTTTGTTGTGCCGGATGGCATTATTGCCATTGGCATTTTGCTTCCTGTTGTATAAAGTCCAGCTACAACCTCATTGACTGTACCGTCTCCTCCCACTGCCACAACAAAATCATAATCCTCTTTACTTGCCTTAATTGTTCTGTTTTTTGCATCATCCTTAGCCCTTGTGTAAAACACAGTAGCTTCTTCAATTACTCCATCCCTCAACAACTCTGTAATTGTTTGTATTGCTTTTCCTTGATTTATTTGTTTGCCCGAAGATGGATTAATAATAAATAACCCTTTCACTTCAAATACCCTCAACTTTCAAATATTTTATTCGTTTCACTTGTATTCATGTTGTATTCAAAAAATGCTCTGTCCCCTCCTGCTTTGCCATCAGAGCAAAAATAATAAACTTTTTCTCCAAAAACATGAACATCACTTATTACTAATTTTTTTCTCGCATTAGCTTCACTCGGCGGAATTTCGCACACCTTACTCAGCTTTTTCTCCTCATCCAACATATATAATACAGAAACATCATTTTCCTCTCCTGCAAAAAATATCTTACCATCACTTACATCAAAAGCTCCCGTAACGAGTTCAATGTTCTTTCCTTCAGAGTCAGAAACTACTTTAGGGAAAAATCTCTCATTTTTCTCCGCTGTAAGATATTCATCAATATTAAAACAATATAATAAGATTTTGCCGCCAACATCCTTGCAATCAAAATACAGCTTATCTTTATCTATTATTAAAGCATAAACTTCTTCATTGAAAATTCCCTCTATAGATGGCGCCCCGTTAAATTCTGTAATATGATGTACTCCTTTACCTATACCCGAAGCAAAAAAAACATTTCCCGAAGAATGAATTGCAGTATCCACACAATAAAGATTAGCATCCGTGGAGATATCAAGCAGTAGCTCCGCTTCTGAAATCTCTGCGCCACCCGAGGGCACTCTGTATATTCCGTCTCCGTCAGAAAAGTAAACCTTGCCATCATACAAAGCCATAGCTACCCCGGGAACATTGCAAAGCAATATTTTATTGTTGCCTTCACTGTCAATTCTGTACAAATAGCCATCATCATTATTTCTATAATAAATAAATGTACCGTCACTTAATATCTCTTTAGGAAAATCATCTGAAATTTTTATGTTCTTTTTTGTTGTTGTGTCATATTTATACATAGCATTATCTGCGCAATAGTAGATTGCCCCGTCCATTTCTGCTACAGCAATACTATTATTAAATTGTAATGTTATATCTTCATGCGCTTCATTTTTATCTATATCGCTACCAAATTTTTTTGTAATAAGTAATATCCCCACAGTTATCGCCGAACACGCAAATGCAACAACCAAAACTATTGCAACAATTCGCTTAAGGTCTACTGAGCGTTTTTGAGCGCGTTGCTCCTTTTCTGTTTTGCTTCGTTCCTTTTCAGAATATGTCTCAAAACCTGTTGCTTTATTTTCTGTAACATCTTCCCAAAAATCAGGACAATGCTGAGGAGCTATATCCTTTATAACATCACATATATCTTTATTTTTTAATATCTTATTGATTTCTGTTCTTTTCTTACCCGCTAACGATGCTATTTCTGCTGCTTCCAGTTCAGAATATATTTTTATGTATACCTCCGGTGCTTGCATTAACTCCTTAGGAATGTACGGAATGCCGGTTGTGGCGTGTCCTTTATCTTTATCTGCAGCATTGGCACATAAAGTGTATATTACATCAAAAAACCAATATTCAGCATTTAATTCTTCGTCAAAACGATAAGCCGAAGCCTCAATTCTCCTAAAAGCCTCTGTTGCCGCTGCAACAGCCTTTTTTTCGTCTTTAAAAAAACACAATGCAGTGAAATAAAAAGGTATACGATATTCATCATACAGCTCTCTTAGCGCTTTTCTTTCACTTTCTTCATTTGCGTGTTCTTTAGAAATTAATTGTATTAATTCAATTATGTCTGTCCTCATAACAAACCCCTTTATATTTTTACAACAGCGGAGCAAATAATCTTAAAATGCCCTGAGCCGCTTTTTTATACCACGGTCTATTTCGCCACTTATTATAATCAATTTTCTCACAATATTCCAATGTATTTATAAAATCATCTCGAATATCATAAACAGCCTTATTTCCGCATAGCCTTACACCATTCTCAAAATGCAAATAAAATGACCTAAAATCCATATTTATAGTACCTACCACAGCCGCTTCATCATCTGAAACAAAGCTCTTTGCATGAATAAAACCGGGCAAATATTCATAAATCTTCACACCGGCAGAAAGCAAAGTGCCATAATACGACTGCGTAACAAGATGTACATATCCCTTATCGGAAACTCCTGGTGTTATCAAACGTACATCCACACCGCTTTGAGCCGCCAACCTCAATGCCACAAGCATTTCATTATCCGGTACAAGGTACGGTGTTGTAATATAAATATAATTCTTGGCTGTATTTATCATTTGCATATAAACAGCCTCTGCCTCATTCTCCCCCGGTGTTCTCATCGGACCGTCGGAAAAAGGCTGCACAAATCCCCTCGTGTCAGCATACTTTGCACAAAAAGACTCACCTGGTGCATAATGTCGATACTCCTCATCTTGCAAACCGCACTTCTTATTATAAGCACAATACTTCCACATTTGCAAGAAATTTACAGTAAGACTCCAAACGCCTCGTCCTGCAAGCCTGACACCTGTATCTTTCCAATGTCCAAAAGCTTCAACAGTATTTACATACTCATCTGCTATATTGGCACCTCCCGTATATCCGATGTTACCATCAATAACACAAATTTTTTGATGATTTCTATAATTCATATAAAAATTATTCACAACCGGTTTGATTACATTAAAGGCCGCAGTTTTTATGCCAATCTTATTAAGTTCTTTATCAAATTGTTTTGGTAAACACGTTATACAACCGAAATCATCATATAAAATACGTATTTCAACCCCCTCAGCCACTTTTTGTTTAAGTATAGCAAGTATCTCCTGCCATAAATCGCCTTCTGATAAAATATAAAATTCCATAAAAATAAACTTTTTTGCCTTTTTTATATCCTCAATAATAGCCGGGAAAAACGCATCTCCCAAATCATAATATGTCACAGCAGTCTCCTGATAAATCGGAAATCCCGCATTACAAAGATATCTCATTATTCTTTCTTGATTCGGAAATAACCTTTCTAACTGCTTTTCTGTTTCCTTTGAATTTCTGTATAAAGGCACCTTCATTTGAGCAATTTCCGGTAAAACCTTTTTTCTTTTCTGAGGATAACTGCCTCTCCCCCACATTAAATAAAATACAAGACCCAACACAGGCACTAATAAAATAAGTGCAATCCAAGCAATCTTGTATGAAGGATTATTGCGATTTAATACGATGCGAACAACCGCAACTGCACCAATAAGTTGGAAAATAATATATGAAGTCAACAAAAAGGCATTCATTCTGTAAAGAGCCCATATCAAAAATACTAACTGAGCCACAAAAATAACCGCAGCAACTAACAACCTTCTCATATCGGCTTTTCTACGCTTTGGTCTTTTTTTCACTTGCTGCTTTATTCTTTTGATATCCTCAGTTCTGTCTACATTACTTTCTTTACGCTTTCTCTGCACAGCACTGTCCTCCTCTTTTGTTATGTGTTGTACAGTATACCCTTTTATTTTAAATTTTCAAAATCACATATAAATGTAAACCAACCTCGCTCATTAAACTTTTCTCTTGCCTTTAAAGCTTTGTCCTTTTGGTCATTTTTAAATATGCCAAAAACAGTCGCCCCGCTTCCTGACATCATAGCCACCGTAGCGCCTGCCGCTGCGATTTCATTTTTAATGTTTGATATTTCCGGCACCATACAAAAAGCCGGGAACTCTAAAACATTTTTCATTTTCCCCGCAAGGGCATCAAGTCCCTTTACCATTGCCTCAGCAGTCTCCTCTGCATTTGTATGTGCCTCATACGGAATCCGTCCGCTCTCTTCTAATATATCATACAATTTATATGCCTCTTTTGTAGAAACCTCTGCTCCGGAATTCACAAGCAGCAAAACGCCCTCCCTCAAAGGCTCAATATATTTCAGCTCTGTTCCCGTTCCCGTAGCAATAGCAGCACCGTATTTTAACAAAAATGGCACATCTGCACCAATTTGCGCCCCATATTTCTGCAATTCCTCAAGAGAAAGTTCAAGTCCATACAACTCATTCATACCTATAAGTACGCCGGCAGCATCTGAACTGCTGCCACCTAATCCCCCACATCCCGGCACTCTCTTATCTATGAAAATTTCTGTACCGCAATCAATTTGTGAAAAATCTCTCCTTAACAACTCCGCTGCCTTATAAGCTGTATTCCTATTATCTGTAGGAACCCACTCTGCATTTGTTCTAAGCATAATTTCGTTATTTGATGCCTCTATTTTTCTTATTTCTAAAATATCATATAACGGCAGTGACTGCATAACCATATCTACTTCATGCTTTCCGTCACTTCGCACTCCCTTTATATCCAGAGATAAATTAATTTTACAATATGCCTTTACTGTAACACTGTTTTTCATTTATGGTATTGCTCCCCGTTATTGATTTTCATTGCTCTGTAGAGTTGCTCTGCTATAATCAATCTAGTCATCTGATGTGTAAAAGTCATGGGCGACAAGCAAAGTCGCATATCCGCCTTTGACGTAATAGCCTTAGATATTCCGTCTGATCCACCTATCACAAAGGAAAAGTCAGAACATCCTGAAACAGCTCTGTTACTGATATATTCTGCCAATTTTTCCGACGAAATCTCTTTGCCGTGTAAATCAAGAGCTACAATACAACTATTAGAAGAAATTCTCTTTAACAACATTTCTCCCTCTTTCTCTATACGTTTCTCCGTTTGGGGACTATTATCCTCCGGTACCTCAATAATGTCTATTTTTACATATTTTGACAGCCTTGTTACATAGTCAGCTATAGCTGTTTGTAAATAAGCTTCTTTTATCTTACCGACACAAATAATATTAAAATGCATCATAGCTGTATCACCTCACTGTAATGTTCTCTTGACGCCACACAAACATGTACATCCTTTTTTATGTCAAAACCACACTCTGCCAAAGCACATCTGGTTGCTTCAAGAGCCAACTCAGGATAATTATTCTCCTGACTTAGATGACCCAAATATATATTGCTTGTACCGTTTCTTACTAATTCTGTTACAAATGCTGCGGCATTTACATTTGACAAATGCCCGTTATTACCTAAAATTCGTTGTTTAAGAGGTAAAGGATATCTCCCGTTTTTAAGCATATCAAGGTCATGATTAGACTCTATTAACGCAATATCACTTCCAATTACATTTTTGTAAATATCTTCTGTTAAACAACCAATATCCGTAGCAATTGAAATTTTCTTATTACAAACATAAAAAGTATACGCCACCGGATCTGCAGCATCATGAGGAATAGAATAATTACAAACCTCAATATCTCCAATCGTAAAATAATCCTTCTCTATAATACGAATATTGTAATCAGGCAATTTCCCAAGCTCTCGCCGCATAGCATTCCAAGTTTTTTCTCTGGCATAAATCGGCACATTATATTTACGTGAAAAAATTCCGGCCCCTTTAACGTGGTCGGAATGCTCATGCGTAACCAAAAGAGCACTCACATCCTCTGGGTTTTCATTAATCTCACGTAAAGCATTCGCGATACGAACACCGCTTACTCCCGCATCAACTAAGATATGAGTGTTTTCTGTCCCTAAATATATACTATTACCGCTGCTGCCGCTATAAAGACTGCAGAATTTTATCATATTTAATCGTCATCCTCCACGCGCACGATTTTCGCTCCTACGCTTTGAAGTTTACCCACGATATCATCATAGCCTCTGTCAATAAATTGAACATCTTGAATCATTGTTTCACCCTCTGCTGCAAGCGCACCTATTATAAGTGCCGCACCGCCGCGAAGGTCAGGCGCCTGAACTGTCATGCCTTTAAGCTTTTTAGGTCCGGAAACCATTGCCATTTTGCCATTTACAGTAATATCGGCTCCCATTCTTTTAAGCTCCTCTGTATATTGAAAACGGAAATCCGTCACGCTCTCAACAATTTTACTTGTACCATCTGCTAACGATAAAAGAACTGTTATTTGTGGTTGCATATCAGTAGGGAAACCGGGATACGGCAATGTTTTTACATTAGCCGCCTGAATTACTCCATTATTATATATACGAATCCAATCCTCGCCTTCCTCAACACCCACGTTCATTTCTAAAAGCTTTGCTGTAAGTGACTCCTGATGTCTTGGAATGATATTTTTCACAGTAACATTTCCACCTGTAGCTGCAGCAGCAATCATATACGTGCCGGCTTCTATCTGGTCCGGTATTACAGAATACGTTTGCACGCCATGCAAATGTGGCACACCGGTAATTTTAATAATATCAGTACCTGCTCCTCTAATTTTTGCACCCATAGAGTTTAAGAAATTTGCAACATCAACTACATGAGGTTCTCTGGCGCAATTCTCAATAACTGTTTGACCTGCGGCTCTGCAAGCAGCCAACATAAGATTTATTGTTGCTCCTACGGAAACCACATCAAGATAGATATTGTTTGCATACATCAAGCCTTCTTTATCGTAAGTCTCTGCAGTTATTTTACCGTAAGCCTCTTCTATATCAACCCCCAAGGCCTGAAAACCTTTCAAATGTTGATCAATAGGCCTTGTTCCCAGCTTACATCCTCCCGGTAACGAAACAACCGCCTTGCCAAACCTACCCAAAAAGGCTCCCATCAAATAATACGACCCTCGTAATTTGCTTACCAAATCAAAAGTTGCCTCGTATGTATTTATATTGGTTGTATCTATTTTTATAGTATTTTTATCTAATTTTTCTACATCAGCACCTAATTTCTTTAGGATATTCAACATAGAATGAACGTCTGCAATATTAGGAATATTTTCTATTGTACAAGGGCCACCGGCTAATACTGTAGCACAAATAATGGGCAACACAGCATTTTTACTGCCGCTTACCGTTAACTCCCCATTTAACGTTTGACCGCCTGTTATCATAAATTTACACAAATCCAACACCTGCTCTGAAATGTTTTTTTGTTTCGCTTTTTGCGATTTTTAACCCAAGACAGTATATCATAAAGCATGCTGTGCCGCAACAATAAAATAGTTTTTTGCCTCTCAGTTTTTTCTTCAATTTTTTCTTCATTACTCTGACACAAAGATACTATAAAATTAGTATCGTGAAAGTTTTAATATATAATCAATTCCCCCGTGAAAATTTATTAAAATGCTTTTCAAACTTTTTCTCTAATATTGGTGTATACTTTTTGTCTAAGGCTTTAAAAACAAAATGCGTTACTATCTCAAAAATAATAAAAAGCAAAAAATATCCCCCAATTGTAATGACATAGTATTGCCAAGAAAATGAATTAAACAAACCTATTATAACAAAAAATGCCGGTACTGCTAAAAACTCAATTAAGTCCCATATTATCATTATAATTGTAAAAACAATATTCAAGATATTTAACATCATTCTCATTTTAAATTCTCCTCGTGATAGTTGATATATGTATAATCAATATACTCATGTCACATCAATTTTCATTTTTGCTTCCTCACCCGCGAGATTTATAATCACTTCTTTGTCACGAACGTCTTGTATCATAATAGATTGATCTTGATTAACATCAACAGAACAATAATATAATCCGTCAATAATGATTACAATTTCAGCGTTTCCCGATTCCACCGAATTTTCAACTCTAATATTTGCAAACGAATCTATGTAATATAAATTACCACAATCTATCCTCTCGCAAATTGTTCCAGTAATAACGAGTTTCAGTTGCGGAAATCTTCATAATGCATTCTTGGTCATATGGCTTCTTATCAAATTTCAATCTACACTCAATCATTTTGGAATTGTAGTCAATGTATTGATACAAAAATTCCAATTTGTATTTACCGCAGTTGATACTTTTTAGCAACTTTTGAATCGTCCACTCGATTCGGATTGTTTTATTGAAAAGATTTTTCTTGAAAATGTATATTGTGACGTCGTAATCAGCACCGTCTTCTAATTTATACTCAACCTTTGAAAAATCCGTTCTTACAAGTTCGGATAGATTGCTTTCTGGATGGTCAGGCGAAATCCAAAATCCGTCATTAAATTCAAATCCCAACTTGCCATTTTCAAAATATGCTCGATCAGCAACGCAATCATGCAGCGTGAGATACTTTTCGTCTGTATCGCAATGAGCGAAATTCATATACAACACACCGCCTTTCTTCTCTACGTTATACCAAAAATCAGTACTCTCCGATTCAATGAAAAATGAAAAAGTAAAAATCCGCACACATACATGTACGGATTTTTGGCTGGGATGGCTGGATTCGAACCAGCGCAATGCCAGAGTCAAAGTCTGGTGCCTTACCGCTTGGCTACACCCCAAAATATTTTGTTAGCCTCAAGATTATACTATTAACACATAATATTGTCAATAGTAAAATAAAGTGAAAATCCCACGCTTGCTCGCATGGGATTTTCATAAATACCGGCGGATACATATCTTCACAAGACGTCACCATCTAACTATTGTCTGCATCTAGGAGCTTAACTTCTGTGTTCGGAATGGGAACAGGTGTGACCTCCTCATCATCTCCACCGGATTTTCTCGGTACTCATCGT
>JAFZEI010000032.1 GCA_017560765.1 Clostridia bacterium | reverse complement strand
TGGTAAAGAAGCTTATGAATGGATTGATTTTCTGGCAGAATGCGGATTTTCGTATTGGCAGACATTACCTTTTGGGGTAACTGATGAATTGAATTCGCCATATAAATCGTTTGGTTCGTTTAGCGGTAATCCTTTCTTTGTGGATTTACAGTATTTGTATGAAGAAGGACTTCTTACAATTGATGAATTGAACAGTGCAAAGCAAGAAAATCCTTATGTCTGCGAATTTGAGCGTCTTAATAAAGAAAGAATGGCTCTTTTGTCAAAAGCTGCATCTCGCATGAAAAATAATGATGCAATAGACAGCTTTATGGCTTCGCATCCCGAGACAGAAAAATTCTGTGAATATATGGCATTAAGAGCAGCAAACAATAACTTGCCGTGGAATGAATGGACAGTTACGGAGCCTGATCCGGAGCTTTATAAAGCGTGGAGATTTGCTGAGTATGCGTTCTTTTCTCAGTGGGCACAAATCAAAAAATATGCTAACAGCAAGAACATCAGCATAATAGGTGATATTCCGATTTACGTTTCTTGGGACAGTGCCGATGTTTGGAGCTCGCCGGAAAGTTTTCAGTTAGACGAACGCTGCAACCCCAAAAGTGTTGCCGGTGTTCCGCCGGATTATTTCTCCGAGGATGGTCAGTTGTGGGGCAATCCGCTCTATGATTGGAAAAAAATGAAAGAAGACAATTACAGTTGGTGGAGACGCAGAATGAGCTTTATGTTTGAGCTTTTTGATGGTGTGAGAATTGACCACTTCAGAGGTCTTCAGTCGTATTACAGTATTCCGGCTTCTGCAACTACAGCCAAAAACGGAAAGTGGGTTAAAGGTCCCGGTATGAGTTTAATTAAGGCATTACAACCTATTTGTCAAGATAAGTTGATTATTGCAGAGGATTTGGGTGATATTACACCTGAGGTTGAAAAGCTTGTTAAAGACAGCGGATATCCAGGTATGCGTGTTTTGCAGTTCGGCTTTGTTGATGAAGAAGAAACTGCGCATATTCCGCATAATTATATACAAAATTGCGTTGCATATACAGGTACTCATGATAATAACACTTTGCTTGGTTTTGTTTGGGAGCTTGACGAGCCTGCGCGCAGACGTATGTTTGATTATTTTGGCTATCCGTATGATAACATAAACGATGGTTGTGAGTGCATGATTCGTTCTTTGCTTGCAAGTAATGCGGATATTGTTATTTTGCCGATTCAGGATATTTTGAAATACGGTGCTGATACAAGAATGAACACTCCCGGCGTGGCAGAGGGCAACTGGGCTTACAGAGTTAAACGTGAGCAGTTATCTGAAATTGACAGAGGTAAATATAAATATTGGAATTCACTTTATTTCAGAGACAATAAATAAGTTTTTTAGGGCTGTAAAGACAGCCCTTTTTTTATACTGTTCCGCTGATGGTAAGCGTTGTAACACCGGGATTAATTATATAGAAACCTTCTGTTGCACTTTGCGTATATGTTGCGGCAGGTACTGTTATGCTGCCTGCGACTGTTGCAAATTCGCCGGTGGTTTCGTTATAGGTGTAGCTTGTTGTCGGAAGTGTAACTCCGTCTAAAGTTACAGTTAGGTTACTTAAAATCGGGTTAAATATATCGGTTATTACGATATTTGATGATACGTCTGCTGCTGTATTACCGGAGTTTTGAATGATAAAGGTGTACGTTAATATGCCGTTTTCTGAAACGGGTACGGGGCTTACTGATTTCGTAATTGTGAGCTCAGGTACATCTTCTGTAAATACTGTCTCTGTAGCGGTTATTGTGCTCGATAAACCGATTCCGCTTATTGTTGCTGTGTTCGTGATTGTGCCTTCCACATCTAAGGGAGCAAATTGATTTGCTTCAGCTTCGTAAACAATTATTGCGTTGCCGCCTGCCGGAATGTTTAATCCGCTTATTACAAGAGCTGTTTCTGTTGCTTCTACTGTGGGAGCGGGTTGGAGTATTCCGTTTACATAGTAACGTGCGGAGTTTTCGACATAGGTAAGAGGTACCAAAGATGTTTCATTCCAGGTATATGCTCCTAAATTGTCTGTTAGGGTAAGTCCGGTGAACGGTGCTGTGCCGGAATTTAGTATACTTATAATATAGGTTATATCGTCGTTTCTAACGTAATCATTCATAACGGCTGTTTTTGTGGCTGAGAGCACCTCTAAAATCTCGCCTACAGCTATATTGGAATTGGTTACGGAATTGTTGTATGATAATTGGGCTTGGTTTGTAAATTGCGCCATGTTTTTCCTCCTTGATTATTGTATTTCTACAATTAAAGTATATGAAACATGGCGATATGATGTTCATAAGTATTTGATTTTGTTAAAATAATAATTGACAAAGGCATTTGCTTGGCTTATAATGCAATTCGTCGTGGAGAAATCGCCTAGTCCGGTCGAGGGCGCACGACTGGAAATCGTGTAAACCGCAAAACGGTTTCGAGGGTTCGAATCCCTCTTTCTCCGCCAAAGAATAACCGTCATTCTGATACAACGGAATGACGGTTATTTTATACCCAAAATCGGCATTTTGAAAACTTTTGAACAGAGCAAATAACTAATAACTCGAACAGGTGTCATTCAAATCGTTAAAAGATTGGTAATCGTTAAATTATTAGTGTAATCGTTGATTTATACGACTAATCGTTGAAATGTAGCGCATATCGTTAAAACATAAGGACATAGGACTAAAAATGCTGGAAATTGCTGTGTCAACCAATAAGATACCGCCAATGTTTTGTAAAACCATTGCTCAAAACAAATGTTAGGATATAATTACCTACACAAGGAGGTGGTCCGATTGGAAAAGATAGGCACAATTATACGAAATCATAGGATAGCTAAAGGACTAACCCAAGAAGAGCTTGGGGTAAAAGTTTTTGTCAGCAAACAGGCTGTTTCAAAATGGG
>JAFZEI010000031.1 GCA_017560765.1 Clostridia bacterium | reverse complement strand
CACCCACTAAACTCGCGGCTGTAGTGATTTTTCGTCCTTTTCAGAGGCTTTGGGGACGAAAAAGTGCTGCTCCACCCACTGAACTTGCGGCGGTAGTGATTTTTCGTCCTTTTCAAGCGCTTTTGGGACGAAAAAATTTTCCGCTGTATTATTTCCCGGGAAATTACTCTTTTTGCAAATGGATTGTATAATAAATAATTGTTTCTTACAGTATTACTTTTGTGGGAGAGGATTAAATGAAATTCAATTTTATAGGTTTAAAAATCAAAGACAAGAGAATACGCCTGTTTGGCAAAGTGTATACCATTCCTGCTCTGTGGCAATTTGTTTTAATTATTGTCGCAGGCCTTTCATGTGTCATAATAGGACTGATTATTAATAGTGAACATACAACAAGAACTCAAAAGTCCGTTTCTACACATGCAGTTTTAAGCAATACGGCAACCCCCGAAAAAATTGAAATTGATAATTCTGTAAAAAAACATATACTGATTCACATCAGCGGCGCTGTTGCAAAACCGGGACTTGTTTCTGTAGAAGAAAACGCAAGACTTGCGGATGTAATTGATGCTGCAGGAGGCTTGCTTAACGATTGCGACTTAACATCTGTAAATTTGGCGTCCTTTGTCACAGACGGCTCAAAGATATATATTCCCCGTATTGGTGAAACACCCCTTTGCATTCCGCCTGTACAAACACCGTCAAAGGAAGCTTTAAAAATCAATATTAATACAGCCGAATTAACACAACTAACGAAACTTAGCGGCATAGGAGAATCAACGGCAAAAAAAATAATCGCTTACCGAGAGGAACACGGCAACTTCAAAAAAATTGAAGACCTACTCTTGGTAAGCGGTATAGGCAAAGCAAAATTCAATATCATTAAAAATGATATTTGTGTATAAACGCTTTTATGCTTTAAAGCTCGTTTTATCATCAATTGCAGTAAGTATAATCGTGAGGTTACCATTGCGGCAACGAAGTTCATCTATAAACTGCTTTTCATCTATGTTTGCACTTAAAGTAACGTGATATGTAAGCTCAAACAAAGCTCCTAAGTCAATAGTCTTAATTCTTTCAAGTTCGTAATTCTTTGTATACTTGTCAAGAATATCATTAAAGGCGTCTGTATAATTAAGATTTTCAGGAATTTTGATTCGAAGCTTACGTACATTCATACGCTGTTTACCATAGCCTGTGCGTGTAAGAGCAATCATAACAAGGCTAATTAAAATAACAGTAAACAAAGCAAATGTTATGTATCCTCGTCCGCAAGCAAAACCGCCTGCCAAAGCCAAGAAAACATAAACAATATCCTTAGGATCTCCCGGTGCACTTCTGAAACGAACCAACGAAAATGCTCCGGCCAACGAAAATGCCCCGGCTATACTTGAACCGACAACAAGAATAATAATAGAAACAACAGGCGGCAAAGCTACAAGTGTAAGCATAAAATTTTGTGAAAAAGCGCCTCTTTTTCCGGATGCAAGCATATATGCCGCACTGGCAATAATTCCCACAGCAAAAGCCGCAATAACAACAAACAGCGAAGTTTTAAAATCAATAGAAGTATCTATTGTAGATTCAGCATCAAGAATGCTTTTAAAGAAATTGTCCATCATTTATCCTCCAATTATATTTTATAAAATTGCACTGCGCAATTCATTTGCATTTTCAAATCTGCCCTGCCCAACAAGCCGAGCGTATTCAGTACCGTATTTCGAAAACGAGCTATGGTATATTTCATTTTCATCTAATAATCTTGTGAACCACAAAGGTAAATTTTTGTTTATTTTTACCTCCATAAGCCAAACATCATCAAACATTTGCTCGCCGTAATCCCCGGCATCTAACCTAAGGTCATAGCGACGCGTTCTGATATTAGTATCAAATGAAACTCTGAATTCTGAATCGTTCTTGTCAAAGAAAGCTAATCTGTCATACGCCAAATAAAGCTTAGGTTTTAGATCATATATACTCATGAAATATTTAATTTCATTCATTACTTGCGAGTTAATGTAAGGTTTTTGCTCCGGTATCTCTCCCGACAAAGTAAAGCGCATCGCTTCTTCGAGTTCCAGTCTTGTTCTTCTTTTATTAACAACACCCTTGTATTTCTTTTTTATCTCCAAAAAAACCAAATCTCCCGGATTAGGAACGCCATAACCTCTCAGACGCAATTTTTCTTTGTATACAGGCTTTGACACTGATTCTTGAATAAGATAATTATCATCAGTATCATAATAAATATTGCATATCGTATACGGGTTACCTCCTACATTATACTTATCGGCAACCATATATTCTTGCAGAGCGGCGATTAAAATGTCTTTTTTTGCTGTATTAATTGCATATTTTACTTCGAATCTACTAAAAACCTCTTTTGCCAAACTCCACACCACACATTTATTAAATAGTCGATATAATTATTATATATCATTTTGTCAAAAAAAGTATGTCAATTTATAGGCTTAATAATCACTTTTTCGTAACCAAATTGTTCTTTAAGTTTAATCACGTTTTGATTTTTCTGTCCTATATAATCAGACAACTCCTTGTACGGAACGCTTGCAGTAAAAACTCCGCTCTCATTGCCATCAACACTGTTTGCCCGCTCAATTTCAGCCATTTTTGCCAATTTATCATAGGCAATACGCGACTTTACAAGTTGACCGAAAGCAGGATGATAAGGCCCTGCAACAATATCTCCTCCGATGCTTATGCCATCAGAAGATTGAAGTCCCATACGAATAACTTTAACATTTTTATTTGTATATTTTACCATCAATTCAGCACACAAGTCAACGGTTTTTTCAAGAGAGGGCGGTTTATATATACCCTTATCATACATTTTATGCAAGAACGTATCGCGTATTACAACAGTAGGATAAATTCTTACAATTTGTGGTTTTAATTCAATAATCCTGTCTGCAGTATACAAATCACTCTCATAAGAAGCTCCGGGCAAACCGGTCATAGTTTGAAGTCCAAGTTCAAATCCGTAAGCTCGTATTAAATCCGCAGCACATGCAGTATCGGCTGCCGTATGTCCTCTGCCGGACGCCAGCAAAACATCATCATCCATAGACTGAGCTCCCAGTTCAATGGTTTTTACAGAGTGTTCTTTTAACATGGATAATGTTTCCCCGTCAATATAGTCAGGACGCGTTGAAAGACGTATAGAATCAACCAGACCATCTTTGATATACGGATTAACTGTTTTTAAAAACATTTCCTGCATTTCACGAGGAATCGCCGTAAAACTCCCGCCGAAAAAAGCAATCTGGACAACACTGTAATTTTTTATGATGTCCAGATAAGTGTCAACAGTTTTTTTTATTTCCTCTGCCGAAGGAGGCTCCTTGTGTCCGCTTATTTTCTTTTGATCGCAAAAACAACAATCATGAGGACAGCCTGCATGCGGCACAAAAATCGGTATTATGAGCATTCTACAGGAGGAACATCAGGACAAGTAATGGCTGCCAGTTTTTTAGTCGGGCAAGCCCATCTTACGGCATTTGTAATTATTTTTTGAACATACTCATTGTAATATGAAGGATTCGCCTCGTGGCCGGGTCTAAAGTAGAATATCCTGCCATACCCTCTTGTAAACGTGCAACCGGAACGGAAAACTTCTCCACCCCTAAACCAACTTAAAAATACTATGGAATCCGGCTTCGGTATATCAAAGAATTCTCCGTACATTTCCTCAGGTTCAAGCACAAAAGTTTCAGGTATTCCCTGTGCAATAGGATGACCGGGATCAACACACCACATACGTTCACGGTCTCCGTCTCGCCACTTGAGAGTGCAGCTCGTTCCCATAAGTCCCATAAAAGGTTTACACATATGTGCCGAATGCAAAGGAATAAAACCCATTCCGCGAAGAACATGGTCTTTAACCTTGGTTGCAACCTCATCACTTACTTCATGATGGCACATATGCCCCCACCAAATCAGTACATCAGTATTATTAAGAACTTCGTCGGTCAGTCCGTGTTCAGGGTCACCAAGAACTGCTGTTCTTATAACCATATCATCATTTTTGCCGAGAAAATCAGCTATTACCTTATGAATACCATCAGGATATATTTTTTTGATGTTATCGTCTGTTTTTTCATGTACAAATTCATTCCAAACAGTTACTTTTATCATATTTTTTACCTCATCATATAAGTCCAAGTTTAATTAAAAGAGCCTTAGCAGCTTGTTGCTCCGCATCTTTTTTACTGCGTCCGGAACCTTTTGCTGTTTTTGTTAAATTATTGCTTTTTTGTGACACAATAACCTGTGCAAAATATCTGCAGTCATGAGCAGGGCCTTCCACACCGCAGATTTCATAAAGAATATCTGCAACATTAGTATTAATCGACTCTTGTAATTTTGTTTTGTAATCAGTATTTTCATATGTTTGGGCATGCTTTCTTATACAACTTCCCATATCAAGCCTGTCTATTAAAATTTCAGACACGCACTCAAAGCCGCCATCCAAATATATGGCAGCCAGTAAACTTTCAAATGCATCTGCTTGTATAGAAGGTTTGTCACGACCTCCGGTAAGCTCTTCTCCGCGACCTAAAAGCAAATATTCCTGCAAGCATATACTTCTCGCCATCTCGGCAAGAGATGTCTCACAAACAACAGAAGCCCGCAATTTTGACATATTACCCTCGTTCATAGAGGTAAAATGCTTGTACAAATATGTGCTTATAACCGTGCTGAGAACAGAGTCTCCCAGAAACTCAAGACGTTGATTGCTATCAATCTTTACTTTCTTAGAAGCATGTTCATTTACATACGACGTATGAGTAAGTGCTTTCACAATCAAATCTTGATTGTGAAAGCTATAACCTATACGCTCTTCTAATTTCGAAATATCGGTTATCATAAAAATTCTTTTAGAAAAAATTAATTTCTTACACTTTTAATGTAATCAACAGCGTCGCCCACTGTCGAAATCTTCTCTGCATCAGCATCGGGAATTTCAACATCGAAGGCATCCTCAAAAGCCATGATAAGCTCTACAATATCAAGGGAATCTGCTCCCAAATCATCTATAAAAGATGAACTCATTGTCACTGAATCCTCGTCAACACCAAGCTGTTCAACTACAATCTCCTTTACCTTATCAAACATTATGACCAATCCTTTCTTTTTTATATATAATTATATAATTATAACTTTTCAAAATTTAACCTTATATCCTCCAAAAACGAAGTATTTGCAAGGTCGCATGCTTTAATAACTACATGCTTAATAGTTTTGGCATTTGAGCTGCCGTGACTTTTAATAACAAGCCCGTTAACGCCGAGAATAGGTGCTCCGCCATTTAAATCAGGGTCCATTTTGTTTTTAAAATCCTTTAGACTACCTTTAACAAAAATAGCTCCGATTTTTGTTTTTATGCCTTTAGATAAAATATTTTTTATCTCAGAAAACATATACTTTGAAGTGCCTTCGATAAGCTTAAGAATAACATTACCCGTAAACCCGTCAGTCACAACAACATCTGCCTTTCCTTCGAATAAGTCTTTACCCTCAAGATAGCCTATGTAATTAAGCGAAGATTCCTTTAAAAGGACATTTGCCTCTTTGATAACATCGGGGCCTTTTTCTTCTTCTGTGCCAATATTTACAAGTCCTATCCTTGGATTATCTTCGTTAAAAAGAGCCTTTATATAAGCAGCACCAAGGCGCGCATAATTCTTATACCTCTCCGGATTACAAGAAATATTCAAACCGGAATCAACAAGAATCATCCTGCCGCCTTTTGCCGGAATTATCGTACCAAGACAAGGGCGGTCAATATTAGGCAATCTTTTCACTATTGTCGTAGAACCCACAAGCAAACCACCTGTGCTGCCGGCAGAAACAAAAACATCACCTTCGCCTGCTTTAAGCATTCTAAAACCGACCACCATTGAAGAATCCTTTTTCTCCCTTACTGCCTTTGTAGGGATGTCTTCATTCATAATAATCTGCGTAGTATGTTTTATTCTTATACGCGCAGAAGGATAATTTTCTTTAGATAAAACATTTTTGATTTTATCTTCGTCCCCTATAAGCGTTATATCAAAACCTTCGCGCTCGTTCAGAGCATCCACGCAACCTTTTACAATCGCGTCGGGAGCGTTATCTCCGCCCATTGCATCTACCAAAATAACCATTCACTTTTTGCCTTTCTTTATTTATTATTCAAAGAGAGCACCTCAATGTTATTTTTTACATACTCCACGCCGGATACAATTGTAAGTACAACCGCACCAACCATAATAATATTTCCCGCAAAATAAATAATGTCTTGAATAATCTCAAAACCTGACCAAAGTCCTGTAGGAACAATGCCTGCTACAAACAGAGTTATTATTGCAACTGTTTGAAATATCATTTTTAATTTGCCAAGTTTACCGGCAGCAATAACGTTACCCTTACTTGCTGCAAGCATTCTTATTCCCGAAACAACAAATTCTCGAGCAAGAATCACAAGTGTTGCCCAGAGATACATTATACTTACATTACAAAGTGCCAACAGCGCTGCAGAAACAAGCAGCTTATCAGCAATGGGATCAAGGAACTTACCAAAATCGGTTACAAGATTGTCTCTTCTTGCAATATGTCCGTCAACGGCATCTGTAACAGATGCAATAATGTAAATTATCAATGCTAAATACGGTCTTAATATGTCAAAAATTGTACCGTCTACAAGATTTTCAATTACAGACGGATACGGGAAAGCAAAAAAAGCAAACACAACAACCAGTATAAGTCTTGTAATAGTTAGTTTATTAGGTAAATTCACTTTATAACACTCCTCTTAAGGAAATCTTTTACAATTTATACAAAGAAATATTATACTCATATTTGACATCCTGTCAAATCGTATTCCTCTGCAATTAATATTTTCACTTTAACCATGTCTCCTACATTAAGAGGATCATTTGCAGTAAAATAAATTTTACCATCCACATCGGGACCTTCTGCATAACTTCTGCCATAATAAAAAATACCGTCATCAGAAACTCCCTCCACGAGAACATCGTATACGTTCCCGACTCTTGCCTCGTTTATTTCCCGGGAAATAGGTTGCTGACACTCCATAATTCTGTTATATCTTGCTTCTTTGACTGCTTTGCGTATTTTATTTTTCATGGTACTTGCAGGAGTACCCTCCTCCGGGGAGTAACAAAAAGCGCCTAGCCTATCAAATCGGATATCCTTAACAAACTCTAAAAGTTCTTTAAATTCCGCCTCCGTTTCACCGGGAAATCCAACTATGACAGATGTTCGTATCACACAATCCGGTAATTCTTCCCTAAAGCTCTTAAGCACAGCCTTAATATCCTCAGGTGTTCCTCTCCTGTTCATGGCATTTAGAATTCTGCCATTTATATGTTGCAAAGGTAAATCCACATAAGGAACAACCTTTTTACACTCTTTCATAGCTGTAATAAGCTCTGAAGCAATCTCATCAGGATATAAATACATCACTCTTATCCACTCAACACCATCAATTTTATCTAATTCATATAAAAGCTTTGACAATACAGGTCTGCCGTACAAATCCTTACCGTAACGAGAAGTATCTTGTGCCACTACCACAAGCTCCTTAACACCTGCCTCAGCAAGCCTTTTAGCCTCGCTTACAACAGACTCCATAGTTCTGCTCCTAAATGGCCCTCTTATATCGGGTATTGCACAGTATGCACACCTGTTGTCACAACCCTCAGATATCTTTATATATGCACTGCCCTTAGGTGTAGATAATATTCTGGCAGAATCAATATACGATATATCGCCCGTATATTCATAAAAATCATATCTTCTGCCATCAAGACACTCTTTTACTGCGTCTACTATCTTGTCATATCCGTTAATACCAAGCACAGCATCGACCTCAGGCATCTGCTGTATAACGTCCTCGGCATACCTTTGTGTTAAACATCCGGCTGCGATAACAGCTTTGCAATTTGCAGAATGCTTATACTCTGCCGCTTCAAGAATCGCCTCTATAGCCTCCGTTTTAGCACTCTCAATAAAGCCGCACGTATTAACTATTATGACATCGGCTTCGTCTTTATTCTCGGTAATATCAAAACCTGCATCTTTAAGCAAGCCTAACATTATTTCTGCATCAACTTGATTTTTTGCGCACCCTAACGAAACAATGGAAATCGTATTATTTTTAGCCATAGTTCTCACTCCCGATTTGAATTTAATTATTCTCTTCTCTTATTCTTGACAAAGCTTCTTCTATATCTCTGTAAGAAAAACCCTTTGCACCGGCAAATCTGTACAGCTTTGCCAGCTCTTTCTTCGCAACGCTATCATCACCATACGGAATATTGCCGCCTGTTTTCTTTTTGAGCAATCTGTATGCATTCTCACCGTCAGAAATATTATGGTCGTTTGCATATATTTCTTCGACTGTTTTTTCTGCAATTTCTCTATCAATACCTTTTTTATATACAAGTTCATTAAGAAGTGCCGCTTTTGATACAGGCTTACTTTTTAATGTTGTATTTGTATATCTGCGCGAATACGTTTCGTCATTAATATACTCTGATTCTCTGAGACGTCTCAATGCTTCTTCTACGGCAGACTCAGAAAACTGCAGCCAATCATACTCAATCTCCGCTTTTTTGCAATATTCTTCAAGCTTGGTTTTTACTTGAGAAATACTTTTCATAGAAAACAAAACGTATGATGCGGCAAATGCCATCATACGCTTAGCCAAAACAACCGTACACACATTTTCGAAATTTTCTATGAATTCTCCCTCAAGATACAAACCATATTCAAAAGCTTCTTCTGCCGTAAAATTAAGCTTTTCACCGCTACTGAATGTAACGGTGAAAAACAAATCGTCAGAAGATCTTAAGCTGGAAACAATTTGTATTCTGCTCATACAGTGATTACTTTATATTGTTCTTATCTTTAACAGCGGCGCGAACCTTCGCGTCAATTTCTTGCATTAATTCAGGGTGTTCTTTAAGATAAATCTTAACATTTTCTCTTCCCTGACCTATGCGCTGATCCTCATAAGAAAACCATGCGCCGCTTTTATTGATTATATTGTACATTACGGCAACATCTATTATAGAACCTACTTTTGATATGCCCTCTCCGTAAATAATATCAAACTCTGCCTCTTTAAATGGCGGTGCGACCTTATTCTTAACGACCTTGGCACGAGTCCTGTTACCGACAACCTCCGTGCCGCTTTTTATTGCCTCAACTTTTCTGATATCAAGTCTTACAGATGCATAAAACTTAAGCGCACGTCCTCCCGTTGTAACCTCCGGATTGCCATACATAACGCCCACCTTTTCGCGAAGCTGGTTAATAAAAATCGCTGTTGTCTTTGATTTGTTGATAACACCGGAGAGCTTTCTCAACGCCTGTGACATAAGTCTTGCGTGAAGACCTACATGGGAATCTCCCATTTCTCCGTCAATCTCAGCCTTGGGCACAAGTGCTGCTACCGAGTCAATTACTATAACATCTATTGCGCCGCTGCGAACGAGAGCCTCTGCTATCTCAAGAGCCTGTTCGCCTGTATCAGGCTGCGACACAATCAAATTATCAATATCTACACCAAGAGCCTTTGCATATACGGGATCAAGGGCATGTTCTGCATCAATAAACGCAGCGTCACCGCCGTTTTTTTGTGCCTCTGCAATAACATGAAGCGCAACTGTTGTTTTACCTGATGACTCAGGACCGTATATTTCTATAATTCTTCCTCTCGGAAGTCCTCCTACGCCTAAAGCCAAGTCAAGTCCCAAAGCTCCTGTAGAAATAACATCTACATTCATGCTCACATTGTCGCCCAGCTTCATAACTGCGCCCTTACCAAACTGTTTATCTATAGTTGCAATGGCATTCTCTAACGCTTTTCTCTTCTCTTCTATTCTCTTATCGTCAAGCTGCTCAGCCATATAAGAAACCTCCTTAAAAAATAAAAACTTTCGATCCGTAACGACTACATTGTAACCCATCCAACAAAAAAATGCAATGGCAAACACGAAATATTTTTCGTGTTTATTCTCCGCTTAAATATTCATCTTCGGAAATTTCTTCCTGCCCTACCAACCTCGTCATATTAAGTTGCGCAAGAACAAGACCGTAATAAATTCCTTTTGCTTTTAAAAGCTCGTCGTGAGTGCCGGATTCTGCCACTTTTCCGTGGTCAAGTACCACAAGCCTGTCAGCAAATTTAAGTGTTGACAAGCGATGAGCAATTGCAAATGTAGTTCTGTTTTTTACAAGTCGGCGCAAGGCCTCCTGAACTTGTTTTTCGCTCTCTGTATCAAGAGAAGCAGTCGCTTCATCCAAAATCAATATGCGAGGATTGTGAATTACCGCTCTGGCAATAGCAATACGTTGCTTCTCTCCTCCCGAAAGAGTCTGTCCGTTTTGTCCAACCCTCGTATCATAACCATCCGGAAACTTCATGATAAAATCGTGTGCGTTTGCAAGCTTACAAGCTTGTATAACTTCTTCTAATGTTGCATCCGGCTTTGAATAAGTAACATTTTCAAAAATAGTTCCGCTAAAAAGAAAAGTTTCTTGCAAAACAACGCCGATTTGATTTCTTATATACCTCTGAGATATATTTTTAAGGTCAACTCCGTCAATCGTAATCCTGCCTGAATCAGGGTCGTAAAACCTTAACAACAAGTTTATCATTGTACTCTTTCCGGAGCCGGAATGGCCTACAAGTCCTATCATCTCGCCGCTTTTTACTGACAAATTAACGTCTTTTAATACTGTCTTATACGACTTATATCCGAAAAACATATTCTGATATTCCACGTCGCCCTTTATATCAAGCTCCACAGCATCCTTTTCATCTTTAATATCAGGCTCGTTATCAAGTATATCAAACACTCTGGCAGCTGCCGCAACGGCGTCTGCAATAGATTTAGGCAACGAAATCATATAATTGATAGGTCCGTAAATCATAGTCGCATACGTTGTAAACTGCACCAAAGTACCTGCGTCCATCTTTCCGTCGAGAATGTATATGCCGCCTATGAGCATAAGTGCCAGGTGGCTGATTTGCGTAAGCACACGCACAAGAGGCTGTACGGTAGTCCAGAAAATCTCGTTACTTATACAAAGCTTCTTGTATGTAGTGCAAACCGACTTATATCGTTCTATTTCTTTTTCTTCTGTACCAAACGTTTTAACTACTCGTATACCGCTTAGTATGTCTTGTAATACGGAATTGCTTTTTCCCGATAATTTCCACAATCGGCGGTACACTTTATGTGTTTTTCTGTGAAAACCTCTCATTGCAAGCACAATAAGGGGAGCCGGCAGAATAACCACAAGTGCCATTTTCCAGTCAATCAAAAGCATATAAACGCCTACTGCCATCAATGTCAGCCCCTGGTTTATGCATTCGACTGCCTCTGACTGTATAAAATTCTTTACTCTCGTAGTATCATTTGTTACACGACTTATTAAATCTCCTGTTTTGTGCTCATTTGTAAAGCCCACTGACATTTGGTGGATATGCTCAAAAACTTGAATTCTTAAATCATGCGCAATATCACTGCTTAGTTTCGCCAATATTCTGGCTCTGAAAATGGATACTACAGCAACAGCTACTCTACAGGTAAAGTATGAAATAAGTAAAAGTGCAAAAACGGTAAGTATTCCGTTTAACTCTCCTGCTTCGGGAGTAGGTACCATATAAACTTGATTTACAATTTTGGAATAAATTTCCGGCAACAATATATTAAGACCTGATATCAGCAACAGAAAAACACCTGCGATTGCAAGTCTGCGCCAATATTTTACAGTCATTTTTAAAAGTCTGCTAAGTATTGTGCCTTTTTTTACGCATTTGGGGCAAATAGTAGTTCCTTTTGGGTACGGTCTGCCGCATTTAAGACATTTAAGGTCCGGTTCTTCTCTCATCTGAGTTACTTTTCCCGTATGCCTCATATTGGTCTTTTGTGCAATTGTGGCATACCTTGCCAAATGTTCCATTGAAAAACGCGCCAGATACACGTCCTCCCCTGTAAGAACTGCTTTTGCTTCAAGTATGCCTGCCCCGCTCATGGGATTTACTTTAAAGTCCTCAAATGCATCTATCAATATTTCTTTTTTTACCTCAAAGCCTTCAATGAATAAGAAGTTTCTTTCTGTAACAACACAGAATCCATTTGAAAACTCATCCTTTTCATTCAAATCCCACGGTATTGCATAAAGCATTTTCTCTGACGGATACTTATCTGCCACAATATCCGTCACCCATGCAGGCAATTCAAAAAAAAGCGTCATTACACCACAACCTCCAGATTCCGTATGCTCTTTTTATCAAGCAGTGTCATATCGGGAATATCAAATCTGTTACCGTCCACATCTACTATAAGCACCCTTCCTGCAGAAAGCCGTATAAAGCTTGAAGAATTATTATGTGCTGTTATTTTACGAGGTCCCGAGGAAGTTTCTGCCTCAATATATACAAAACCTCGTTCATCTTTAAGCTTGGTAATTTGCAATATTACCGGGGTAAAATATCTCGTTGTCAGCTCTTCTTCTACGAGAGCGCGCTTTTCTGCTGACAGCTTGGCAATATCTTCTATAACGCCTATTTCCTCTCCCGGTTCTCTATCCTCTCTGACTTCTCTTACGGAAATAAACTTTGCTGGCTTAGACAACGGAAATGCTCTTTGCAGCATTACTCGCTTATATTCTTTATCCCCTATTTTTATGCTCAAAAATCCGCCTGTTGTTTTTTCAAAAACAACGTCTTCATCTTTAAGATAATTTACTGTTGAAATATCCTGTATTGTATTATCCATTTAAGAACCAGCCTCCTCTAAGCCTCTCATTTTAAGTGCATCTTTTTGTATTTGATACAATTTGAAATAAACACCCTCTAAAGCATATATTTCCGCATGTGTGCCCATTTCCACCAAATTACCGTTTTCGATTACTATAAGTCTGTCTGCATTTCTCAATGTGGACAGTCTGTGGGCAATATTAAATGTAGTTCTGCCCTTCGACAGCATTTCAAGGGCTCTTTGAATGTGCAGCTCCGTTTGTGTATCTACAGCAGAAGTGGCTTCATCAAGAATTAATATTTTAGGTTTTTTAAGAATAGCTCTTGCCAAAGAAATTCTTTGACGTTCGCCGCCGGAAAGACCTTTGCCTCCCGTTCCTATCCATGTGTCGTAGCCATCTTCCATTTTCATAATAAAATCGTGTGCATTTGCCATTTTAGCAGCATTGATTACTTCGTCAGGTGTGGCATCCGGCTTTGTATACGCTATATTATCAAACACCGTACCCATAAACAAATACGTATCCTGTAATACTGTGCCGACTTGGTCATGAATCCACTTTAGTGAAAGCTCGCGTATGTCTATTCCGTCAAACTTTATGGTGCCGGAATCAGTATCATACAATCTGGCAATCAAATTTATAAGAGTGGACTTACCGGCTCCCGACGGGCCTACTATTCCTATATGTTCTCCTGCTGCTGCCTTAAAGGATATATCCTTAAGCACAGGCCTGTTTGGCACATAGCTGAAATCAACATTTTCAAATGTTATTTCACCTTTAAAATCTTTTATAATTTTTGGATTTTCTTTTTCTGCTATAACAGACTCCGCATCTATAATTTCAAAAATTCTGTTGGCAGAATTCAAGGCTGCCGTGAGCTTTTGAACTGTATTTGCCATCCACTCAAGAGGACCGTAAATCATTCCCACATAACCTACAAAGGAGGTGAGCGTTCCGAATCCCATCTTGCCGCTTATTATGAGCAAACCACCCATAACATATATAAACATTGAACCTGACCACATAGCAAGACTGACAAGGGGAAAAACTGTGCCTGACTTAGTCTGTATTTCCGCCTGAGTGTCGCCGAAATCGCGGCTTGTAACTGCAAAAGACTTGTTTTCTGTTTCTTCTTTGCCGAAAGCCTTTACAACTCTTACTGCTGTAAAAGAATCATTCATTCTGGCTGTCATGTCGCTTCTTTTTCTGAAGCTCTTTGAATACAGTCTGTGAAATTTCGGCATAAACTTATAAAAGAAAAGTATAATAAACGGTACAGGAATCAATATCATCAGCGTAATCGAAGGCTTAATTACCAGCATAATCGCTGCTATTCCAAGAAGTTTCATTATGTTAACTATAAGAAACGGAATGCCATCCAACATAAACCACTGTACTTCTTCAGCGTCGGAATTAACTCTTGTCATCAAAGCACCTGTTTCTTTGTCTGTAAAATATTTTATTGAAAGTCTTTGCATGGATGAAAAAACATCCGTTTTTAAATCATATACTACTTCGTTTGCAAATTTAGAATTTGCTCTGCCGTATATAATTGTCACGAAAGTAGAAATAAATTGCAATAAAATAAGAAAACCTACAAGTTCAAATATTTTACCGTAGTGAGGATGCCCTTCTTTTAAAACTTGATCAAAAAATACAGTACCGTGTATGTACGGCGTAACCACTTGCAAAAGCGCACTTATCAAAGTAAAAAAAACTATTGCTATAATGTAGCCCTTATATTTCCATGCATAAGAAAACAATCTTTTTACAAGGCTCATTTTGTCCATACAGTGAGGACAAGTACGCGTTGCGTCTTTATACGGACGTCCGCATTTTGGGCAACAGTCTCCGTTACCTCCGTGGCCTCCGGGGCCGCCATGACCTCCGCGCCTGTGACCGCCTCGTCCGCCATGCGGAGCATTTTCGCCTTCCGGCATTTCGAAATTCTCACCGTTAAGCTCTTTATTAACTTTACCTGCAAACTCTCCGAGAAATCTGTTTACAGTATTTGTACCTCTGCATATAAGCTTTTGTTCTTCTTCTCGCTTTAATACGAGTGATACAGAAGTTGCGGCAACATCCACAAAAAGCTCATCGCCTTCTTTTATATCAAATACATCAACAACATCATCACAGTATTTGTATAACTTTTTATCTTTTACGGCAAGCCAAACTTCACCGAACTTAAAATCGTCAGTGTAATCTGTTTTTACTCCGTTAAAATCACCCTCCGGTTTGCCGCCCATTGCCAGCTCCAGTTTTTCAGGGAGTTTTTCTTTCTCTGCTGCTTTTTTATTCTTTTTCCAAAAAAGAAAACGTCTTAAATTCAAAAAATCACCGTTCCTCCGTAAGCCTTGCTATTTCCTCAGGCTGTACATGACGCCATTTTCCCGGCTTTAAATCACCAAGTTCTAAAGAGCCGAAGCTAATTCTTTTCAACGAATTAACAGGATGTCCTATGCGTTCAAGCATTCTTCTTACCTGTCTGTTTCTGCCTTCTCTTATGCTGACTTCTACTATTGCATTGTTTCCCTTATATCCCACAACATCAAGAACAGCAGGGAGAGTTTTGCCGTCATCAAGCATAATACCCTCTGCAAATCGCTTTACATCAGTCTCCGTAGGCACTCCTTTTACGACTGCCTGATATGTTTTCCATATTTCAAAAGAAGGATGTGTTACCCTTTGCATAAAGTCTCCGTCGTTAGTCAAAAGCAAAAGTCCCGTTGTATCATAGTCAAGTCTGCCCACAGGGTACAATCTTGCATCTATACCTTCTATTAAATCCACGACACATTCCCTTCCCCTATCATCCTTAACAGAAGATAATACTCCTGCTGGCTTATTTAGAAGTATATAGTATTTAATTTTCTCCTGTTTTACAATTTGTCCGTCAACAGTAACTTTATCGCCTTTTTTTACTTTTATACCCATTTCTGTCACAACAGTACCGTTAACCGTTACACGGCCCTCTTGTATAATTTGTTCCGCACCTCGTCTTGATGATACGCCGCACTGTGCCAAATATTTTTGCAATCTGAGTTCTTCCATTTTATAGTAGCTCCTGTTTGTTATATTTTATAAAGTATACGAGCTTTTGCGGTTCTTCTCCAAAGCTCTTTTTTACTGCCTTAGCATAATAATCAAGCTGCTCCCTGTACTTTTCTGCATCAGGCACTTCATCTGTTTTAAAATCAATTACCGTATATTTGTCGCCCTCTCTTATTATACAGTCAATCACGCCTTGTACAGCTATCGTTTCTGCGTTTACTTCCTCTAACTGTGTGAACGGAATCTCCTTCATCACTTCATCAGCTCGTGCAATTCTTTCTGCAAGCTCACTTGTGTAAAATTTTGCAAGCATTTTTCTGTTTATACTTTCTGCTTGAGCTCTATCCAAAAAGCCCTTATCTTGCGCATCAAGAATCAATTCCTCCGCGTAGCTTTCTGCTTCTTCTAAAGTAAGTCCGCGGATTTTGTTGTATTGAGTAAGCTGCATACAAGTGTGTACCGCCGTACCCTTTTGCGCCGCAGTCAGTTTTGAGCTGTGGCTCGCCTCTTCTAAGTCAGGTATTTCGTCCATTATGACTCTTTTGGCTACGGAATTCAGCTGCTCCGCGTAGCTATCCTCTTGCTCCAATGACAGTCTTTTTAGCTCAGACACAGAAATTTTTGCTGGCAAACTCCTTTCACAAATATCGTCTTCTTGTTTGTAAAAAGTCATTTTAGGCTGAGGGATTACTCTGATTATATCTTCCTGCTGATTTTCCTCTAAATCCTCTTCATCTTCTTTCTTTTCACAGAAATAGATATGATTCTCTTCTACGCATTCAGACATTGTAATCCAATCTAAGAAATTTTTGGACTCCATGATACTGTTTTCCAACGGATTTCCCGTAACTGCTGAACAGTCATTTTTCATCTTTTGAATATATTCTTGGAAATCTTCATCTATTTTTCCCGTTATAATCAGTTTTTCTGCCGCGCGAGTCATAGCAACATAAAGCACTCGCATTTCCTCTGCTTTACTGTCGGCAATCAGCCTTCGTCCCACGCAAGACTTCATAACTGTAGGATATTTTACTCTTTCATTTTCTAAATAGCAAGTAGGGCCCAATCCCAAAAGACGATGTTTTAATACAGGCTCTCTTAGCTCTCTCAAATTAAAATCTTTACCTGCATTGCTGAGTATGACTACAGGATACTCAAGTCCCTTGCTCTTGTGAATGCTTATAATTCTTACAACATTCATACCTTCTGACACGCCGGCAGCCTCACTCATATCACTTTTCTTTTTGAGGTTATCAAAGAAATAAAGGAATCTGAACAAACCTTTATTAATGTCTCCATCATATTTTATTGCGTGTGCATAAAGCACATTTGCATTGGCTACATGAAGCTCTCCCATTGGGCCGGCAGATAAATGCTCATAAAAGTGATTTTCGTGCATTAGTGTCCACAAAAGCTCAGATACAGAAACATGCTTAGATATTTTTCTTAATTCTTCTATCCTGCGAAGAAATATTTCTATATTTTGCTTAAGTTCTCCTTTTACGGAATACTCTCTGCACATTTCATAAAAACTCTCTTGCAATGTTTTTTCTTTACTGCTTTTTCTTTTTTTACTGTCAACCTTTACTGCAGCAATATCACTGTCACTAAAACCGTAAATATTACGCATAGTTGCCACAAAATGTATATCTTGCAAAGGATTATCAATGATTTTTAAAAAAG
Organism: Clostridia bacterium; assembly: GCA_017560765.1. Classification (GTDB taxonomy): domain Bacteria; phylum Bacillota; class Clostridia; order UBA1212; family UBA1255; genus Egerieisoma. The sequence goes on along the minus strand of JAFZEI010000031.1, from coordinate 67,466 downwards.
AAAGCAGTATATTTATTTCAGCATTGGCAAAAAAGCCGTTGCTTTCAGGTGAATATGCCGGTATTCCCAATTTTGCCAAACTTTGTACGTATGTTTTGCCCCCGCTTGTTTTACCGCCCGGACTTCTTAAAAGTATAACAATATCACGATACTGTATATCTCTCATTTGTTTCGTATTTTTATCAAAAACCTGATATTTGCTATCTATTAATTCTTTAATTTTCTCTGCCGCAACTTGCGCTTCATATTCATTGTCACCTTTAACAAGGTAAAGTTCTGTAGCATCATCTTCAGGTGTTTGAGGATAATGTGCTGCACCAAAATTTAAATATTCATCCTCGTTATATGCAATGCCGCAGACATTTTCTGTCATAACCTTTTTAAAAAGCGTGTTTACTGAATCTATTACGCCTTGTCTGCTTCTAAAATTCTTATTAAGCACAATAAGCTTGCCTTGATTGTCACCTCTGCCGAATTTTTTGTACTTATCGGTAAAAATGTCAGGTCTTGCCTGTCTAAAGCCATAAATACTCTGCTTTACATCACCTACCATAAACATATTAGGTGTTTGTGTCTCTTTATTCGCTTCTTCTTCACTAAAATTGCGAGATACCAAATACAATATTGCGTCTTGAAGCTCATTTGTATCTTGATATTCATCAATATAAACTTCTTCAAACAATTTACTGTATCTTTTGGCAACATCGCTTTGCACCGTGTTTCCCTCGCTGTCTTTTGCCGATAACACTTGATACGCGCTGTGGGAAATATCATCAAACGTCACAATGTGCTTTTCTTTCTTTTTCTTACGGAATGCTGCTGAAAACTCCTCTACCAAATCTATCAGCTCACACATATCTTGCTGAACATTTTTTATGTCATCCATAGGAGCGGCAGCACTGCTTCCCATTTTTTTCTTAGTAAATTCATTTATCTTTTCGCGGCATTTTTTTCTTTTTTCTTTAAGTTCTTCTATTATATTCAATGCAGCCTCTGCGTACTCCTCTATCTTTTTTTTAGATATTCTGGCTGCAGTATTAAAGCTTATCCCTGATATTTTTTCAAATATATTTTCCCATTTTACATTGCCAAGACCGTTTTCTCTGATTTCTTTTAAAAACTGTGTTACGCTGTTTGTTTTTTCATAATCATCAGAAAACATTTTCTCGTATTCCTCTATGCCCCATGCTTCACTTGTTTTCAAGCACCTGTAAAGCTCGTCGCCTTTCGCCTCAAAAAATACATATAAATCATTTAGAAGCTCTTTACACCACATTGTTTCTGCAAAATCGGCGATTTTATCTGTATTAAAGGATTCTTTTTGAGCTTGAAGCCACTTTTCCGGTTCGGGATAACTCAATGAAAATTTATAAATTGACAATATTTGTGATTCAAGCTGTTCGTCACTTTTATATGAGCATATATTTTCTACTAAATGTAAAAACTCACTTCTCTTTTCTTTATATCGACGCTCCAATACTTGTTCAAGCACATCTGCTTGAATAACAGCGATTTCTCCTGTATCTGCTAATCTGAAAGAAGAATCAAAACCGCTTTCAACAGGATTTCCTGCCACAACACTTTTGCAAAAAGAGTCAATGGTTGTTATATAAGACTTAGAAAGCAGCATCTGCTGGCGCGCAAGTCTTCTTGCCATTGAAGGAGTGATTTCTTCTGAGTCCAACTCCTTTTGCAACGACACATAAAGCCTTTCACGCATTTCCGCAGCTGCTGCCTTTGTAAAAGTCACTATTAACATCTTATCGATGTCTGTTTTTTCTTTAATAATTGTGAGAATTCTTTCAATCAAAACGGCTGTCTTGCCTGAACCGGCTGCGGCGGAAACAAGTATGTTCCCGCCGTATTCGTCAATTGCTCTTTTTTGATCTAAAGTCCACTGTGTTGCCATAAAAAACCAACAAATTATTCCTTTTCTTTAATAGTAATACCGTAAATACGGCTGTCTATCAATTCATATTTATATGTCCATGACTTGCCGCTTGTTGTAAAGTGCGGAGGTCCGTAGGCACTTTGAATTGCAGGTACCAAGTGGAGAGGTCCGAATACATTTCGTCTGGAGCAAACCATAGTGATATCTATGTCTTTTCCTTCTCTTACCCAATCTGTAACATCAGCCTCATATGGAGCCCAAGCAAGAATTTTTGCTTTTGCACTGCCATCTGCAGGTGATACCTTAGCTAATGATGCACAGTAACCATTAAGCTCTGTAACATTCTTAGCTGCATTTTTATTAAATTTATCATTAGGTATCGTATATGTTACACAGCCTGTATAGAACGGTAAGTTATATTCTCTGAGGTTACCGAGTCCTAATTTTTCGGGCAATTTAACAAGAACGCGTTTGTTTTCATTCTCTATTCGTACACCAAAGTTACCCACAAGATAAAGTGCTTCTATATTTGTTGTTCTCTTAAACAATGTTTTAACTGTTACTGTATTTTTACCGATTTTTACAAGGTCTTTCTTTATCGGCATTTTCTTGAAGCATATATCAACCCAAAAGTCTGACATGTCACTGCATTCAAGTTTTGTGCCGTTAAGATAGTATTGGCAAAATTCAGGTCTTTCTCCTGCAACAAACAACTCACCTTCAGGTATAACATCTGCATAGAAATCATATTCTACTTCCAAGTCGCCGTATGCATCATTACAATACTTCTTAGCGTACCAAGGTTGCAGCATATCACCGCTTCTATGCTCTATACCTACCAAATCACGTATTTTTGCATCAACTTTAAGGACTTCATCCTCTGACTGCCACTCGCCGCCGTTAAATCTCCATTTTGCAAAATCAAGAACACAAACATTAGCTTCGTCAAGCTTATATTCAAACTCTGCATCTTCACTGATTTTATTTACAGCAACTTCGCTTGTCTCAGATTTTACTTCAAGTGATGCATCTTTTTCTAATGAGAATACGAAAACTTTCTCTCCTATAGCTTCGAGATCAAATGCCACAGTCGGTTTGCCGTCCTCAAAAACAATTTCTTTGCTGAATCTCTTGCCACTTGTGAGCTCCCATTCTTCAGCAAAAACTGCACCCTCTTTAATATCAAATGTATCCTCTGCCTTATTAACAACGAGTTTAAGATTTCTGATTGCGTTTTCTCTGTCTGTATTTATCATACCAACATATATAAGATTTGTTTCGTCATCATAGCGAGCTTGCAAGAATACTGAATCAGAACGTTCACCTTCAACATGAATATCATACGAACCGCGAACAGCATCTGCAATAGCTTTTGCTTCAAAATCAACAACTTTTGCATTCTTATGATTTGAAAGCTCAATTACATCATTTGATTCTTCTCCGTCTACATACTTAGGAACGTCTCCTGCAAAAACAACTTTACCGCCCATATCCAAAAACTCTTTTAACATTTTTACTGTTGTGGGACGTATTGTTAAAGCTATACTGATAAGTACAGTGCTGTATTTACTTTCTCCGATACAAAGCAGCGCTTTGCCGTTTTCTTTTATTACTTTATAAGAAGGAGCCATAAGGTATTCTTCGCCGTAATCAAAATCAATTTGCGCTCCCATAATATAGTGGAATAAAGCGGCATAACTTTGTTCGATTCCCACCATTTCATGGTTGTTAGGATTTGTTCCAACCCAATGTGACCAACCCGGATACATAAGGGCCCAGCAAGTCTCAATGGGATTTAATACGAGAAGATCACAAAGAGGACGTCCTTGTGACATCACAACTCCAAATCTCGCAAAATATGACTCTACATAATCATAATCTTTATAGTATTTTGATTGATGAAGTATACTTGCAGGATAGTCTCTTTTTGATTCACCCTCCATTGTGTACCATGATAGATGATGACAACGGAAGTTAATTCCCAAAAGTGCCTGCCAATCTCCGACTGCTTTATGAGCCGCAAAGTCAAATTGCCAACCTGTACATCCGTAAAGCTCTGAAAGAAGCCACTTTTGACCTGCCTGTCTTGCTGCAGACGAAAGTTGCTTCACTATCCAATAGCATCTGTTGCCTTCGCTGAGTACATCAACACCGGGATATGTCATGTGAGGGTAAAATCTCATAAGAGATCCTTGTGTTGCTGTTTGTGCAGTCAAACTGTCTTCGTGTAATACGTGACCGGTAAAAATCATGTTATTATCATTACACCAGTCATTTATGGGATCTGCAAATCTTTCAACAAAAAGGTTGTTTGCAAGATCTACATAATTAATTTTAACCTTGTGTACACTCTTACCGTCTTTTCTGTAGAAAAGCTCAGGCAACAAAGGTTTAAGATCATATCCGTATCTTTTAATAAATTCATCAAAAAGGTCGTCCGTATATGCTGCCGAACAAGTTGCCAAACCTTCTGCTTCTCTATAATTATCGAGTGTATGACCTCTGTGAGGCTCGTCAGTAAATATACCTTTAATTGTTGTACCGATTCTGTCTCCGCAACGCTTTTTATATTCGTCATGTGTCAGCTCAATAAATTTATCTACTGCTTTGCGACTCATCGTGTCAATGTATGTCGTGCCATTGTAAACACTGCTTGGTTTTCTTAAATCTATTCTAAAAAGAAGAACTTTATTGTAGCAATCTTTTTTTATTTCTTCTTTAAGTTCGTCTTCATCTTTACACTCTTTATACTCATAAACAGCTTTACCGTCTATATTTGCCGCATAAATTGAAATAAGCTCATCGTTACTGTCTCCGGGAAGAGCATTTGCTTGCAAATATGCTTCTTTATCCTGACAGTACATTGTGATTTGTTTCATTCTATACTGTTCATCTACGGTTACCTTACCTCCTGCACTGCCGCTTGGCCATCTGTCTTCGTCGTAAAGCCAAGACTCCATGCCCATTTCCGTACCTGCGTCTGCCACAGCATTTATAAGGTCAAACCATTCGTCTCCTAAGTACTCTGTAATCAGTCCTGCGCGTGAATGCATAAAATATCCGCCAAAACCCATTTCTTTCATTATTGCAACTTGACGAATAAGCTCGTCTTTTTCAAGTTCGCCATTCCAAGACCAGAAGGGTTTTCCTCTGTATTCCACACCAGGTTTTTCAAAAAGTTTAATTATTTTCTCTTTGTTTGCCATAAATGTTTCCTCACATTTCTTTATTCAATAAGATATGTCTATCTTACTTCCTTAAGAGATAAATTGCAAGAAAAATATAACCTCTAAAGTCAAAAGATTTAAAGATTGTACTTTCGATTTGGTGTGATTATTGCAGTCAATGCATCGCAACTTTATTGTACCACCGCAGTTAAATTGGGAGTTTTGTCCCTAATCGCCCAAAAGGGACAAAAGGGACAAGTAACAAAGACTGTATATCATGCCATAATATCTTTTTATATCTTTTATTTCATTTTAAATTGCCAATTTTTAAATTAACCACTATAATAATTGACGTAATACCATTTAGGAGGTTGCAGTTATGAAAAAGTCAACTCACTCACTCATACGAAAATTCAGTCTTATTTTAGGCATAATAATGACTTTGGTTTTCCTAACACCGGCAACAGAAGTTTTTGCTGACAGCTCACCATCAGAAGATATTGTGATTCTTTACACAAACGATGTCCATACATACATCGACGGAAAGTTAAGTTATGATGTGATTGCAGCAATAAAAAAAGATTTGCAAAAAAAGTACAAGTACGTACTTTTGGCTGATGCTGGAGACCATATTCAAGGAACTGCGTATGGTTCTATGGATAAGGGTGAAAGCATTATTAAATTAATGAATGCTGCAGGCTATGATGTAGCCACATTGGGAAATCATGAGTTTGATTACAATATGCAAGGATGCATGGATACAATTGACAGAGCAAACTTCCCTTACATATCTTGTAACTTTTACCATGTTTTAAATGGTGTTCGAGGTGATAATGTATTAGATAGTTATGTAACATTTAACTGCGGTAACGAAAAGCTTGCGTTTATCGGTGTTACAACTCCTGAGACTTTCTCAAAATCTACTCCGGCCTATTTCCAGAATGAACACGGAGAATTTATATACAATATTTCTGCCGGTGATGATGGCAGCGCACTTCGTCAAGATGTTCAAAAAGCAATAGACGAAGTCAAAAGTGCCGGAGCTACAAAAATTATTGCATTAGGTCATTTAGGTGTAGATCCTTCGTCTACTCCATGGACAAGCGAAGAAACAATAAGCGGTTTAAGCGGTCTTGATGCTTTTATAGACGGTCATTCACATACTGTTATAAAAGGTAAATCAATAAAAGATAAAGCCGGTAACCACGTTCTCCTTACACAAACAGGTGAATACTTTAACAGAATAGGAATGATGGTTATTGATTCGGAAACAGGAGATATTTCTACAGATTTTATCGAATTAGAGGGCAATGAAGAAGACGGATATACTTTATCTTCTGAGTTTTACCAAAATTCCTCAATAATCAGCGACGCTGATACGAGAAAAATAAAAGACGAATGGCTTCAAAAAATCGACAATCAACTCGGTCAAAAAATAGGTTCATTTGCTGTTACTTTTGATAATTATGACAGCGAAAACAACCGTCTCGTGCGCAGTCAAGAAACTAATTCAGGTGATTTCGCAGCCGATGCACTTTATTATCTCTTTGATAATATGGATCTTGATGTGGATGTTGCAATTATGAATGGCGGCGGCGTTCGCAACAAAGCTGTTACAGGCGATGTTTCGTACAAAACTTGTAAGGATATGCATCCTTTCGGAAATGTAGCTTGTCTTCAAACTGTTACGGGTCAACAGATATTGGATATGTTAGAGTGGAGTACTCGTCACACGCCAAATGAAGATGGCAGTTTCCTCCATGTGTCCGGCTTAACATATAAAATTAACACCTCCACAAAAAACACCACTGTTAAAGATGAATATGATGTTTGGGTAAGCGGACCTATAAAATATCGTGTACACGATGTGAAGGTATACAATAAAGAGAATAACTGCTGGGAACCACTTAATTTAAGCGCCAAGTACAATTTAGCCGGTTACAACTACACTTTACGCGATCTCGGCGGCGGTTTTGCCATGTTGAACGGTGCTGTAAATGTTTTAGATTATGTATCTGAAGATTACATGGTTTTAGCAAATTACATAAAAGGTTTTGAAAACTGCACAGTTGATGCATCCAATTCTCCCCTTCTTGAAAAATACCCCGGTCTTCTGGTTGACTACAGTAATGTAAACGGAAGCGGCAGAATCAAATTAGTTACTGCGCAAGGAGATTCCTCTCAAAATGACAATAATCCGCCCACCGGTGAAAGCAGTGCAATTTTCTTAATTCTTATATTAATTATTTCTGCCGGCGTAATCAAACAAATAAATAAAAATAAAGTTTCAACAAAACTTTTATCTGCACTTATTATTTTCGCACTTATTTTTATTTCTTCGCCGACTTTATATGCAGCCGAAAAAATTGGCAAAGTCGATAACTATGGTGACGTTTTCCCTGACCTTAATCATTACGAGAAAGTAGAGATTGAGATGGAATATACTTGCAGTAAGTGCGGAACACGTGCGCAAGGAGCAAAAACAATGGGACACTACTGTAATATTAACAATGATGATTTACTTGTAATTTACAAAGATGCAGCTCTTGTAGATTTAAAGGATGCAGTGGATGATTGCATCACTGTTTCCGTCAAAGTAGGTGTTGATGTAATAGTTTATGATAACCAAGAACTTTATTTTGCTGTTTATCCCGAGAGAAATCCAAGCTACGGGCCTTTTGTAAACGTGTCTACAGATAATGATTGTTGCAGTTACTATATAGAGCTCGGCGGCGGTGTAGAGCTCCGCAAAGAAAAACAGTCAATTATTATTGCCAGTGGAATCACTGCCGAAAATGTATCATTATCAAGCAAAAACGATCTTATTCAAGCTAAGGCTGATTACGAAGCTGCTCTTAATGACACTTCGTCTTTGAGCAATGAAGAAATTACGGAAATCAACAGCAACCTTTCTCGTATAAATGCTGCTCTTAAAGTAGTCGAGAATGCTGAAAATGTTATTAATTTGATTTCAGCCTTACCGGAGGCAAACGATGATGAACTTTTATCGAAAGTACAAAATAGCGCAAATGCATATAACTTGCTGACAGAGTACGAAAAGGGCCTTATCCCGTCTGATATTAAAGCTACTCTTGATGATGCTATTGAGTTGCTCAAGGCTGCCGGCAGCGATATTCCGAATATAACACCGCCTACAACCGACGAAACAGACAAACCTGTTAACGACCCAAATACAGGAGATATCAAATTTGAGTTAGTTTGCGTTTCCATTATATTCTTATTTAGCGGACTCTGTTTAGTAAGAAAAAAACTCATATTCTGATAACAAAATAAATTGTAGAAGTATAAAAATCCTTGTTTTACAGATAATAACAACACAATTTGTAAAGCAAGGAGTTTTTTATATATGAAAGCAACAGGAATAGTAAGAAGAATCGATGAACTCGGCAGAATAGTCATACCAAAAGAAATACGCCGAACTTTGCGCCTGCGTGAGGGAGATCCGGTAGAAATCTACACCGGAGAAAATGGCGAAATAGTGTTAAGAAAACACTCTGTAATGAGTGATTTAAATGAATTTGCATTACAATTTGCAGACAGCCTTGCAAAAACCGCAGGTTATCCAACTTGTATTACTGACAGAGATTCCGTAGTGGCAGTTTCAGGTGTATCCAAGAAAGATTTTAGCGGCAAAAGAATTACAAGGCAATTAGAACAAGCTATGGAAGACAGGACTACATTCATTGCCCCTGACAGAAGAACAGATTTCTTCCCTATTTTAGAAGATATAAGCGGAGATAAAATGATGTCATTCGTAGGCACACCGATAATTTCTCACGGAGACCCTGTCGGTTCAGTGATTATGTTTTCTCCTGACACACGAAAGACAATTGGTGATACAGAAGCAAAGCTTACTCAATCTGCAGCGGCAATAATAGGCAAGCAGCTTGAACAATAAAAAAAAGGAGCTGCATAAAACAGCTCCTTTGACATACATAGAATTTGAATCACAATCATGCAAGAAGTGCAAACAAAGTATTAATCTCTGCCACTGTAAGAACTTTTGCGGGAGCTTTAATCTCCGGAACTTCTTTTACTGCACATTCTGCCTCAAAAACAATTGCTAATTGTGAAATATCAGATTCAGATTCCTCTGCTGCTTGACCGTCTATGAGAATATCAACAAGAAGTGTAGCCTTTGTATCATTTGCCCCTACGGTTACATTCAAATGCGAATCTCCTATTTCACTGACAAACGTATCAAGTGTTTTACTAAGTTCGGCTTCATTCAGAGTCTCCTCTATTTCTTTTTTAACTTCTTCTTTATCGTAGCCTGATGTCATACCTTCTTTCATTTCTTCATCAAACTTGTCAGAATTCTTAATTGCTTGCATCACCAAATCAATTAAATCAGCACCGTTAGTACGTACCACACCTGCTATAGCCAATGCAAATCCCTTTATATTTGTTTTATCCAATTTGAAAGATATATGGTCTTCGTGTTTAGAAATAACCTTGTTGCTTTCTGCTATATTTACAATTTGATTAACAATCGAATTAAGCATTGTCTCAGGAATTGCTGTTTTTAATACTTCTATTACGTTCATAATCTGTTGCTTGGTCTCTTCATCAAGGAAAGCAATACCTCCCAACGAAACGGCTGAATTTTCGGCAAAAAGATCACCTTCATCAGACCATTCTGTATTGATGTCATAATTATCTTCGGGCATTTGCTGTGCCATCATATTTTGATAATACTCTACAAATGATACAATATCTATGTAATCATTCTCACAAGGCCATACAAGCTCAACACCGGCAAAAGATATGAAAAAGTTAAAGAAGCTCTTTGCATTAAGGTAAGCCTTTTCTTCAGCAACAATAATATCTGACACTTCACGTTCAGCCACTTTTAATTTAAGCTCTGCAACGGAATCACTTATAAATCCCTTAATAGATACAGGAATCTCATACAGTCCTTTAGAATTCTTACTTAACAAACCATTAACCTGTGCAAGGAAATCACTTTCTGTAAATGTTTCATTAAAAACAGGCTTAACTGCCACAGACAGCTTAATATCAATTTCTGAACCTTTTGATAATTTAGAAACTGTTTCAGAAATCTCATTAAATGTCATGACTTCTGTCTTTTCGCTTGATGGTGCTTCATCCTTGCCGTTATTGTTATCTTTGATCTTTTTGTCTTCTCCACAACCGGCAAGGCAACCGATTGCCAAAGCCAAAACCAATACTAAAGCGAAAATTCTTTTCATATAATCACTCCTCAATAAAAAATCTGCATATTTTACATGCACATAGATTATACCTCTAAACAAATTCATTTGCAACAAAATTATCTAAAATACAAATACGACCCTAATCGTATGATTAGAGTCGTATCAAATAAGCTACATGTTATTTAGCTTTTATTTTAATTAAAAAGCTCTTTTCTTAGAAAGAATTGTAACAACAAAAGCTGCTGCTGCAATAAGAATTACAAAAGGCATAACATCGCCTGTAGCAACGTCAGAACCTGCAGCATAAACCAATTTAGCTGCGCTAACAGCAATTTGGTGACCGAATTCATCTTTTGCAACAAAGATTTCACCATTGTAATCAGAGTTAATCTCTATAGCAACATCTTGTGAGCCGCCTGCCCAGTTGGTGCTTGCAGCAGTAAGACGAGCTTTACCGATTACGTTGCCTGATGCATCTTTAATATAAACATCATGATCTCCGAGAGGAGCTGATTTGTCTGCACCGTATGATAATACTATTTTCTTGCATCCTTTAAGATTATGAGTGCCGAGTGATAATTCTTTGTTGACAATAAGAACTTTATCTTCGTATCCTGCTGCTTTATACTCTGATGCATCAGGAAGAGCATTTACATCGATTTCTACATCTTTATCAGGTGTGCCGGGCTCAGAAGGATCTGTGGGATCAGAAGGATCTGAAGGCTCAGAAGGATCTGTGGGATCAGAAGGATCTACAGGCTCGCCTGTACCTGTGTAAGCATACTCAATTGTATTAGCTTTATAATTTTCATAGCCTTCTACAGTCGCATCAGCACCATATGTTATTGTGCTGTCTGTTCCTGCTGTAATAAGATCTGTCAAAGCTTTTGTTGCTTCATTTCTGCGAAGAATAAGGTTGTTCTTAAATGTAATATCTCCTAACAATGTAATTTCTTTATTGTCATTTCTGAATTCGATAGCAGAAGTACGAACTTCTTCTTCGCTATATGTGCCCGCAAAAGTACCGCCTTTTACAGTGATTGTTGCGCTGTCGCCGTTTTGAGAAACGTCAATGCCTGCTTTTTTAGCATAAATATCACAGTCCTCAATTACTGTTGTACCACCGTTTACAAAGAATGCATCTCCGCCGCTGTTATCAGAAATAACTGCAATGCCTTTAGTTGTAAGTTTACCGCTGTTTACTTCGATTGCATCGTTTGCTGTAACGATAATTTTACCGCCGCCAACAGAGTCAATAACTGTAACATCAGCACCATTTACGTTAAGTGCTACTGCTGTTGAATTTGACCATGTAAAGCCTGCAAGGTCGATAACATATGTGCCTGAAGAAGCAACCAATGTTCCTGTAATGTCTTGTGTTAATTTTGTTTCGCCTGCTACTATAGCATTTGCATTTGTTAAAGCAGAAGAAATACCTGATTCTGTTGAAAGTTTAACACCTGTAATCCAAGAACCATTAGCACCGGGCAATAATTTGAATGAATAAGTATCACTTGTTGATGTGATTGCGCTTATATCGATGTAACCGATAGCTTCTGATCCCCAACCGCCTGAACCTTCAGTTTCTAACAAACCTACTTGCTCGTTTGCGCTGTTAACAAGAGCGATATCTGCAACACCTATACCGGGTGCAACACCGTTTCTGTAAGTAACAACCATCATGTTATATCCGCTAAGATCAAGTGTGCCAAGAGAATTGTCTCCTGATGTACCGCCTGTAGCAAAGTGGAATCCTACTACATCATTGATTCCTGCAGCAGGGAAATTGTATGTGTCTAAAGTTGACAAATCAATAACTTGCTCTGCAGCACTTACAGGGATAACAAAAAGTGATACCATAACCGCAATAGCGATTACCAATGAAATTACTTTTTTCATTTCCATACCTCCAATAAAATTTTTATACTCATAACATATTATATTTCCTTTTACAAGTATACTGCCTTAATTTTAACTGATTTATCTTTTCAATGCAAGTATTTTTTGCCGGTAAAAATTACCTTTTGTGCAAATTGTAATATATTCCCTTTTTTTCCAACAACTCCGAATGAGTCCCTCTTTCTACAATACCGTCTGCAGTAAGCACCAATATTTCCGCCGCATTTTGCACAGTAGTAAGTCTGTGAGCAATCGTAAAAGTAGTGCGCCCCTTCGCCAGACGTTCCAGCGACTCCTGAACAATTTTTTCACTTTCATTATCAAGAGCAGATGTTGCCTCATCAAGAATCAAAATAGGCGGATTCTTCAAGAAAACACGCGCAATACTGATACGCTGCTTCTGCCCTCCCGAAAGCTTTACACCGCGTTCTCCAACATACGTATCATAACCTTGCGGAAGTTTTTCGATAAACTCAGCAGCACCTGCCATTTCCGCCGCCTTTTTAATTTCCTCTAAAGATGCGCCGGGCTTGCCATAGGAAATGTTTTCCATAACGCTTCCTGAAAACAAATATACATCCTGCTGAACAATACCAATATTCTCTCTGAGTGATTTCAGCGTAATATCCTTTATACTCTTACCATCAATTAAAATATCGCCCGAATTAAGCTCGTAAAACCTTGGTATCAAGCTGCACATTGTGGTTTTGCCCCCTCCTGAAGGTCCTACAAGCGCAACACTGCTGCCCTTTTCTACTTTGAGGTTGATGTCTGATAATACGGAATTCTCATCGTAGCCAAAAGTAACGTTTTTAAATTCAATGTCGCCCTTTACATCAGTAAGCGCCTGTGCATCCTTCGAGTCAGTGATGTCCGGCTTAATGTCCATAATCTCTGCAAAGCGCTCAATTCCCGTCATTCCGCGCTGGAATTGCTCCATAAATTCAATAATTCGTCTTACAGAAGCCAGCAAGGTTGAAACATACAGTAAGTATGCAACATAATCTCCGGGTTTGATGTAACCCTTTATCATAAATACGGCACCTACCATAACTACAAGTATGTACATTATTCCGTCAAACACTCGTGTGGTTGTGCTGAAAGCGCCCATATATTTATATGCTTTTGCTTTTACATTAAAGAACGATTTATTGCCCTGTGCAAATTTTTCCTTTTCTATCGTTTCGTTAGCAAAAGATTTTACAACTCGTATGCCCAAAAGACTATCCTCTACCTTAGCATTAAGTTCTCCGCACTGAGCTCTTTGTTCTTGAAATGCCTCTTTCATTTTTTGGCGCACTTTTGACGTAACTGCAAACATAAGGGGCAGAACAGCAAACATTATAAGCGTGAGCCACACGTTTACATTCATCAAAATAATAAATGATACTGCAATTTTTATGCCGGCAATAAAAAACTCTTCGGGGCAATGGTGCGAAAATTCAGTAATATCGAATAAATCCGTTGTAATACGAGACATTATCTGTCCTACTTTTGCGCTGTCATAATACGTGAAAGACAGCTTTTGCAAATGATTAAACATATCGCGTCTCATATCGGTTTCTATTTTTGTTCCCATTATATGACCATAAGATGCCATATAATAATTTGCCGCCGCATCTATTATACGCAAAGCGATATACGTGCCGCCGAGCGTAAGAATTATTCTTACTGTCAAAAGACTTACATCTTCAATGGCTGTATTTGTAAAATACTTAATTATCAGCGGTAACACAAGCTCGCAAATCGTAGTCAAGCCTGCACAAAACAAGTCAAAAACCATGGATTTCCAATACTTTTTATAATATGGCATGGTACGTTTCACTAAATTCTTTGTTCTCATAAAAACCTCTTAAATTATGCCAAAAATCTTTTTAGCTCATACAAAACGAGACTTTTTAATTCAAAAACATCGCCCTCATTGAGGATTGTAACATCGGCAATATCCTCGTACTCTCTATTAGTCATTTGAGCATAAATTCTTGCTTCTGCTTCTTTTTCTGTTATGCCCATTCTTTTTACAAGCCTTGCTACTCTAAGGTCATTATTCGCAACAACTGCCCAAATGCAATTGGCTGTGTCAAAAAAGCCTTCCTCTATCGGAAGCGGCACATCCAAAACAACAAACGGAATATTGCCTTCTTCTTCATACTTTGCTATTCTTCTTTTAATTTCTTGCGAAACTCTGCTATGTACAATATCATTCAAAGCACGTCTTTTAGCTATGTCGGAAAAAACAATTGCACCAAGCTTTTTACGGTCAATACCGCCCTCAGGCAATATTATTTCACTACCGAAAAAATCACGAATCTCGTCATAAACAACTTCTCCGGGCTCTTGTAATTTCCTGGTTATTTTGTCAGCATCAATTATTTTGCCGCCTTGTTCTTTTAAAATTCGGCAAACAACTGATTTGCCGCAACCGGTTCCGCCGGTAACACCTAAAACTCTCATAAAAACATCTCCATAAATTATTTACATTCGTACCAACTGTCTGCAGCGTGAACATCCACCTTAAGTGGCACCGCAAGCTCAAAAGCATTTTGCATACATTCCGTAAGAATCTCAACAACAGCTTGCTGTTCCGTTTTCAACGCATCAATCAAAAGCTCATCGTGAACTTGTAAAATCAATTTTGACTTATATCCACCTTTTTCCAAGGCTTCAAATGTGCGAATCATTGCAATTTTAATAATGTCAGCGGCTGTGCCTTGTATCGGCATATTCATTGCTACTCTCTGGCCAAACTGGCGAATCATATATTTGGGTGAAGTAAGCTCCGGTAAATATCTTCTGCGGCCCAGCAATGTTTCTGCATAACCTTTTTCTTTTGCTTTAGCTACAAGTTCATTGATAAAAGCTTCAATTCCCGGATACTGTTTAAAATAGCTTGCAATGTATTTTTTTGCTTCGTAAACGGAAATTCCCAAGTCGCGCGCAAGCCCGAAGTCACTAATGCCATATACTATGCCGAAATTCACTGCTTTTGCACTGCTCCTCATTTGGGGTGTGACCATTTCCGGCGGAATACCGTTTACTTGTGCCGCTGTTATGGTGTGTATATCCATATCTTCCTTGAATGCCTTGCACATAGCCTCGTCTTGTGACATGTGAGCAAGCACACGCAGTTCAATCTGGGAATAGTCTGCATCTATAAGAATGTGATTATCATCTGCAGGCAAAAAAGCCTTGCGTATTAATTTTCCAATTTCTGTTCTCACAGGAATATTCTGTAAATTCGGCTCCGTACTGCTTAATCTTCCCGTTGCTGTTACAGTCTGGTTAAAACATGAATAAACACGTTGTGTTTCAGGATTAATAACATTCAAAAGGCCGTCTATATAAGTGGATTTTAATTTCGTATTTTGCCTGTATTCCATTATAAGTGGTATTATAGGATGCTCTAAAGCTAATGACTCCAATACTTCCTGTCCTGTTGAATATCCGCTTTTTGTTTTTTTGCCTGTTTTTAAGCCTAATTCTTCAAACAAAACTGTTCCAAGCTGCTTTGGTGAATTAATATTAAATTCGTGCCCGCTTAATGAAAAAATATCTTTCTTGTCGTTTTCTATTGTGGCATCAATTTCTGCTCCCTGCTCAGTAAGAATCTTGCTGTCCACTCTAAAGCCTTGTTTTTCTATATCTGCCAAAACATTAATAAGCGGTATTTCAACTTCACTATACAGCTTTTCCATGCCATCTGCTTTTAATCTTTCTTCTGCACAATCAGCCATTGCTTTTAAGATATTTACATTTAAAGGCATTTGCTTACCTGTTAAAAATCTGCACACATCTTCAATATTATCTGACTTCCTTGTAGAATCCAAAAGATATGCAGCCACCGACAAATCATGAATTATATTTTTAATCTTTATGTCTTGTTTTAAAAGATGCAGAGCAAAAGACTTTGCCTCAAACATCACTTTGCCTATGTTGGGATTTTCAAACAGCTCTTTTATTTGTGGTTCTATATCTTTTTTGCTCCTGTATATGACATTTTCTTCTCCGCATGATAAGTCAAACTCCGCAAATCCATCTGTATACTCTTTTACGAAAATGTACAATCTGTCTTTTACTTTCGGCAAAAATTCTTCACAACTTATTTCTTTTATTTTATCTTCTTCGTTTTTTCCATCTGCCAACACAGAAAAGAGAGAAAGCATTCCGTCTGATTCCTGCTCGTCAGAAAAATTCTCAACAAGGTTTTCTTGTAAGATTCCCATATTTACCAATTTTTTCTTAATTGCTTTAAATTCAAGTCTATCCATCATTTCATTTAAGGACACTTGATTTACTTTTCCCGTGAGCATATTTTCAATTGGCATATCACAAGGAACAAACCTTTCAATCTTACCAAGCCACTGACTTAAATACGCAAGCTCTTTATTATCAGACAATTTTGTTTTTAAAGCTGCCTTTGTAATGCTTTCTATATTCTCATAAACACCATCAAGACTACCGTATTGTGATATAAGTGCAGATGCAGTTTTTTCACCAACTCCGGGGACACCGGGAATATTGTCTGAAGAGTCTCCCATAAGCGCCTTTAAATCTATAAGCTGTGAGGGTAATACTCCGTATTTTTCTTTAACTGCTGCTACATCGTACTCGTCTGTATGTGGTTTACCCTTTTGCGTGGAGCAAAGAAGCACGTGTACATTTTCGCTAACAAGCTGAAGCGAATCTCTATCACCTGTCATGATGTAACATTTTAAATTTTCTTCTGTTGCACGCCTTGCGTAAGTGCCAAGTAAGTCATCAGCCTCATAACCGGGAAGCTCAAGTCTTGCAATGCCCATTGCATCCATAAGTTCTTTTGCAACCGGGAACTGCATCGCAAGCTCCTGAGGCATGGCATGACGTCCTGCTTTGTATTCTGCATACTTTTCGTGACGGAATGTAGGAGCTTTCACATCAAAAGCAACTGCTGAATATTCAGGACTAAGCTCCTCAATTTGTTTAAGATACATATTCATAAAGCCAAAGAGTGCGCCTGTATACATACCCTCGGCATTTTTTAAATAACTGCTTTGAGTACCGTAAAAAGCTCTGTTTAATATACTGTTACCGTCAATTAATAATATTTTTTTCATAAAAACACAAACCTCTTTTTATGCTTCTTTTGAATATTTTTCCTTAATAAAACCTATTACCGTAAAGATAATATATGCTGTAAGATTTATAAGCACAATGCAAGCACTTGCGGGCACGTCAAGCAGAAAGGATGAAATAATTCCCACTACTATGCACACAATGCCTACGGCTGATGACGAAATAATAACTTTCTTAAAAGTTTTACAAATTCTCATGGATGTCAGCGCCGGAAATATTATAAGACTTGAAATCAATAAAGACCCTACAAGACGCATCCCCACCACCACAGTTACCGCCGTAAGACATGCCATTACCATATTATATGCTGTAGCTTTCGCTCCCGTAGCTCTTGCAAAATTTTCGTCAAATACAACTGCAAACATTTTGTTGTAAAAAACAAGATACAGCAAAATTACAGCCACGGAAAGACATATACTTAAATACATATCTTGGTTGCTTATGGCATATATGCTGCCGAAAAGATAACTGTTAAGATCAACATTTGTTTCAGATACAGAAACAATAAGTACGCCTATTGCTAAAGCACTTGCGGAAATCATAGCAACTGCCGCATCACCTTTTAATTTACCGGACTCATTTACACGAAGCAACAAAAATGCAGTTAAAATAACAACGGGGATAGCTACATATAAAGGTGTAACATTAAAAGCGGCAGCTAAAGCCAAAGCGCCGAAACCCACGTGTGAAAGTCCATCTCCGATCATAGAATATCTTTTTAAAACAAGGCTCACGCCCAAAAGAGATGCGCAAAGAGATATAAGCACTCCTACAATCAACGCTCTTATCATAAAAGGAAGCTGAAAAATCTGAATAATAAGTGTAAAGTATTCACCCATTACAATGGCACCCTCCTTTTTTACAGCAACCATGACCACTTTCTGCCTCGTTTTGATTGAACTGCCTACAAGTATCACACTCCAAATAATGTGACTTTTCTCCGAAAAACACATCTTTTTTATGCAAATGCAAAATATGTGTCGCATCGCGAACTGCTCTGTCAACATCATGTGTAATCATGATTACGGTTATACCGTTTTGTCTGTTTAAATCATAAATAATATGATACATTTCCTCTGTTGCCAGCAAATCAAGCCCTGCAACAGGCTCATCCAAAAGCAAAAGCTTTTGTGTTGCACATAAAGCTCTTGCCAGCAAAACTCTTTGTTGCTGGCCTCCGGAAAGCTCTCTGTAACATTTATCCTTAATATTTGTTATATTAAGGCGTGCCATATTTTCTTCTGCTATTTTTCTATCTTTTGATGAATAAAAAGGTTTAAAACCAAGTCTGTTAATTCTACCCGAAAGCACAACCTCCCAAACAGATGCCGGGAAATCTTTTTGAATCCCTGTCTGCTGAGGTAAATAACCAATTTCATTTTGCCTTAATCCTTCGCCATGAGAAATACTTCCCGCCTCTACGGTTTTCAATCCGAGCAAAGCTTTCATAAGCGTAGTCTTGCCGGAGCCATTCTCTCCGATAATGCAAAGATAATCACCTTTATTCACTGAAAAAGACAAATTATCTGCTACAATATGATTTTCATATGCCAAACGGACATTTTTGCATTCTATTAACATAACTTTTTATCATATCAGCTGTTTTTTACGGCAGCCCTTTCGACAGAACCGGCAAGATCACTGCAGGCATCAAAACATTTCTCCATATCATGGTAGAATTCTCTCCATTTTTGAACTTCGATAGGATCCTTTTCTGTCTCAAATAAATTTCTTACTGCCGTTCTGTAAATCCTGTCACCATCATTTTCATATTCATATGCTTGGCGAATAAGCTCTGTAAGAGTCTTAGACTTCTTAAAGTTTTTAAATTCTGCAATAATCTCTGTTATTTTGTCACAGCAACTACCTATAAGATCGATAAATTCATGCATATCAGCTCTTACTTCTTTTATATTAAACATCCAAAGTCTAAATGCCACATTTTCTATTGCATTTGTCATTTTGTCAATATTCTCTGCAACAGAAAATATATCTTCTCTGTCTATAGGTGTTATAAAGGCTTTATTCAGCTCACTTACTATGGTTGCGTGAACTATATCACCTTTATGCTCAATGCTGTGTATTTCATTTAATCTTTCTTGCAATTTTTCAATGCCGCTGTTTTCTTTAAATTCACTGAATAGAACTTTTAATTTTACGGTAAGCTCACTTGTGAATTTTGCTTCTTCTTGCATAAGTTCAAAAAAATCTACTTCTTTCTTTTTTGCCACGACAAAAGTCCTCCTTATAATATTGGAAAAATATCAGAATATTGCCATAAATATTTTTGCCATAATAAATCCTATTAAACCACAACCGGGGAATGTGAGTACCCACGCAAAAACCATTTCCTTTACAACGCTCCAATTTACTGCGGAAATTCGCTTTGCGGCGCCCACACCCATTATTGCTGTTGTTTTCGTATGTGTTGTACTTACCGGAATACCTGTAAGCGATGCTAAAAGCAAACAAAGCGCACCTGCGATATCTGCAGAAAAGCCTTGGTATTTTTCCAGCTTAATCATATCCATTCCTACGGATTTGATGATTTTATATCCGCCGATTGACGTTCCCAAACTCATTACAACAGAACAAAGAACCATAAGCCAAATGGTCGTATTAAAATTACCTCCTGCAACGTACGAACCGCTTGCGAGCATACTGCCAAGCATAAATACACCCATAAACTTTTGACCATCCTGCGCACCATGCATAAAAGCCATGGCAGCACCGCCAACTATTTGTCCGCCTTTGAAGAAGGAGTCTGTTTTTCTTCTGTCCTTGTGTCTGCATATTATAACAACTATTTTTACTACAAAATAGCCTGCCAAAAAACCCAACACCGTCGAAAGTAACAGTCCGATAAGAACTTTTACCCATTCTCCCATATTTACTCCGTCTGCACCGCCAAGAGCAATTGCCGCTCCTGTAACGCCTGCAATCAAAGCATGACTTTCACTGGTAGGTATTCCAAACCACCACGCAGCAACAGCCCACAGCACTATAGCAAACAAAGACGCGCACAAGGCAACAAGTGCATTGTGTGCGTCCCCCTTAAAATCTACCATTTTATAAATCGTGTCAGCAACCTTGCTGCTAACCAACGACATAACCAATACTCCGGCAAAGTTCATAACTGCCGCCATGAGAATGGCTGTTTTTGGTCTCATAGAGCCTGTAGAAACAACTGTCGCAATTGCATTGGGAGCATCTGTCCAGCCGTTAACAAGTATAACACCAAGCACCAGAACCACGGTCACAAGAAGTGCCGGACTCTCGGTACATTTTATAATAAAATCTAATAAATCGTTTAATTCTGCAGTTATTACGCCCAATTTTACACTATCCTTTCTCCCATATCTCCGCCTGCCAATATATGGTAGTGAATATGCGGAACTGATTGTTTTGCATCTTTGCCGCAGTTATTAATAACACGAAAACCTGATTCTGTGATATTTAACTTTCTTGCTATTTCTGCTATTGCAAGCTGAATACCGCCTAAAAAGGCCGCATCCTCTTTCTCGAAACCGAGCACACTCGAGATATGCTTTTTAGCTGCAACTACAACATGAATCGGCATCTGAGGATTTATGTCATTAAAAGCTATACAATAATCATCTTCATATACTACCGTTGCCGGTATTTCTCCCTTGATTATTTTGCAAAAGATACAATTATCGTCTAATACCTGCATTTTTTTCACCTCATAAAAATATGTTTATATAATCTCGCTTATTTTAGAAAGCATTTCGTCTATATTCTCAGGCTGTTTTCCTCCTGCTTGCGCCATATCGGGACGTCCGCCGCCGCCACCGCCGCACATGCTTGCAGCTTTCTTTACGATATTACCGCAATGGATACCCTTTTCAAGGGCTGATTTTGTAGCCATTGTAACTATAGATGCTTTGCCTCCTAAAGAAGATGCTAAAACAACAACACCTACATCAAGCTTATTTCTGATATTATCAGCCAAATCACGAAGTGCATTGCCATCAAGCTCATCAAATCTTCCCGTAACAACCTTAACTCCGTTAATTTCTTGTGCCTTAGCAATAACATCGTCAAGATTTGAAACAGCATTTTCGCGTTTGATTTGCTCAAGCTCTTTTTGAAGTGCTTTATATTGTGTATAAAGATTTGTAACTTTATTAACTATATCTGAGTAGTTAGCCTTAAATATCTCCGAAACCTCTTCAAGCACATGCTCTTGTGTTTCGTATACAGCTCTTGCGCCGCCGCCTGTTACTGCCTCAATTCTTCTGACGCCTGCAGCAACTGCACTTTCGTGCAATATCTTAAACATACCGATTGAAGCTGTATTTTTAACGTGTGTTCCGCCACAGAATTCTAAGCTATAGTCTCCCATTTCAACAACGCGCACGTTGTCTCCGTATTTTTCGCCAAAGAGTGCCATGGCACCAAGTTTTTTAGCTTCTTCTATAGGAAGAACTTGTGTGTTTACAGCGTAATCATTTACAATTGCTTTATTTACAATATTTTCTACTTCTGCCAATTCTTCTTTTGAAAGGGCCTGCATGTGGTTAAAGTCAAAGCGCAAACGTTCCGTCGAAACAGAAGAACCTGCCTGATGAACATGCTCTCCCAACACTGTACGAAGTGCTTTTTGAAGAAGATGCGTAGCACTGTGATTTCTTTCTGTTGCAAGTCTTGTCTGTCTGTTTACGGTCATTGTGGCCTTTGCAGATACACATACGGAGCCATGAACCACTTTTCCCATATGACGCCACTTACCGTCACTCGTTTTGTTTACATTTGAAATAACAACGGCGCCGCCCTCTGTTTCTATTTCTCCTCTGTCTCCTGCTTGTCCGCCGCTTTCAGCATAGAAAGTCGTCTTATCTGTTACTATTATTACGGAATCTCCCTCGCCGGCCTCTTGCACACTGCTGCCGTCAGGAAGTAAAATATAAAGAATTTCTCCTTCTGTTATAAGTTTTTCATATCCCTCAAATACTGTTGCGGGGCACTCTGACGGTACGGAAATCTCACTGTTCGCCCAAGAACTTTCTCTGTTCTTTATAGCTTCACGTGCCATAGCCTTTTGAGCGCTCATTTCTTTGCGGAATCCTTCTTCATCTACTGTATAACCGTAATCTTTCAGAATGTCTTTTGTAAGGTCAATCGGGAAGCCATAAGTATCGTGAAGTTTAAATGCTATTGCGCCTTCAAGAACACCGTCAGCTATACCTGTATTTTCTTGCATCTTTTTAATATGCTCTGAAAGCATAGACAAACCTTGCTCTATTGTAGATGCAAATCTTTCTTCTTCTATTCTGATAACCTTTTTAATGTAATCTTGTTTTTCTACTAAATTAGGATATGCGCCGCCTGAAAGCTCGATAACAACATCTGCAAGTCCTGTAAGGAAATTGCCTTTTATTCCCAGCAATCTACCGTGACGTGCCGCACCTCTTAACAAACGTCTGAGTACATAACCTCTTGCCTCGTTAGACGGAACTACACCATCACTTATCATCATTACAGTGCTTCTTATATGGTCTGTAATAACACGTATGGATACGTCTGTTTTCCAATCGTCTCCATAAGTTTTACCTGAAAGCTCACATACTGTATCGAGTATTTTGCGTACTGTGTCTACTTCGAACAAATTATCTACATCTTGCATTACACAAGCAAGTCTTTCCAAGCCCATACCTGTGTCAATATTAGGATGAGCCAATCTTTCATACGTACCATCCTCTTGACGGTCAAATTGTGTAAATACAAGATTCCATACTTCGATAAATCTATCGCAATCACAACCAACTTTACAATCAGGTTTGCCGCAGCCGTACTTTTCTCCTCTGTCATAGTGAATCTCAGAGCATGGTCCGCAAGGGCCTGTACCGTGTTCCCAGAAATTATCTTCTTTTCCCATTCTGATAACATGGTCTGCGGGAACACCGATTTCCTTTATCCAAATTTCTTCTGCTTCGTCATCTTCGAGATATACGGTAACATAAAGTTTTTCTGCGGGAATTTCCATTACTTCTGTAAAAAATTCCCATGCCCATGAAATAGCTTCTCTTTTAAAATAATCACCAAAAGAAAAATTACCGAGCATTTCAAAGAATGTGCCGTGTCTTGCCGTTTTACCAACATTATCGATATCAGGTGTTCTGATACACTTTTGGCATGTTGTGACACGTTTTCTCGGCGGAACCTCAGCGCCTGTAAAATAAGGTTTCAGCGGTGCCATACCACTGTTTATCAAAAGCAAGCTTGCGTCATTATTGGGCACAAGTGAAAAACTTGGTAATCTTAGATGTCCTTTACTTTCAAAGAACTTCAAATACTTTTCTCTGATAGTATTTAAGCTTAATTTTTCCATAAAAATAAACTCCTTATAAAAATATCTTTATTAAAATCATAAAATACATAGTTGTACTCAGTAAGTATATCACTTGCACAAATAATTGTCACCCACAAATTTTCATTTTTACTTTTTAAACGGCCAAAAAGTAAAAATAAAAAAAACAAAAAAAAGGGCTGTAAAACAGCCCTTAAAAAAATCAAAAATCTAATTTATTCTTAATCAAATTATTTTTTCTTTTTGATAACAATTATAACAACTACTACAACTGCTGCAACTACTACAACTCCTGCAACAATACCAATAATAATACCGATATAGCTTGCTGTTGCTGAAGCCCCTGTATCCGCGTCGGCTTTTGCTGTGCTTGTAGAAGGAGCCTTTGTATTTTTAGATGTTGATGTTGCAGGTGCCTCTGTTTTCTCAGGCTTTTCTGTAGCATCAGGTTCTTCTGTTGCATTAGGATCAACTGTTGCATCAGGATCTGCTGTTGCACCAGCATCTGTATTTGATCCAAGTTCAAGGAAGAAATCCTCAGGAGCAACGAACTCATCAACGATGAAATTAAAATAAACCATACGATCAGGTACAGGAACGTAGTTAGGTATATTTGTATATGCATCGAAATAGTAAACAAAATCATCAAATGAATGAGGTAAACCTGTCTTCATGTGCATATCAATACCTGATGAATGCTTTGAACCCTCATCTAAAATAAGCTCTACACATTCAACATATATGAAATATTCACCAGCCGGAACAGCCTCATCAAACATACAAAGCATTATGCAGTCACCGGGAGTTGTAAACTCTTTAGAAGTAACGGGTGTTCCTTTTAAGGTTGTTACGTCATCTTCATTCCAAGTATAAACACTTAACTTAAACTTACAGTGACCTGCACCGGCACCCGGTGTCCATTGAGGTAATGCGATACCTTTTATAGCCTTTGCAAAATTAACATGGAGTCCGTAATATGTATCTTCGCCCAACAAGAGTGCCTTTGTAGCATTGTTTGTGAAACCATCAGTTTCAATAGCCGATACATACTTGTTAAAAGCAGGCTCTGCAGGTATTTGACCTGCAAAGAATGAAATCTTCGGAGCTAAAATATTTGCACCGAGTGTTTCAAAGAATATTGTAAGATCAACTTTGCCGGCTTTCTCAATAGAAACATAAAGAACAGCATTGTTATTATAAAGTTGCTCCTTACCGTATCCACCTGCTGCAAAATTACCTGCGGAATAAACTCTCTCTCCGCCAATATAAGCAGAAATCACACCTACGCCTGTCTGTGAATATACAGGAACCTCAATTTTATAATTGCCTGCTTTAGCAAAATTAACATTCCATGTAGCACAGTCACCTGATTGAGCATTTTTAAGGAAATATGCTTCTACTGGTGTTGCGTCGGCAGATGTTTTTACCCATGTCTTTTCACGCTTAACTGTAATGCTGCCGTTATATGTCTCAAGTGTAGCTTTCTCGAGATCAAGAGTCACTGCACTACCATCTCCGGCAACTGCTATTTCTTCTCCGTCAGCAAAAACCGGGAATCCGGCAAATAATGCCATCACTAAAGAAAGAGCCAAAACCAAACTAAAAATTTTCTTCATTTTTTTACCTCCTAATATTAACAGAATATTTATTATACCAATAACTCTGTACATACTATAACAGTTTACTTATAAACAGCAAAAATGTCAATCAAAAACTATTGATTTTGCCCATTTATTAAACAACGGTCTGTATTCACCTATTAAGGAACTTTCACAAGAGAATTGAAAGAACCAAAAAGCATCTTCTGTTTTATGCACTGTAACGAAATAATTATATGAAATATTCTCAGGTTTCTTGGAGTACTCAAAATAAACAAGGCCATCGTCATTTTTTATTTCTGCTGTAACAGATATTGATTTAAGCAGAAAATTTGCATATTCCTCTAAACTAAAATCAATTCTTTCACCTTTTTCTTCCAATACAGAGAATTCTTCTTTTGCCACGTACACCTGTGCCTCTTCGGAGTCATAATATACCATGCCGTAGTATTCTTTATTCTCTTTAAAATCCTCCGTCAATGTAATAGACATACCTTTTGAAGTAAAAACAGCGTCAGAAGCATCACATCCGCAAAAAACAACAACAAATAAAAGTACCGAGCAAAAACAGCAAATAATTTTACGTAAGTGCATTATTTTCACTCCTTTTGCCATAAAATTTTTGATAAAAAAACTTCACAACATAATATGAAATCACTCCGCAAAGTGTTCCCAAGGCAACTCCTGCCAATACATCTGTCGGAAAATGCACATAAAGATATAATCTCGTAAAAGCAATCACCGCCGCAAGAACCAACGCCCCGCTACCCCATTTTTTATTGCAAGCAAATATTGCCACTGCTGCAGCAAAAGAAGCAGATGTATGACCTGAGGGGAACGAGTAATCAGAAGGTTTGCTTTTAAGAATAATGTCTATTCCCTCTTTAACATCATACGGTCTGATTCTCGCAACGATAGGTTTTAGTGTTATATTGCAGAATATCAAGCTCAAAATAAGCGCTCCCAATACGGTAATGCCTATTTTTCTGGTTTTTGGTATTATTGCCAATGCCAAACCCAAAGCAATCCACAACCATCCTGCCTCTCCAAGAAAAGTAATTGCCTGCATAATCACATCCATGGCCTTGCAAGAGAAAGTTTCTCTTATAAAATCAAGTACAGCAAATTCCCAATCCATGCGTTTCTCCTTTTCATGCTTTCTTGCTATTCGTTTTTCCCATGAATTTTTCTACATCTATTATAAAACGTTCGTGAACACCCTCTCCTATCAGCCCACACTCATCGTAAGCTTTAACATTAAACACAAGTCTTCTCCTGTCTATGTCCACAAGTTCACTTTCGCAATAAACCTCCATGCCCACAGGAGTTGCTGCCAAATGCTTAACATTTACGATTGTGCCTACAGTAGATTGACCTTTTTCAAGATGTTCAGCAACGCTTTTTGATGCTGTAAACTCCATAAGTCCAATCATGGCAGGTGTAGCGAACACAGGCAAATCACCGCTACCGTAAACCTCTGCTGTGTTTGTGTTGTCCACAATTACTTTTTGTTTTCCTGTTATACCTTTTTCTAACATATTAAACACCTCTTAAATCTAAATAATAAAACATTTTACTGCTTTGCAGTTACTTTAAACATTCTTTCTTTACCGGTTTCATCCATCTCCACGACAAAAGCATAACTATACGTGCCGTCTTCGTTATAGATAATCTGATATCCATCATATTCGTTCTTTTGGAACGAATAATCGCCCCACTCCCCATCTGTAAATTCTTGCACAAAAATACCATTCAGAGAACGCATTCCGTCGATTTTAACAACTATTCTGTTTCTGCCGCCCGAAAGCTTAAATTCAGCTGTATTATCTGCTGCCAACACTTTCGGAATATATTCATCCTCCACAACAGTTCCTTTAGTTGCAGTAATTTTAACAGGATTAAATACGGAATCTTGCCTTACATACTGAACATTCTCGTCCGTGTCTGCGATACCGTCACCCCAAGGAAGCAAAATGAAATCAATATTGATATAGTCGCCCTTTTTAAATGTTACGTCGTCTTCCATTAAGGATATTTCGCCATAATTCAACGCACCGTCAAATATATTGCGCAATGCAAAATCCCCATTCCATTCCTTACCATTTATTTGTATGTCATAATCCTTCATAATATAGGCAAAATTCATAATTGCCGTGTCACTGTTATTTAGTCCATAATAAGAGAAGAAGGGATTTTCATTTCCAATATTTACAGTTTCTTTAAATGCCTCTGTCTTGTCAATATCTTTATAAACAACGTCACCCTTTTCGTTTGTATGGCTCATCTTTCCGTAAGACTCAGAGCGTCCGTCAAAGCTAAAGAGTGTAAAATTATTTTTAACATCTTTAATACTTAAATCCTTTAAAAATTCAAGTGACAAAGTATAATACGTTCTGTTTTCGTCATTTTGCGGAAATTCAACGTGTCGAAGCGTATATTTGAATGAACCGCAATCTGAAATATAACTGTATTCTATATCTGCATAAGTAGGCCCTGCAGAGTGAATAATCGTGCCCGTGTATTCCGTACCTTCAATAAGTCCTTTGTTCATATAAGACACAAACCTCAATCTGCCTACAGAATTATACTGTGGCTGAGCGGCCCACATATTGCCGCTGCAACCTCTGAAATCAGGAAGCGTCCACAAGTCTTTGCCAAAAACATAATACGGAGCAATACAATTTGACTCTGTAACTCCTGTAGACAGATGATAGTATGAAATGTGAAATTGTATTGATGAAATCTGTTTTAAAGGATATACACCCCAGTTTTGGTACAAATGATGTAGGGAATATTCCAATGTTTGTCCTGCTTCAATATCAAGTGGTATAAAAGAATCTCCGTATCCTACGTCGTTAGGGTCATAAAACGGCTCTTCTTTCTCACCTGAGAAATTTTTAGATACTTGCACCGGAATGGGCATAAGCCTATCTTCTGAATCTGTCACCGTTGCACACTCCAACGCTCCTGATTCTCCTGTCATCCACATATAAAGCTTCCTATCTTGGGAAAATTTATTCTGAATGGTAACGCCTGTTGTATAATGGTAATCAGGCTTTTTGTAATAAGCTGTACTGAAATCGGTGCCTCTGCAAGTGAATTTATACGATCCTCTCATTGTGTCATATTCTATAAATTTAGCATTCACTGTTTTTTCTGATTTAACAGTAATTTCTGTAAGAGGATTTCGTTCCTCGTAAGCGGCCGCAATAATACCATCGTAATTTTGACTTTCGTCATTATATACTCTGCTGCCGATAACACCATCCCGGCAAAATTGCCTTACTGTAATATAGCTTGCCTCTTCCGTAACGGTAACATTATACCCTACGGAATCCACCGGCATAATAAAGCCTATTACGCCTACGTCTTTAACAATTACTGCCACATATTCCACTGTTTTATTGTCTTGAGCGTAACTGATTTTATATTCAAGCACATTATCCTTTGGGATTTTCAGTTCAACACCAAACTCTGAAAAATCATAATTTTCTCCATCGGTTGTTTTTACAAGAGTATATTCCTGATGCATTTTATCTGAGTACGTATGATATGTCTTGTCTACCTTATATGAAATGGTATCTTTGTTTGTTTTTACAGCCTTTACTGATTTAATTTCAAATTCATCTCCGACAGATACGCCCATATCAAAACGCACACCGTTTAAATTCTCCTTATCAATACCGGAAGATGTTAAATCCACAAGATATGTATGATATTTACCGTCTGAATTTATTTTAAAAGATGCGCTTTGCTGTGCATTAAAGCCTTGTGTACGTCCTGTATAGAAATATAAATCGCCTGCTGTTGTATTGCCGGTAGCTTTCATTTCTATAAGAATAGCATTGTAATCCTCTGCGGGGATGCTTAGATTGTTCACAAAGACGTATGGATCTACTGTGTTCTCTGCTTTTACCTTAAGCACAGACTTTTTATAAACAGGCTTTGACATTTGATTTGAGCCCCAGTGTTCGCCCAACTCTATTACAGAAGTTTTCTCGTAATTCACATGTGAATTTGTTTTTGCAAATTCTAAATCACGTATATGTGTCTCGTAATAATAATATCCCAGTCTGGTTGTATTCATCCTGCCTTCTTCAAAGGATTCACCTGCAAAAAAGACATTGCCGTTTAAATCCTTAACATAAACGTCAAGGGTATCTGTGGCATAAGCTACGCCTTTTGAATTTGATATAGCCGAAACTACAAGTTTATCTGTGCCGCTGAGTCTATGAACAAGGCTCATGCCGGTATTTTGCAAAGCATAACTTGTTCTTGCTTCATTTGTATAAAAACCCTGTACTCTGTTTGCAATACTGTTTGCATAAGCAAATGTTTTTGATAAGGAGCTATCATTATTTACAGGATAAGAGCCAATTTGCGTTCCTTTAACAATTCCCACATCATATTTAGGAGAATCATCAATGGTGGGTGTTATATTTCGGCAAGCCGAAAGGCCAACACAAACACCTGCCAGCAATGTAATTGATGCTGCAAAAATGGAAAACCTATTTTTTTTATTTTTTCTCATGTAAATCCACTCCTGTCTGTTTTGAACAGTATAACCCAAAACAAATTGTATATCAAGGCAAAGAAATAATGTCTTTGATAATCTCCGATGCCATAACAAGTCCCTCAGCAGACGGAACAAAAGATATACTTGCAATTACGTTTTTTTGCGAATCTGCCGTCTTATTAAATTCTCTGTATGGATTTTCCGAAGAGAAAACAACCTTTAAATCTGAGATGTTTTTCTTTCGTAATTCCCTGCGCATAACTCTGGCAAGAGGACAATCTTTTGTTTTATAAATATCAGTAACCATAAAACTTGTAGGATCAAGTCTGTTCCCTGCGCCCATTGCGCAAATAACAGGCACTTCCGCTTTTTTGGCTTTTTCTACAATTAAAAGCTTTGAAGAAATCATATCGATAGCATCTGCAACATAATCAAATCCTGAAAATTCAATGCAATTTGCATTATCCAATGTATAAAACTCATTAAAAATTTCTACTTTTGCCTCAGGATTAATATCAAGAATTCTCCGGCGCGCAACTTCACATTTAAACATACCTTCTGTGCTGTGAAGCGCTATAAGCTGCCTGTTAATGTTTGATTTGCTGACCACATCGCCATCGAAAAGAGTGAATCGACCAATTCCGGCTCTGGCAAGAGCCTCCACACAGTAGGAGCCTACTCCGCCAACGCCAAAAATAAGCACAGAGGCCTTTTCAAGTCTCTTTACATTTTCACTACCTATAAGAAGCTCTGTTCTTTCTGTAAAATCAAACATTATTACGCCGCCTATTTAAAAAATGGTATCCCGGACGGGAATCGAACCCATATCAACAGAGTCGGAGTCTATTATCGTATCCATTAGACCACCGGGACGTATAAAACATTTTTAATATATCAATTTTATAATTGATTGTCAAAATAATATTAAAGGACTAATTTTAAGAGATATGCAATCAGCGGTAATGTAATAATCGACAATAATGTTGACACAAATACACTGTCTGCCGCCATTTGATAGTCCGAGTCATATTCCGCCGCAATTGACACTGTCAAAGTGCCCACAGGCATAGCAAGTTGCATAACAGCAACCATCATGACAACGTCTGATATTAAACCTTGTTTCACTGCGACAAGCATAATCAAACCTGCCACAACAGGTATTATTAACTGTTTTTGAAGTGTCAACACAACAGAAAGCATTTTTTTGCCGAAGTTTTTAAATAAACCTTTAGCGCCTGCCATTACGAGTCCTACGAAAATCATAGAAAGGGGACTTGTGGCCTTACCTATCATATCTGCTGTTTGGTATATTACTCCTCCTTGAAGTTTGTGATTCCAACCGGTAAAAGCAAGTATTAATCCAATTATAAACATAATCATATTCATATTAAAAATATGCTTTAACGCGTTACCAAATCCGCCGCCTTTATGCTTACCTGCCAAATATACACCTAATGTCCAAAGCAGAATATCATTTCCTATATTAAAAAACAGTGCATACAAAACACCGATATCTCCAAAAAGAGCTTGAAACAAAGGAAAAGCAAAAAATATTACATTGCCAAAAAGCGCCTGCATACAGTAGACGTTTCTTGACTTTTCAGGTATTTTCATAAGTTTGGTAAAAGGTCTTGTAACAGCAAAAATCAACAACAATGTAATCATTGCAATGATTACAAGCCTCAAGCCATCAAAATAATTGTCTGCCGAAAAATCGGCAGACAGCATTTTACTTAATATTAATGCAGGCATGGTAATTCTCATTACCAATTTAGATACAATACCACCTGCTTTATCAGGAAGATATCCGGTTTTACCGCTCACAAAACCAACTGCCGCCAAAACAAACAGAATAAGTATTTGTGAAAGAATCGTTCCGGTATCTAAATTCTCTATAGGCATAAATTTACCCCTTTTAAATCAATTATATTATCTTTAACTAAAATCAAGCAAAGAAATTAATATTTGAAACCTTTAACACTCCGTCAATTTCAAGCAATGCCTGCATTGTCTTATCGTAAACAGGTTGGTCAACGCTGACAAAAGCTTCTGCTTTTGATCCTATTTCTTTACGACTCCATTGAACCGCAGCAATATTTACGCCTCTGTCACCTAAAACAGTACCGATCTTACCTATAACACCCGGAATATCTCTGTTTTGAATTGCAAGAACATTGGCTGTAGGCTCAAAGTCAAGCTTATATCCGTAAAATTCTACAATTCTGAGTTCACTCTTTGCAAATACAGTACCTGAAACAGAAAGTGTTTTCTCGTCATTTATAAAGCGAACAGTAATAAGGTTCGTATACTTTTCGAGATATGTTGATTTGCTCTCAACCAAAGCAATTCCCATTGATTCAAGCATATTCTTCGCATTAACATAGTTTACTCTCGTAGGTACTATAACACTAAGTAAACCCTTGGCAACTGATAATGTGTACAATCCTGTAACAACATCCTCTTTAGCCAAATCTCCGCTGTATATTACTTCTATTTTCTTAAGAGGTTTCTTCTCTGTCTGGAAATAAATTCTGCCTAATGCTTCGGCAAGATCAAGATACGGTTTAATTTCTTCTAAATTACCGCCGCTTACTTGTGGCATATTAACTGCCGGCACCATTTTACCTTCAAGTGCTTCGCCTACAAGTTTTGTTACGGCCGTTCCCACATTGTAATTTGCCTCATCTGTAGAAGCTCCTAAGTGAGGTGTTACTATACAATTGTTTAATGTAAGCAATGGGTTCTCGTAATCCTGTTCCTCAGGCTTTTTATTATAATTCGGCTCCGGATCAAGTACGTCAAGTGCTGCTGCCGCAACCTTACCTGACACAAGTGCATCATAAAGAGCCTTTTCATTTACAAGACCGCCTCTTGCCGCATTAACAATACGAACTCCGTCTTTACATAATGCCAACTCTTTTTCTCCTATGATGCCGTATGTTTCCGGAGTTTTAGGTGTGTGCAACGTAATAAGGTCGGCTTGCTTAAGAAGGTCTTCCAGCGTTGCACAACGCTCAACACCCATTTGATTAAATTTCTCATCACCGATATATGGATCATACGCAATAACCCTCATGTTTGAGCCCATCAATTTTCTGGCAACAATAGAACCGATTCTTCCCAAACCGATTATTCCGGCTGTTTTGCCGTCTAACTCGTTACCGATAAATCTTCCTCTACGGAAATCCTTGTTTCTGCCTGCTGTTACTGCCTGGATTAAATTACGGAATATTGCATAAGCATGTGTCACAGCTAATTCTGCGGCTGCCATAATATTACTCTCAGGTGTATTTACAACAATAATACCTCTTGCAGTAGCTGCTTTAAGGTCAATATTGTCTACACCGTTACCGGCTCTGCCTACAACCTTAAGGTTAGGAGCCTTTTGCATGAGCTCTTCATTTACCTTTGTTACACTGCGCACAATCAATGCGTCATAATTGCCGATTATCTCAAGAAGATCTTCTCTGCTGATACCAAATTTAACATCAACATCAAAGCCTTTGCTTTTTAAATGTTCTATACCCTCAAGTGCAATACTCTCGGTTACTATAATCTTCATAAATACATCTTCCTCTCAAACAACTAAAAAGTTATATTATTTCTATTATATCGTGTAAAGTTTAAAATGTAAAACCCAAAATCACAAATCAAGTTCAATTTTTTTATCTGACGGTATGTACAGTCTGTATGTAACTCCTGCCGCATCCATCATTCTTTTAGAGGCTTTAACAGAATCAGTATCTGCGTACTTGTCACACATATATACAACTTCTTTTATTCCTTTTTGAATTATGGATTTTGTACACTCGTTGCACGGAAAAAGTGTTGTATAAATCCTTGCTTCTGCAAGCGGGCCGCCATTATAATTGAGAATTGCATTCAGCTCTGCATGGCACACATAAATATACTTAGTATCAAGCGGTGCACCATCTCTGTCCCACGGGAAAACATCATCCGAACAACCGATAGGCATTCCGTTGTAGCCCAACGAAAGTATTCTGTTGTCCTTTCCCACTATGCAAGCGCCTACACCGGTGTTAGGATCTTTACTTCTCATAGAGGAAAGCATTGCTATTCCCATAAAATATTCATCCCATTTTAAATAATCTTCTCTCTTCATATAAAACTCCTTAAATACTGACGATTAACGCCTTCTGTTGCCTCTTGTGATTAATATTAATCTGAGCAAACTTGCAAGTGAGGCTGCCAAGGCTGCTACATAAGTCATAGCCGCGGCTGTAAGAACCTTTTTCGTACCGCTTATTTCTTCTTCGGAAAGTCTGCCGCTGCTTCTTAATGCTGCCACAGCTCTTTTCGATGCGTTGAACTCTACCGGCAGCGTTATAAATTGAAATACTGCTGCTGACGCAAAAAGTATGATTCCTAAATTAATCATTAATTCGGCATTCATAAAAATACCGATAAGAATTACAAACCATGAAATACCTGAACAAAAACCAACAACAGGTACGAAGGCATTTCGTGCCACGAGGGGAAAATAACTGTCGGCATGTTGAATTGCATGGCCTGCCTCATGGCACGCTACTCCCAATGCCGAAACAGACCTACCTCCGTAAACCTCTGAGGATAATTTAATTACCTTATTTTTAGGGTCGTAGTGGTCAGTCAGCTCTCCGCCCGTTTCCGTAACGACAACATCCGTTATACCTTGCTCTCTAAGCACTCTTTGTGCCATTTCTGCTCCGGTAACTCCTGCTCCCGCATACACGGAGGAGTACTTTTTATACGTAGATTTCATAATCCCCTGTATTATAAGCGATGCTATCATTGCGGGAATTACAAGTACAATATACCAATAGTCAATAAAAAAGTACGGCCACATGCACTTTGCACCTCTGAAAAATTATTTCTCTTATTGTACCACAAATATATTATTTTAAGCAATGAATTTAAATATTATTTAATTCTGCGTCTTTTCGGAATAAACATAATTCATTCTGCCATAAGGTGCGGCGTCACCATCACAATAAAACGAGTAAACATCCACTTGTCCTTTTTCACCTTTTTTATAATTATCTGCCCATTTAAATTGCAAATCTACAAGGTTGCTGCCGATTCCCAATGTTTCTCTCGGAATCGCCAACATCATTTTGTTGCTTTCCGTTCTCATTGCAACTTCGCCTGCTCTTTCCCACAAACCGTTTTCTTGAGATTTGGACAAAACAGCTCCTGTCTTTTCCGGCTTTTCTAAATTAACGGCATAATTATATTCTTTTTTATCTTCTCCTGCTTTTATAAAAAGTGTCATCCAATTATCATCTGTCGAAGGTGTAATTTCTTCTGCTGTTTCTGCGTAAAAGTAAATATTTTTGCTATCTCTGCAAACCTTGAGGCAAGTAAAATCATTTCGTCCTGTATCGTTTACATACTCAAGCTCGCCAAAACCTTTTGCGCACCTTTTAACAGTATCACCACTGTAATCTGTATATACAGCAGTTATTTTATCTGAGTCCCATTGAGAAAAACTGCCGTTAATATCAATCGTATTTTCCTCTCCTACGTAAACTCTTGGCAAAGTTCCCTTATAACGTCTTATGTAATTGCAAAGCTGCATATAATAATTATCTCCGAAAACTTCTGCCGCCGGTTCCACATCACGACTGCAATTATATGTGGCACAATCCACGAACCAAATCGGTTCATCCTTAATAATTCCTGCAGGTTGTCTTTGCGCCACCCATTCATTCCATCCGGTAACAAATACCATTTCAGGGTCCTGCTCTATAGCATATTCCCATTGCTCCGCAAAATTGTAGCCATATAGGATTGCATCTTCTGCTGTATCATTTTCTCCGTTATGCCAAGACCTTGTCATATCATTGCCGCCATACCATGCTGTTGCACTAAATCTGCACGTGTCGGAATGTTGCGCAACGGAAACATTCATTACTTCTTTCCTTCCTTCTCTGCCGTAAACAGACTCCGGTTTGAGCGAGCGATTAAATTCCATCCACGGAAAGCCATTGTCGCATCTGCCGGCATTTGGCCATACTGATTCTTTGAAGGTGAAATATTCTTTTATTTCTTGACTTGCTTCAGCTTCAAGACCTATTATCATAGGCTTATCGTCATGTTTAAACCACAATTCATCAAGCCGTGGATATTTTTTGTGCAACTCCTCATTTTTGTACAAATTCTTAAATATATGCTCCATTGTCTGTCCGGATGCAGTATTTGTATAGAAGGACATTTTGGGAACATTTACTCCTTTTTCTAAATATTCATACCAAACGTCAATTATTTGTGCCATTCGCTCATCATACGTAGGGCCGTTTGTTGTATCAAATACAATAAAATCAACACCTGCATCTGTGAGCATCTGAAGATGCTTTCTCATAACCCATTCGTCAGAAGATTTATAGTAACCAAAAAGAGGCTTTCCCCAAAAGTGATGTTCTCCCCTTGAACCGCCTCCCGAAGCATACCAATTTTCTTCTGATTCTACTGATTCCGGGTGTTCTTTTGCTATTTTACTAATATCGTAAGGCCCTCCGGTGCCATGCTCTCCTATCCATAAAAAATAGAAAATACCTACTTTTCTATCGTTTCTTATATTTGTAACATCATTATCCAAAGGTAAAACTCTTCCTAAATCATCTATCGCTGCAAATGAGCCATTTTTTTTAGAATAAGGTCCTGCATATTTTTTAACAACCATATATATATCCTCCTGACGAAAGTTTAATTCATTATACACTTTAGGTGTTTTATGTCAAATAAAAAAGGGGCTGTTTTTTTACAGCCCCAAAATGAGAAAGAAAGTTTTAGAAAAGGATTTACTAACAAACATCAACATTGCTTGTTGACTATTTCTTCCTCGCTTTTTATATACTATCACATATTTTTAAATCATACAATACAATTTTTTTCGAATGGAGCCAAAAAAATGTCATTTTCGATACAAAAATATAATTTGTTAAAACAAAAGTTACACTTCTTTCGCGTTTGCGAATTTTATGCGCAACTTTCCGGATTAAAACAAGCAACCCACAGCAATAGCTGTGGGTTAATTGAAAAATATTAGAAAAGGTATAGAAAAAAAAGAACTCTCTGCAGTAGAAAACATCTTGTTTCTTCTGCAATCTCAGTTTACCATTGCTTTCCATAAGTGTCAAATTTTTTATTTGAAATATTAATAAATTTTCTGTTTATTTCCCGGGAAATCATTCTCTTTTTATTCGTATGATATACTAAAACAACTCTATATACGTAAGGTGGTTTTGTATATGTTTATTTTTGTACTTTTAGACTTTTTATACATTTTTCTACTCTTAATAGCTGCTATAACCGATATTTACAAAAGAATCATACCAAACAAAATATGCTTATTAATGCTTATTTTATCACTATTTAAAATAATTCTTCAATGGAATTCCGGCAAAGTGTATATTTTCTCCGTACTTAGCGGCTTTTTACTTCCGCTAATTATTATTGGTATTCCCTTCTTTATTAATAACAGTATGGGGGCAGGTGACTTAAAATTATCTGCTGCTTCAGGTTTATTTTTAGGTTTTCGCCTCTCCTTAATTACTCTTTGTGTATCATTCTTATTTTGTGCGCTTTTTGCCATACTTTTAAAAATATATAAACTTATATTAAAAAAGCCGAATGCAAAAACGCTTCCTTTTGCTCCGTTTTTGCTTTTCGGCTCATTGTATGCAATGATAACAAAATACTTCTTTTAAATATCTAAAACAACACGCTACGTATTTTCTCGATTTCACCCATAAGAGACTTAAAATCATCAGGCTTTATTGATTGCGGACCATCACATAATGCACGCTCAGGGTCATTATGAACCTCAACCATAATTCCGTCTGCTCCTGCTGCAACAGCGGCCAAAGCAAGGGGTCTTACAAGCTCAGCTCTTCCCGCAGCATGGCTTGGGTCAACGATAACAGGCAAATGAGACATTTTTTTCAACATTGGAATCGCTGAAATATCCAATGTATTCCTTGTTGCAGTTTCAAATGTTCTGATGCCTCGCTCACACAAAATAACTTTTTCGTTACCGCTTGCCATTATATACTCAGCACTCATCAAAAATTCTTTAAGAGTATTTGCCAACCCTCTCTTTAACAAAATTACTTTGTCCGTGCGTCCCAGTTCCTTAAGCAACTCAAAATTCTGCATATTGCGTGCACCGATTTGTATCACATCCACATGCTCAAAAACATCAATGCTGGCAATATCCATTATTTCAGAAACTATTGACATTCCCGTAATTTGTTTTGCTTGTAACAGTAGCTCAATACCTTTACTGCGAAGCCCTTGAAATGAGTAAGGAGACGTTCTTGGCTTAAAAGCTCCACCGCGAAGCATTGTGGCTCCTGCCTCTTTTACTGCTTTTGCTATACCGCAAATTTGCTCCGTTGACTCTACGGAACAAGGGCCGGCTATTGCAGCAAAATGCCCACCACCCAATTTAGCCTCTCCGATTTCTATAATTGTATCGTTAGGATGAAATTGTCGATTAGAGCTTTTGTACGGTTCCTTAACTTTTACAACTTTTCTTACAAAATCCAGACTTTGAATCATCTCTACATCTACATTTTGTGTTTCTCCCAAAAGTCCAAGTATAGTGCCGTTCTCACCTTTAAGACTGTGTACCTCCACACCAATACCGTTAAGCCATTCTTTTAATGTTTCAAGTTGTTTTGGTTCCGCCTGCTCATCGACGTAAATTATCATTTTCTTCCAATATCCTTTCTATAGAAAGAATCTGTCCATGATATTTTCTCTACTCCGTTATAAGCTTTTGTTATGGCTTCGGAAAGTGTCTCGCCCAACGCTGTTATGCCGAGCACTCTACCGCCTGCATTATAAAACTTATCGTTTTCTTTCTTTGTGCCTGCATGGTATACTGTCACACCTGTCTTTGAAGCCTCATCAAGTCCTAAAATTTCATACCCCGACTGATATTTTACAGGGTATCCTCCCGAAGCAATGACAACACAGCAAGCTGCTTCTTTTTTCCATTTTATATCAACTTCTTCGAGTCTTTCATCAATTACCGCATCAAAAATATCTATTAAATCAGTATCAAGCCTTGGTAAAACGCATTGTGTTTCAGGATCTCCGAAACGAGAATTATACTCTATAACCTTAGGGCCGTTTGGTGTAAGCATCAAACCAAAATATATAACTCCTTTATATTTTATACCCTCAGCTGCCAAGGCATCAACAGTAGGCTTAAATATCGTCTTCATGCATACATCGGCAATTTCATCCGTATAATTCATACTTGGTGAAAAAGCTCCCATACCGCCGGTATTCGGTCCTTTATCTCCGTCGAAAGCTCTTTTATGGTCTTGAGAAGAAACCATTGGTTTTACTGTTTTGCCATCTGTAAAGGCAAGAACTGTTACCTCCGGACCTGTCATAAATTCTTCTATAACAACTCTGCTGCCTGATTTGCCAAACATTCCGCCATCTAACATGCCTCTGACTGCCTCACATGCAGCATCAAAATCAGGTGCTATAATAACACCTTTGCCTAAAGCAAGACCATCAGCCTTAATAACTGCAGGATACTGTTGCTTAGGACGCTTTAAATATTCTATTGCTGCCTCGCTATCTTCAAATACTTCATATTCTGCCGTTGGGATGTTATATTTTTTCATAAGTGCCTTTGAAAAGACCTTACTTGCCTCAATCTGTGCCGCCTTGGCAACAGGTCCGAAAGCTCTCACACCGGCAGCTTCAAGATCATCCACCATTCCTATACTAAGCGGATCGTCCGGCGCAACCATTACCATATCTATCTTATTCTCTACGGCAAATTTTACTGCAGATTCTTTATCTGTTGCCTTAAAAGGTACACACGTTGCATCTTCTGAAATACCACCGTTACCGGGGGCACAGTAGAGCTCCGGTTTTTTAGAACTCTCTGCCAACTTTTTTATTATTGCATGTTCGCGACCACCGCCGCCGATTACTAATATTTTCATAACTAAGGAATCTCCTTTTTGCCCTTCTACTTATTTTTCCATGCTTAATTTTTTGATTGCCTCAGGCAGAATTATATGTTCTGCTTCCTTCATCACTCTAGCCTGGAGTACTTCCGGCGTATCACCGTCTTGAACATACACAGCCTTTTGAAGAATTATCTTACCGCCATCAACTTCTCCATTTACAAAATGAACTGTCGCACCTGTCACTTTGACACCGTATTTTAAGGCTTCTTCATGAGGAATAAGTCCATAAAAACCCTTTCCGCAAAAAGACGGAATAAGCGATGGATGCACGTTAATAATTTTATTTTCAAATCTTTTAATGAAGTTTTCGCTTAAAACAGTGAGAAAACCGGCAAGTACAATCAAGTCAACATTTTCCTGTTCAAAATGAGCCGCCAATGCGCTGCTGTACTCCTCTGTATTTGAATATGCTTTTCTT
Organism: Clostridia bacterium; assembly: GCA_017560765.1. GTDB lineage: Bacteria > Bacillota > Clostridia > UBA1212 > UBA1255 > Egerieisoma. Next base: position 27,335 of record JAFZEI010000031.1, on the reverse strand, counting down.
GCAATACACCTTGCCGAAATACCATGTTTTTTTGCTCTTTCTAAAGCAAAAACTCCCTCTTTGCTTGATACTACCGATGTAATTTCACAATTACTCAAGTATCCATCCTCTATTCTGTCAATAATTGCCTGCAGATTTGTACCTCCGCCTGAAACAAGAACTCCGATTCGAAACATATCCGTTCCTCCGTTATAATCACAGCTTATCGTACTGTAAGAGTACCTCTTGTCATGCCATCTTCCGGCAATTTATCTGAAACAAAACCAATTTTGTATGCATTCTCACCTTTTTCAGCAAGATAATTTATTATCGCATCTGCATCTTTAGCATTGACAGCCATAACCATACCTATACCCATATTGAATGTATTATACATGTCAATTTCCTCAACATGACCCAATTGCATCAACGTATTGAATATCGGTAATACCGGCCAACTGCCTCTGTCTATTACGTAGCGAAGATTTTCGTTGCCCATTCTGGGAATATTCTCAAAGAATCCTCCGCCTGTAATGTGTGCGATACCCTTTATCTTGAATTTCTCAATAAGGTCAAGCGCTGTCTTTACGTATATTTTTGTAGGTTTAAGAAGTTCCTCTCCCATTGTGCATCCCAAACTTTGAACATATTCGCCCAAACGCTCTTTTGAAGGATTAATAATTTTTCTTACAAGAGAATAGCCATTACTGTGAACACCTGAAGACGGAAGTCCTATCAACACATCTCCCGGTTTTATCTCACTACCGTTAATTATCTTGTTCTTTGAAACTGCTCCAACTGCAAAACCGGCTATATCAAATTCGTCTACGCTGTAAAAGCCCGGCATTTCCGCAGTTTCACCGCCAACCAACGAACAGCCTGCCTGCAAACAACCGTCAGCCACACCTTTTACTATTGTTGCAACTCGCTCCGGAATATTCTTGCCTACTGCTATGTAGTCTAAGAAAAACAATGGCTCTGCACCGCTGCAAACAATATCATTCACGCACATCGCAACACAGTCTATACCTACTGTATCATACTTATCTGTCAAGAAGGATATTTTAAGCTTTGTACCGACACCATCAGTTCCTGAAATAAGTACAGGTTGCTCAAATTTGCTAAGGTCCAATTCAAAAAGTGAACCAAAGCCACCTAATCCCGTCAAAACTTCTTTTCTGAAAGTCTTGTTTACATGTTCTTTCATAAGGCGTACCGCCTCGTAACCTGCCTCTACGTCTACTCCTGCGTCTTTATAATTAGCCATTTTTTATTACCTCCTGAAGCTGTGCATTTTTCTTTTCTACTTTTTCTTCAAGCTCCTGCTTGTAATCTTTTAATTTTATCTGTAAAGCTTTACTCTTTACTGCCATTATTTGTGCTGCCAAAACAGCTGCGTTTACACTGCCGTTTATTGCAACTGTTGCAACCGGTATACCGGGAGGCATTTGCGCAATGGCAAGAAGCGCATCCATTCCGTCAAGTGCATCACTTTTAATCGGGACACCGATAACCGGAACTGTTGTATATGCTGCAATTACTCCGGGCAAATGTGCCGCTTTACCTGCTGCTGCTATAATACATGCAAAACCGTTTTTCTTTGCCGACTTTGCTAATTCGCGAGATTTTTCAGGTGTTCTGTGAGCCGAACATACCACGCACTCGTATTCTATTTCAAACTTTTTTAATGTGGCCAAACAATCTTTCATAACATTGTAATCGGAATCGCTTCCCATTACTACTAATACTTTCATGGCCTTGGATGTTTTTGACATTTTTTTCTCCATAGTCAAGACTTGTGCTCCTTAGAAATTTTTAAGAAAATTCACTGCAGAATTTACTTTTTTTCTACTATCTGCAATACTTGCAATAATATCAAAGTAGCCTCCCTTTGTCAATCAAAACAAGCCCTTTTCCTTGCTTCGATTTTATCGTATTTGCATCTGCTGTACCCTAATCTCATTTTCTCCGGTGCACCGTTTTCAATTATCTCTCTAAGCAATTCCTCAATTATAGGCATACTGATACCCATTGTTACGTCAACCAACACTAGTTGCCCACCTGCAAAAATATCCATTTCCTCATATTTTTTTATTTTTTCCTTTTGTTTTTCTCTGTACACTTTATCATTAAGTTTGCCGAAAAGCTCCACAAAATATACTTTATCCTCAATAAACAGCGTAAAATCCGGCAATACCCCGCCACCAACACTCATTTCATATAAATACGGAATATTCATTTCCCTCAACTTATTTGCAAAAAGGCATTCATTCTTTGATCTAACCTCCTCACCCAAATCAGTGACAATCAGTCCGTTTATTTCATAGACTGATCCACAACCGGAGTAATTATGTTTTTCTTCTTCTATCTTCTTTATTTTCTCATATTTTGTCCTGTTTGCCATTGCCCTTTTAACAGAATCCATTACCGACGCCATCGTTTCCAATTGTTCTGTGCTTCTTTTATATGAATTTAATTCCTTAATAGCACGCTCCAACTGAATCGTCGCATTTTTTATTCGCTGCTCTATCTCATTACGATATACAATACCATCTCGAATTTTCCATTTTGAATCATTTGGATTGTGTCTTTTCTTCCCTTTTACAGGCAAGTGTATCTGTCCCTTGCCAAAGACATCAATATTCTCGTAATGATAATTGTATATTCTAACTGTTCCGTCTGCCAAAATACGTTTTTGACGCAAATTCTTTACAATAACATTGCCCTTTTCGAATCGACTTAAATCAATTTCTTGCAGCCTGTACAAAACACATCCGCAGTCCCAAACTGCTGTTTTTCTCTTTTGTCTGTCGGAACAATGCACTTTCATCCTATTCTCTCCTCCTCAATCAAATCACCGATTTATTGTCTCTGTATATTACCACGCGCACGCCCGTTCGTCAACATCATTTTTTAAATAATCTCAATAAATTTACATTAATAAACATGCCTATTTTCAAAAAAAGTATTTCCACAACCATCCATTTTTTACATATTATGGAAAGCAATTTTTAATACATTCAACTTATTCAGTTAAAACTCTGGTTCTATCTTTTTCATTTTTACTTTAATCCCTTTTGAAAAGTAAAAACGTACCGTTCAAGCCTCAAAAATGTATTAATTCAAAAACAAATCAGAATCCAATTTTCATGTTTTTACTTAGGCTATATGTTAAAAGTAAAAACGCCCCGGAGGGAACAATATCAAAACCACAAGACAAAAAATACAGTTAGCTGCTTTTCAAAAAATCATGCTTGGCATAGCATGGTATAAATAACAAATTCCGTTGCGTTTCTCACAATACACTGATATAATAAGTATCACTATAAAAAACAATCGAAACGGAGATTAAACTTATGCAAATAGAAGTTTCAAAAAACTCACTGTCCAATAGGCGTCTTTTTATAAAAAATAAAAAAGAACTCATTTCTTTTGCCGACTCATATCAATTGGACAAGATTCAACTTATTAACGGTTTTACAGCAAAAAGTATCGAAGAAATTCCCGAAGATATTGTTTCTGTGGGAACTCATGCACTAAGATTAACTTCTGACGGCAACATATCAGAGCCAATGAAATTCAGTTACAGCTTTGATATCCCTCAGGATTTGTCAACAACACCTATGCTCTACTTTGCTTATTCAGCATACGACGGCAAAGATTCCAGCAAATATTTCAGTGATGTAAAAGAAAATAAGTATTTCGTTGAAAAACCGGATCCTCTTTTGGTAAATTGCTCATATATCACTGTTGTCATTCATTCAGGCTCAGCAGAAGCAAAGCGCACAATTCAGCTTACAGATTACGGTTTTAACAGAATTTTTGCAAACTTTGCCGGAGAGCCCATTTTGGGAGAGGTTGACAAAATAACTTTTGAATATGTAATCACAGACCCTGCTCCCGCATGGCAAAAAATTTGTAAATTAGACTCTGTTTTCTGCGGAATGTCTGTAGACTACACTTTTAAAGGTAGCGGTATGGAATGCCTCTTCGCTACGGAATCAGGCAGCGTCATCCACAAAAACGACGTTATCTACTACGATTACGAAGCAAATTCATCTCTCACTTTCCCTGATATGACAGATGCTGCACAGACAATATGCGAAGCATTTCTTCCTATAAAGAATACACTCGTTTTGAGAATCGAGGCAGATAAGAGCGATGAAGATATAAAAGTATACTTTAAAACCGACGAAGAAAACGAATTTTCAGAAGACAAGTCAAAAACTTTTGCTCTAAAAGGTATTAACACCGCGCAAACTGTATACCTTAACATGTCAGACCACCCCAAATACAAAGGCAGACTGACAGGTATCAAAATTAAACCGCTTTCTCAAAAAGGCTCAATGAAGATTTACAAACTTGCCTTTGAACAAGAAAAGAAAATAGAACCCATTGCAGGTTATTTTACTTCCTGTACGGCAGATAGCGAAACTGTATATTTCACTTGCGACATCAATCCCGAGTACATCGGCAAAAAAGTTGAAATCTACGAAGTATTCCCTGCTGTAATTCACGAAAATCTTGCCGAATTAGAGTGCGTATGCAGCGCAATTGCAGACAGCAAAGAGCTTAAACTCACAACGAATATGAGAAAAGAGAAAACAACAAGAATTGCTTCTCAATTTATGGGAATAATTCACAACGAAGACGGCACTTACCATAAATTCTATGACAGAACAATCATCTCCAATTGGAGAGACCATTGCGGTGAAAATCCATACGAGTTTGAGCTGCCGGAATATTCCGTATGCGTTACTGACCCTGAGTTTGGTGCAAAAGGCGACGGTTTTACAGATGATACAAAAGCAATACAAGCAGCTATCAACAGAGTGGCAAACCAAGGCGGAGGTACGGTAATCGTGCCCGGAGACAACAGCGAGTACGGCAAGCGATATATTGTTACAAATCTTGTACTTCACAGCTACGTTGAATTACATATTGCCGAAAATGCAATTTTATGGCAGGCAGACGATATTTCTTACTACGATGTTCTTCCGAGATTTGGCCACAACGTTTCCATGACAGGTGTAAACTGGCCTGCAAACCACACAACAGGAAACATGCCTATGATTTATGCATTCCGTAAGAAAAATGTAAAAATAACAGGCCCCGGAATGCTCCGTATGTGCGACACGGAAAGTGCCAGCGAAGATGGTTATTTTAAATATATCGGTGACAATGTTTGTATTGGTTGTTGCGACAGAATGCACGTATGTCCCGTAGCAATTGTTGATACCGACCATTTCGAAATAAGCGATTTAAAAATTATCCGTTCCAGCGGTGTTTACATTAATATCAACCATAACAAAAACGGCTTTATCGGAAATGTGTTTATGGATGAGTCAAAATGTACCGGCGCAGACGGAATGTGGCCGCTGGGCTCCGATGGCATCAAAATAACAAGAGTAATACTCAATAACAATGACGACGGAATTTGTCTCTCTTCTAACTACAATGATCCAAGAGATGTTTTGTGGGTATTCGCACATCCCGGCAGAGACAGAGGAACTCACAACATTGAACTTTCACATTCGATGTTTAACTGTTATACTTTTACAGCCAGTGCAGTTTCTTTCTGTACTTGGGGAACGGATTCACCGGATTTAGGAAAGCAGGAAGTAAGCGGCATCCATATTTTCGATACGATTTTAGAAGGCCGTCTTGCGATTGGAGGTTGGACAGATAATCCATATTATGGCAAGTCACCCTTTGATGCATCTGAACAAGACGACTTCTCACCTGTTAAAGATGTCCATATTCACGATTGTGAAATGAAGAGTCCTGTAGGCATAAGTCCTTTGAGAATAACAAACTGTCTTAATGACGTAGGCTACAGGAGTCCTTCAAACTTTGAATACGGCAACTTCTTAAGACGCCCTGCCGAGCGTAACGAGGGCTGGGTAACGGGACTTGCAAACTGGTCATACAACAAGTCGGAATGTGTTTCTCAAATAACTTTCTTGGGAGATTCTTGTGCTTGTATCGTTCCTTCCGAGGGCGATCCTTGTAGACTTTACCAAGGTCTGTATTTAGAAAAAGGCAGCCATACATTTGAATTTAATTATAAGGCAAGCGGTACATTCTATCCGTTTGTAAATGATGCTGCAACAGGTAAATCTGTGGCTAAATCAAAAATAGTTGCTGCCTATGGCGGATACACAAAAGGAAAAGACTGGAAAAAAGGTACTCTTTCCTTTAGCGTTGCTGAAGACGGACTGTATCATATCGGTATAGAGTGTAATTATGAAGAAACCATAGGAATGTATCTTACAAATTGTAATATGGCTCATGCTTCGCAAGCTGACGACATACATCCTACAGAGACCACAGAAGTTCGCGGAGTTTTCCGTGAAGAATAATTAAAATTCTTTGATAGTAAAACGGAGCTGTTTTTTCGCAGCTCCGTTTTTTTTATAAAACATTAATTATTATTGGCTGTTTATTTTTTGGTGGCAAGGCTTGCATCACGAATAAATATTGAGCCGATTGAAAATTCAGAATCGCTGTTTGCAACTTTAATTTTGATTATGTGCTCTTTGGATGCAAGGTTTGAGGCAATTACAGCAGGATTATGCTGTGTTGTAGACTTGGAAACATATTCTCCTCCATCAACGGAAACTAAATATTCACCGTTAACAAGGCTGCACCACATAGCCACTTCTGTACCGGTAAAAGAGAAAGCCAACACATCTCCGTCTGACATTCCGAACACGCCTTTTAAAGCACTTTTGGGAGAGTAATTCTTATCTGTAAAAGTCACTCCCGTGCCACCCAATTCTGTTGATGCGTCAAGCACTGCTTGAGAGGGCTGTATATATGACCTGTTACCATCAAAAAGGACTTTTCCCACCATAGGGAATTCCTGTTTGCTCTCTTTTACTTTTGAAAAGTCAGTTTTTTTCAAACTGTTCTCTAAATATTCTGAAACACAGTCAAAGTAAATGCCATATCCCTCATCATTTAAATGAACAACGTCTATTGCATACTTGTTTCTGAATGTTTCAGAAGAATATTCGCATTTATTGGCCAGCAACATACCTACATGTAAAGTAGAAACATCATATGCCTTTGCAACGTCCTCATGTGCTTGTCCTTGTGTATGGAGTTTTCCTTGCTGATTTTCCTTCATGCAGTCTGCGTCTGTAGTTATAAGCATGATTATATCTGTTTTAGGCAGTGCTTCTTTTATTTCTCTTATTATAGTTTCGCATCTCATAAAAGCATCATCATAAGAAGATGCGAAATATCTGTCATTTATTGAATACTCCAAGAAAATCACATCCGGAGCAACGTCTATAACATCAATTTTTAATCTGTATGTTCCCAAAAACGTTCCCGATTCACCCACTGCTTTATTATGAAATGTAAAGTTCACGTCAGGGAAGTTCTTCTCAAACCAATCACATGTACGGCCTCTCCAAGAGTATTTCATTTTATCCGTAGCACCATGTCCTTCTGTAAGAGAACCTCCAAAAAACAGCACGGACAATTCTTTGTCTTCTGTCATTTTTTTATTTGCATTTACTAAGTACTGTCTGTAATTTATATAATCGGAATATTCCTTTTTCATATCAGTCATCGCCTCCGTATAATTAATCGGTTTTTCTGTTGGTTCTTCCGATTGTTCCGGTTTTTGTTTCTGTGCTTGTTTCTCTGTGCAAGAAATCATTGCTATACAAAGTATAATAGAAACAAAAATAATAATCGTTTTTTTGATGCATCTCATTTATATTACCAACTTTCTGATTTAATCAGCATAATGTAATGCTTTTTCTTTGCCAACATAATAACATACTTATGCAAAAAATTTCAACTGTAAATAATCTGCTAAAAATTTAAAATTGCATATTGCAACTAATTTCTTTTTGTTGTATAATATCCAAGTCGCAAGACAAGTCATGCTGGTGTGGCGAAATTGGCAGACGCACATGACTCAAAATCATGCGGAGCGATCCGTGTCGGTTCGAGTCCGACCACCAGCACCAAACATTCAAACCCGAACATTTTACCGATTGGTGAAACGTTCGGGTTTGTTGTTTTCCTAAAAGATGTTAAATAACCTTTATTCGTGGCTTTTTTATAGCCACGATGTACTATTTATTACTTATTTCTTCTCTTGCTACGCTTTAGATAGCGAAATAAATGATCATATTTTCCTATATTCTTCCTCCTTGAACCCGACGAGAACAAAATCCTCACCGACAAGTATAGGACGCTTTACTAACATACCATCAGTTGCAAGAAGATTCAGCATCTCGTCATCAGACATTGTTGGAAGTTTGTTTTTAAGATCAAGAGATTTATACAAAAGTCCACTTGTATTAAAGAACTTTTTGAGAGGCAATCCGCTTTTCTTATGCCATTCTTTTAGCTCATCAGTTGTAGGATTGTCAAGCTTAATATCTCTAAATTTATATTCGATTTTGTTATCATCGAGCCACTTTTTCGCCTTTTGGCAAGTGGTGCACCTAGGGTAACAGATAAATCTAACCATTGTTTCACTCTCCTAACAAGCTCTGATCAAACGCAAACAGAGCTTCGTTGATTTTAAAAATTACAAATCATTATCGGTAAGACTGTAATAACCGCGACTAACACGTTCCGTATATCTTTATCAAACAAATCCGTTTTTTATAAACAAGAAAAATACTTAAAACAGCAAAAAAACCAAGAGCCAAAAATCCATTATAATTATAGCTCTTACTATCTGTTTTCAGCGTTTTTTCTTTATTTACATTATTTGCCATCGGCTTGGGTGTAGCTGTCGACTTCACTGTGTTTTGTATATTCTCTGTTTTCTGTTTACCGCATGCAGAGCAAATTAAGTTACCGTATACGTCTTTTTCATCAAAATCATGCTCTGTAGCCTCAACCTCATATCCTTCTTCTATAACTGTTTTGCAGCTTGTACACACTTTATCTCCGGAATACCCTGTAAGTTCACACTCAGCGTTAATGACATTTATAATTTCATACTCCCCCGTATGATTATCGTAATCTTTCTCCCCTACAGCGAATGTGTCAGTAGATTTTTTACCGCAAACAACGCAGCTTAAAGCATATAACTTTCCCGAAACGCAATTTGCCTCAGAATCAATAAATTCATCAGCAATTTTCTCTATGTAATTGTGCGCACTGTAATTACCGTATGGTTTATTGCAAAAAACGCAGACAGCCTTTTGGTAACAAGTAGCAACGCCTCCGGAGTGTGACAATTTGGGCAAGCTCACGTATTCCCCTACCATTAGCCCACAAGTACTGCATACGGAATACTCTTTGTAGCCATCTTCTGTGCATGTCGGTTTCTTTTCATTGTATTTAATTAAATTTTCGTGTTTGCATTCCACTACATTGCTACTGCCGTAGAGTAAAGTGTAGTAGTATTCCGTAGGTTGCACCACATGGCATATATATCGCGAGCGTCCTTTTAGCTCGCTATTGTTAAAGCTGCTCCAAGTTTCCGTAACAGTTTGAATCAATCCGTTGCCATCGGCGTTGCCTTCAATATATGAAACAGACTGTACATCATAAGAAAGAATTATTAAGGAATGGCCTTTATTTCCATTATATGCGCCGCTTGAGTAATTTGTGGTTCTCATATATGCACCGCAGCGAACGCCTGCTTTATAAAACATATTAAAAGAAGCCGTATTTGAGCCGCCGGAAATAACAACCTCAGAGTGGGACAGTGACTCTGCATGTCCTACCCATTCGCCAAAAAGCTTATTATATACTGCATTCGCATATATGTAACACTGCCAACCGGCAACAGTTTGCCCCGATACATTGCTTTTTACATGAAACATTTTTGAGGTAGACATTCTGGAGCCAACGGGCAAATATACTTCGTTGGAGCAATTATAATTGGTATATAAATCAATATCCCCATTATATATGCCTTCCAATTTCGATGAAAACGCTCCCGTCGGAATATTCACGTTTTGGGCACCGTACACAGGAAAAAAAGATATAGAAATTACCGTAACTGCAATGGCAATTACGGCAATAAATAATTTCAATTTATAATTTAAACTTTTTTTAAAGTCCATTATGACTCCCAGTTGTGATATACTTCCATGACGTCATCGTTATCATCTAATGCATCAAGAAGTTTCTCAATTTGTTCTAATGGTTTTTCTTCTGTTAATGTAACGTAATTTTGAGGAATCATGCTTACAGAAGCCTCAACAAATGAGTATCCTTTAGCCTCAAGAGCGTTACGAACTTCTGAGAAAGCCGCAGGATCTGTTGTAATCTCAAATACATCCTCGTCAGCGGAGAAATCCTCTGCACCACAATCAAGTGCATCCATCATAATTGTCTCTTCGTCTATATCTCCGTCATTCTCAACAACGATAAGACCTTTTTTATCGAACATGAAAGAAACGCATCCACTGTTACCCATATTACCGCCAAATTTATCAAAAATATGACGTACATCAGCAGCAGTTCTGTTTCTGTTATCTGTTACTGTTTCTACTATTATAGCAACACCGGAAGGTCCGTAACCTTCGTATGTGATCTCCTCCATAACATCTGTTGCGCCATCACCGGAAGCTTTCTTTATACTTCTTGTGATATTATCGTTAGGCATATTAGCAGCTTTTGCTTTTACAATTACATCTTTAAGCTTGCTGTTCGTCTCCGGATCAGGTCCGCCGGACTTAACCGCAATTTGAATTTCTCTGCCTAATTTAGTAAATACCTTTGCCTTTTGAGCATCGGATTTTCCTTTTTTATGTTTAATATTCGCCCATTTTGAATGACCTGACATATAAAAACCTCCAATTTATTCGCTCTGCACGAAGTAAAAGTATACAGCATTCCGTCCGAAAAGACAAGCACAAATAATCAAACTATCTCTCCGCCTCCCACAACAATTTCGCCATCATATACAACTGCAAATTGTCCCGGTGTCACTGCCCTTTGAGGAGTTTTAAATTTAATTATGGCTCCGCCATCCTCAGAAGTAAACAACTCTGCCGGAGCATCCGTTTGCCCGTATCGGTGTTTTGCCGTAAGATTTTCTTTATTATAGCTACTGTATAACATATTAAAATGTTTTACTTTAATTTCTTGAGAAAAAAGCAATTCGTTTGCTCCCATAACAACAGCCTGCTCCTGAGGATTTTTTGCAATCACATAAAGAGGCTTGCCACTGCCAAAAGACATGTTTACGCCCTTGCGCTGTCCCACGGTGTATCGTGCAATACCACAATGCTCCCCTATAACATTACCATCCGTGTCCATAAAAACTCCCGGTGTCATAGCCTTACCTGTATACGACTCAATAAACTCAACGTATGCCCCCGGCGCCGACTGCACAAAACATATATCTTGGCTGTCTTTCTTTTGTGCATTTTCAAATCCGCATTCTGCGGCAATTCGTCGAATTTCGTCCTTGTCCTCATCCTCCAACGGAAATATCGCGTTGCTGATTTGTTCCTTTGTTAAACCATTTAAGAAGTACGACTGGTCCTTTTTTCTGTTTTCGGAACGTTTGAGGACAGTTTCACCATTTTCCGTACCGATTTTAGCGTAGTGACCCGTGGCAATTTTATCATAGCCAAGTTTTTGAGCTTCTCTTAAAAATGCACCAAATTTCATGGTTTGATTGCAAACTACGCAAGGATTTGGCGTTTTCCCCGCTATATACATATTGCAAAAATAATCGAGAACATTTTCGCCAAACTCCTTCTCCACATCAAAAACATAAAACGGAATGCCCAATCTCGCTGCCGCTTTCTCTGCATCAGACGGATTAGAAGAGTCAAGCATGCTCATATATGCACCGGCTACTTCAAATCCTCTATCTATCAATAATTTTGCAGCCACAGTGCTATCCACACCGCCGCTCATAGCAACAAGAACTTTCATCAGAAGCCTCCAAGAAATTTATTACATATAAAAGTATAATATCTCTGCAAATCAAAGTCAAAGAATCTTTTTACTTTTTGACCGGGTTTAAAGTAAAAATGCAAATAGGATATTAATCATTAGTCCTTATCTTGAAATCTTTTTACTTTTTGACGGTTGCCAAAGTAAAAACGCAAAAAAACAGAAAGGAAGGTCATCAACTATTTTGCACAAAAAACGCATTGTATGGTATAATGCCAAAGTAATTTTTCATAATAATAAAAGAGGGATAAAAATGGCAATAGACTTTAGTAAAATCTTAGGTGTTATATTTGATATGGATGGTGTTTTGGTAGATTCAGAGGCTGTCATGGCAAACGCTTCTGTAATGGGAATGGCCGATTATAAGATATATGCAAAGCCCGAGGATTTTGTACCGTATTTTGGCACAAACGAAGAGACATATTTTGGTTCTGTTGTCAGAATGCACGGAGGTATATATACAAAAGAAATTGCCGAGCATATATACGACATATATTGTGACATTGCACCGTCGCAAATTATCACTTTTCCCAAAGTGCCGGAGACACTTTCAGAACTTCACAAGAGAGGTTATAAGACCGCAATCGCTTCAAGTTCTATAAAAAGAAAGCTCGACGTTAATATTACATCTGCCAAAATAGACCTAAGTTGTCTCGACGCAGTTGTTTGCGGTTCAGATGTAAAAAACAGAAAACCTGATCCGGAAATTTTTCTCACTGCCGCCGCCAAATTGGGACTCAAACCGGAAAATTGTTTAGTTGCAGAAGATGCCATAAGTGGTGTAAAGGCAGCAAAAGCTGCCGGTATGTATTGTTTTGGTGTTACTACGACTTTTGACAAAGCGTTTTTTAAAGAATTAGGAGCTGATTTGGCAGGAGAAAGCATCACTGATATTCTTGGATTTCTGCCCTAATAGGTGCATCAAGAAGAGCGGCAACTTTTGCTTCTGCCCTTTTAAGAGCTGACTTTTCAGCTATATTTCTGATGTTAATATCTGTACTTGCTTTACTAAGCTGCTCCATAGCCGCAATTTTTGCACAACGCTGATTCAAAGAGCGACGAACAGAGTTTATGCTATCATTATAATCATTTCCGTAATGGTAGTTTGTTGCGGAAATTTTTTCTCTCATGGCAACTATCTCGCTTTGAGTCTTGATAGCATCAAGTTCGCGAAGGCGACTGTTCATCTCAGATTCAAAGTTCTTATAATTGTCGCGTACCCTTATTGCTTCATCAACGGCAGCTTTATGAAAACGTTTCTTCTCTCCAAGCTCTGTTTCTAACTGCTCTTCAATAATAAAAAGCTCAGTTAAAAGCTTTTTATCGCGCTCCTGCGCTGCCATATCAATTTTTGTTTTTATATCTGCCAACTTCACTTCTGCTTCTTTCATGTCGATGCGCACCGTTTCAGCCCATGTTTGAATTTCCACAAGTTGTTTTTGCGCCTCTTTTCTGCTTTTTTGAATTTTCTGCTCCGCCTCACGTATAAGAAGTTGCGGATTTTTTGCTTCAATTTTATCAGTCGCAGTTCCTATAAAACCACCGAAAAGATTTTTTATTCTTAAAAATATACCCATACGATTAATCTGTACTCCGTTTTTTGGTGCAATCAATATTATTTTATTATTAGGTATAGTAAAATATTCCGTCCTATGATAAAATACATTAAAATATTTTTAGGAAAGGAATTGAACTTTAAATGAAAAAATTTTTCAGCGATTTTAAAGCATTTATTACAAAAGGCAATGTTGTAGACATGGCAATCGGTGTTGTAGTGGGCGGTGCTTTCAAGGACATCGTAAATGCCCTGGTAAGCAATATCATTACACCTTTAATCGGACTTCTCTTAGGAGGCTCAAGTCTCTCTGACCAGAAATACGTTCTTCAAAAAGAAGTTGTTGAAATAGTAGATGGTGTAGAAACAGTTACAACACCTGAAAACGCAGTTTTATGGGGTGCTTTTTTACAAACAATAATCGATTTCTTAATAATCGCTTTCACTATTTTTGTTGTAATCAAAGTAGCAATGGCAGTACACAACAAAGCCGAAGCAGCAGCAAATCGTCTTAAAAAGCAACAAGAAGAAGCTGCAGCAGAAGAAGCTCCTGCAGAACCGGAAATCAGTTCAACAGATAAGCTTCTTATAGAAATTCGTGATTTACTTAAAAAAGACGAAAAATAAAATCCACAAGGGCTTCCCGTTCATTGGGAAGCCTTTTTTCTGTAACTTCTTCTAATAAAATATTCAAAATTTCTCCCACACGAGGCCCCGGTTTAATACCGCAAGCAATTACATCTTTACCTGAGATTGCCAAATCTGACAAGTAAATACAAGCTTCATCGTTTTTGATTAACTTCTCAACCATTTTTTGAAGCTCGTTTAATTCACTGTAACGCTTTGAAACCATTACAGGATTCTGCCCTAAGTTATCAGCCTTTTCCACGTATATAGCACGCAGTGCATCTTCTCCCACTCTTCTTATAAGTCTTAAAGCAGCTGTCTCATCAAGAGGAATCCTGTCATCATGATGAAGAACAAGCGTGTAAACTCGCTCTCTCGTTTTATTGTCAGCCTTAAGTCTGCGCAATATTTTCTCTGCTATTTCGCAGCTCACTTTCTGGTGTCCCTTAAAATGACGGAAACCTTGCTCATCTTCTGTGAACACAATCGGCTTTCCCATATCATGAAAAAGCACAGTAAGTTTCACAATCAAGTCATCGGGAGTATTTTCCAGCGCCACCATCGTATGTTCAAAAACATCATATATATGCCAACGAGATTTTTGTTCAAAACCCACCATAGGTAAAATTTCAGGGATAATAACAGCAAAAACATCTACATAATTTCTAAAAAATTTGGCGCAACTGCTATTAATTAAAATCCCGCAAAATTCACTGTAAATTCTCTCTGCCGAAATATTGTCCAAAAGCGCCTTGCACTGCTTAATTGCATTAGAAGTATTTTCCTCTATTGTAAAATCGTACCTACTTGCAAATCTCAAAGCCCTCAAAATTCTCAAAGCATCCTCTTCAAAACGCTTAACAGGCTCCCCAACACATCTTATAAATTTATTTTTTAAATCCTCTCTGCCACCAAAAAAGTCAAAAATTCCTGTATTTGGATGATATGCCATGGCATTTACGGTAAAATCGCGCCTGGCCAAATCCTCTTTCAGAGAGCTTACAAACTCCACACTCTCAGGATGGCGACTGTCACTATATTTCCCATCCACACGAAAAGTTGTCACTTCATAACTTTTTTTATCAAAAATCACAGAAACAGTGCCGTGTTTAATGCCTGTTTCAATTACAGTGTAACCTGCCCTACGGAATATCGCACTCGTTTCTTCGGGCTTTGCACTTGTTGTAATATCGAAATCACAAGGTTTTATTCCCAAAAGAGCATCTCTTACGCAACCGCCCACATAATATGCTTCGTATCCGTTCTTATTTAAAGTATAAATAATTTCATTGGCATTTTTATCATAAATCACACCGTATACCGCCCTTTTTTCTCTTCGATTATAATCTCAGCCTTACCTTGTGTGCATTCTGTCAAAATACGGCAAATATTAGCAGTATCACCAACAGCAATATACATATGAATAAGTACGTCCTCAGCAAATTCCTCATCGATTATCTTATAACTTGCATTAACAATTTCATCATTTGTGCCGCTCGTAAGCAAATAACGTACAGAATTATACATTTGGTAATCAACACTTACAAAAACCTCATCATAAAGAATCTTTTTTACTGTTTCACAAGCATTAATACCCATTGATGCTGCCTTACGATATGCACGTGTTAACCCGGAAGCACCTAAAAGTATTCCGCCGAAATACCGCACAACAACCACTACAGCATTCTCAACATGTCCGCTTTGAATAGCATTCAAAGTAGGAACGCCTGCTGTTCCTTGAGGTTCTCCATCATCACTGTATCTGCTTATTACAACGCCGTCTTCTGAACATAAGCTATAAGCATAAACGTAATGACGTGCCTTTTTATATTTATTTTTTACTTCTTTTATAAAAGCCAACGCTTCTTCCTCAGTGGAAACAGGTGCTGCACAGCCAATAAATCTTGATTTTTTTTCTTCAAACTCTGCTTCACCTGTTGATTTTAAGGTTGCATATATGTCCTTCATAAATACTCCCTGTTTATTTTACTAAAATGTTCAGGCGGAATTTTTCCCTTAACATAAATACCGTTTTCTGTATATTCTTCCATTTCTACTTTGCCATATTTGTGTAAATAAGATAACAAACCTCCACTGCTGTAAGGTATTGTAATTTCAAACTTCTTATCTGCTTTAACAAAGTAATTTACAGTTTGTGTTCTTAAATCCTCAAGTCCGTCACCATTTACAGCAGAAATTCTGAAAACCTTTCCGTAACCTTGAACAATTCTCGGCGACGGATATATGCCTTCGGGTGCTCTGTCAATTTTGTTAAGGACAAGATAGCGAGGGCGATTTTCTGCTCCTATTTCTTTTAATATGCTCTCAACCGTATCAATACACGCCTCGTAATCAGGGTTACTGCAATCAACCACATGCAAAAGCAAGTCTGCATATACTGTTTCTTCAAGAGTAGATTTAAAAGCTTCAACTAAGTCGTGCGGCAATTTTTTTATGAAGCCAACTGTATCTATAAGCAAAAAATCTCTGTTTTCAGGTGTTACAAGTCGTCTTACAGATGTATCAAGTGTAGCAAAAAGCTTGTCTTCGGCCAGTACTTCGGAATTGCACAAAGCATTAACTAAAGTGGACTTTCCTGCATTTGTATATCCTACTACAGCAACAGTCGGTATTTCCTTTTTTTGTCTTTCTTTTCTCAAAACGCTACGTCGCTCTTTTACTTCCCTAAGCTGTGACTCTAAGAAGTTAATCTTACGTTTAATATGACGTCTGTCTGTTTCAAGTTGCGTTTCTCCCGGGCCGCGCGTACCTATTCCGCCGCCAAGACGAGACAAAGAGGTGCCTTGTCCCATAAGGCGAGGAAGCCTGTATTTTTGCTGTGCCAATTCTACCTGCAAACGACCTTCTCTTGATTTGGCTCTGACGGCAAAAATATCCAAAATAAGAGCAGTTCTGTCAATAACTCTTGCACCGATTATATTTTCCAAATTTCTTATCTGAGAAGCAGACAATTCATCATCAAATATAATAATATCAGCGTTAAGTCCCTGTCTTCGAAGCGCCAAATCCTCTGCCAAACCTCTGCCAATATATGTTTTTGCCTCCGGCATATCTCGCCTTTGCGTATAAGAACCAACAACTACAGCTCCTGCCGACTCTGCTAATTCTTGAAGCTCCGCCAAAGGATTTCCTGCTAAATTCATACTTTCAGAAACAACTCCCACAAGAATTGCTCTTTGTGTATCGTCCTTTATACGTTGAGAATTACTTGAAAAATCTGATGCTTCTCTGTCTTTTTCTGCAATTTCTTCAAAAACAGAATCAAAATTATGTTTTTTCCAATAGGAATATGGGCCGCGAAGCTCATAGTTTAATAACAAACCCGTTTCGTTTCTTGTCAAAACTGCAGCAGACACACCTGTGGCAATTTTTTGTATAACATCTACTCCTATAACTACCATCGCATCATATCTCATTGATTTTAAAGACTGAATATCTACATCCGAAGGACGAACGCCTCCGTTAGGATGCGTGTGGATACATCTTATTCCGCATAATCTCAGATTACTGCGTTTTCCCTCCAATTCCGGCAAAGGAACGCTTCTATCATCACCTAATGCCACTGCAAGAACCCTGTTTTTTCTATCAAGAAAAACAGCCACTTCTTTATTCGTATCTATTGTAACCTCTTTCATCATTTCTGAAATCTCCGTAGGTATAAAAGAACCCGGATCATATATATTATCTATATACTCTTTCATACGTTCCAGAATTGATGTTTTTACAGAAGATATATTCCCGTAAATAATTTTGTTGTCAGCCATAAAACTCCTATTTGTCAATTATATACTTAGAAAAGTCTTTTGACAGTCCTGTTAATTCTTATAATATTATCGCTATTAAAAATCTCGCCGTGTTTTTCTGTAAGCTCATCTGCTATGTTTGATGTTACTGCATGGTATGCTATGGGAATATTTTTGGATTTGGAAAATTCTTCCAATAAAGGCAAACCATCCATAATCGTCTCCACGGTAGTTTCATCAAGTAAATTTGTGTTTCCCACAACAGCGCCGCAACTTACACAAGAAGCAGCTTCTATTTCATCATAAATTTTCGTTGCAGACATCATATCCTTCGTAAAAGGACGGTTTGGATTCATTACGAAATATCTTACATGATTTCTCGACTTAATATCGTCACTATACCTGCCGACTGCCTTTGCTCCCAAATCATCACCGCCCACATCCAGCACAACATTCCACTCTTCATCTCGAATAAGTGCAGCCATATTTCCGGTGAGCGCTGGAATATCAACGTTTGTATTTGCAAACAACGGAATTTCCACGCGTATTCCGGCTTTTTCTAAAAGCTCTGCTGCATCTGCAGAACGAAAAAACGGATTAACAATATCCAAATCAATAAGTGCTACATTTTTCTCTGTTTCCTTTAATTTCAATGCGAAATTTACGGCCGTTTCAGTTTTTCCGCTGCCGTAATGACCTGTAAAAACATAAACACAAGTATTCATATAACAATCACCTTTTAAACACAAATATCTTTTGCAGCCAATAGCTCAAGCAAAAAAGCGGCAAATCCACAACTAACTTACATAATATCTTTGGCAGATGCAAATAACCATTTATAACTTGTCCGCCGAAAGAACCTAAAACCAAAATCAAAGCCCATACACAAGCATATTTAATAAAGCTTTTAGGAGAAGATTTGCCAAAAACAACCTTAGCATTCAAAATATAATTTAAAATACCGCTTAAGACTCTTGCCACAGCATAAGCCACCGCATATTTCCAACCGAAAACAATAGTAAGAATTGCAAAAAGTACATAATCAAACAAGAACGAAGCCATCGATGATAATGCAAACTTTAGTATTTGAGAAATTATCAAAAAAGAATCCCGCAAAGGATGAAAATGTGTTCCTGCATTATTGTCATAATAAATTGTTTTTATAGGTACTTCCTTATAATGAACATGCCAATTTTTAATTTGTAACAGCATATTCATTTCATATTCATATCTGTCGCCCTTAACTTTAAGCATTTCATTGAAAAGCTTCTCAGGTATTGCCCTCAAGCCCGTTTGAGTATCATGTATTGACAAGCCTGTTGCAACCTTAAAGACCATTCTTGTAAACTCGTTACCGAGTCTTGATTTAAACGGAACCTTTTCGCCCTCATCACGGAACCGTCCGCCTATCACAAAAGCAGGGCCTTTTTCGTTCATTAAAGACTCTTCTGCCGCCTCTACAACAGTATTAATAGCCTCAATATCATGTTGACCGTCACAATCAGCAGTTACAACATAGTTGTATCCTGCGCCCTTTGAATTAAGACGAATAATCTCCTCAAAACCGGTTCTCAAAGCTTTTCCTTTGCCACCGTTTACTTCATGATGAACTACTACGCATCCTACCTTTTCAGCCGAATCAAAAAATGCTTTGCACGCATCTTTGCTACCATCGTCTACGACTACAACAGGTATATTTTGCTTACGCAGCAGAGTAACAAAGTCCACAAATTTTTCATCAGGCTTATATGCCGGAATAAGTACTGCATATTTTATATTTTTACTCAAAACACATTACCTCCTCACAGTCAAAGAACTTATCCGTTTTTAGACGAGCTGTATTTTCATTTAAAATCACAATTTTTGCTGTCGCCAAAAACCTTTTTTGAGTTGTATATACTCTTATAATTTCTCCGTCATATACATTATCGCCCACTCTTTGCTCAATATTCTTTATCTCAAAGCTAACACCTGTGCGATACTTTTTTTCTTCTTTTTCACTGATTACTATTTTTTTATGCTCCTTAAGGATAAAATCAGCAGTATAACACTCAATTTTATTGTTTGATATTTCATCAGGCAAAACACCTTTTTCTGCCTTTAAAAAGCCATACTCAGTACGTTCTAATGATGACATACAGCCGAAAACTCCAAGTTGTTCTCCCAAATCTCTGAAAATCGATCTTATATACGTTCCTCTTGAGCATTTTACATCAATAACCGCTTTAGGATAATCTCCATCATCAGAAATAAAGTCCAGAACTTTAATTTCGTATACCGTTACTCTACGGCTTCGCATTTCAAATTCTTTTCCCTGCCTTGCTAATTTATATGCAGGAACACCACCTATTTTTATTGCAGCATAATCAGGTGGAATTTGTTCTATTTCTCCTTGGAAATTTTTTACTGCTTCCTTTATTTTCTCAATATTAAGGGATTTTAATTTGCTGTCGTTTACATCGAGAGATGTTGTCGTTTTTCCCCACACATCACACGTGTCTGTTTTAAAGCCAAAAGTAACCTCTCCTGTGTATCTTTTAGGCATATTCAAAAATGCATCAACACATTTCGTACCCTTTCCTACGCAAATAGGCAACACTCCGGACGCCTCAGGGTCTAAAGTACCTGCATGACCTGCTTTCTTTTCTCCTAAACATTTTCTGACCTTTGAAACACAAGAAAACGATGTCATGCCCGCCGGCTTATATACATTTATTACTCCATCCATTTTTCCACTTCACCAATCAACTTTTCTTTGTATTCATCAAAAGAAAGGCCGCATACGGGGGAATATACTAAGCCGGCAGCTCTTTTATGCCCACCGCCATTAAATTTTGAAGCCACAGCATTTACATCACAATGTTCATCTGACCTTAAGCTTAATCTGTACTGACCTTCTGATTTTCCCGGCTTCACAAGAATTCCGACACTCACGCCTTCTATACATCTCAAAAACGGAGCCAAGCCTCCCAAATCATCGTCATTTGCACCTGTTTTTTCCATTTCTTCTTTTGTTATATGCAAAAATGATATTTTACCGGCTGCAAAATATTCTACCTTGCTGTATGCAATAGCTTTTAATGCAATTTCGCCTTTTGTCTGATTCTCATATATAGCCGAATACTGCCATGTCATGCTGCCTGCTATTTCAATAATTTCTGCAGCAATCTTGTGTGTTTCTGCCGTAACATTCGAATATGCGAAGCACCCTGTATCTGTTAGAATTCCCGTATAAACACATTTGGCAATATCTTTTATATGTGGTAAATTATTCCAATTTTTATATGTTTTTATAAATTCCCATATTCCTTCTGTTGTTGCCGCCCATTTCGGATTACATATTGTAATAGGTGTAAATGTTTCTTCTGAAATATGATGGTCTATTCTTACCGTAGCAGGAGCCTCAAAAAAAAGTTCTTTTCTCTCGCCCAGGCGCTTTACATCACTTACATCTACAGCAACCGAAAGCTCACTGTCAAAAGCAGACAGAGCGTTACTTTCCGTATCGTCCCATACGTAAAATTTTACTGCAGACGGAAGGTTTGCCTCATAAACATAAGAAAGATTTACCGGAGGCTTCTCCTCGCAAATTATATTTACTTCTTTACCAAAATCGCACAAAAAATATGCAAGAGCGAAAGCCGAGCCTAAACAATCTCCGTCTGCGTGTATATGGGTAAATATATTTATTTTACCCGCTTCAGCTATTGCTTTGCCTACCTGCTTCCAATCTTGCATATAAATCACCTTTTCTTACTGTTTGTTGTTAAGTTCGTCAATTTTACGATTCATATACGAACCGTATTCAAGCGACTCATCCAGAACAAAAGTCAATTCAGGCAGTGATCTTATTATCATTTTTTGCCCTAATGCTCTTCTGATAAATCCGCTTGAGCCCTTTAAAGCCTTAATCGCCGCCTTTTTTTCTTCATCACCGGCAAATACACTAATATAAATCTTGGCATATTTCAAATCCTTTGCCAATTTTATATTTGTGATGCTGGTAACTAAAGGAATGCGCGGATCCTTAAGTTCATTTTGAATAATATCACTCAATGCTCTGCGCATTTCGCCTGCAATTCTCTGCGTTCTATCCACTTCTCTTAACCTCTTCCATTACATAACACTCAATGTTGTCGCCTTCTTTGATATCATTGAATTTCTCGAATGAAAGACCGCACTCAAAGCCTTGTTGAACCTCTTTAACATCATCCTTAAATCTCTTAAGGGATGCCAGTTTTCCTTCGTATACTACGATACCGTCACGTACTATGCGCACTTCGGAATTTCTTACTATCTTACCGTTTGTTACGTAGCAACCTGCTATTGTGCCCACACCTGACACCTTAAATGTCTGTCTGACCTCAACGTGGCCTATAACGCTTTCTTTAAACTCAGGATCAAGCATACCTACCATAGCAGCTTTAATATCTTCTATCGCATCATAAATAACCCTGTAAGTTCTTACGTCTACACCCTCGGCCTCTGCATGTTCCGCAACATTAGCACCCGGGCGGACATTAAAGCCGATAATTATTGCATTCGATACAGATGCCAACTGAACGTCTGTCTCAGTAATTCCGCCAACAGCTCCGTGTACGATTTTGATTCTTACCTCATCTGTACTAAGCTTGATGAGTGATTGTTTAACAGCTTCAACGCTACCCATAACATCTGCTTTTACAATGATATTCAAATCCTTAACATTACCTTCTTGAATTTGTGCAAACAAATCATCAAGAGATACTTTACCGTGGGACTGCATTGTTTTTTCTCTTAATTCACTTCTACGAGTATCAACAAGATGCTTTGCAACTTTCTCATCTTTTACTGCGTAGAACAATTCTCCTGCCTCAGGCACTTCGGGAAGACCTGTAATCTCAATAGGAGTAGACGGTGTTGCTTTCTTAATCGCATTGCCCTTATCATCTGTCATTGTACGAATTCTACCAAAAGTCGTACCTGATACAATGGCATCTCCGACTTTAAGCGTACCTCTTTGTACAAGAAGTGTTGCAACAGGTCCTTTATTTTTATCAAGTTTAGCCTCAATAATAGTACCCTTTGCAAGACGTTCGGGGCTTGCTTTAAGCTCTAAAATATCTGCTGATAAGAGTACAGTTTCAAGAAGCAATTCAATATTCTCACCTGTCTTAGCTGAAACCGGCACAAACGGAACATCTCCGCCCCATGCCTCTGTAATAATATCATGCTCAGCAAGCTCTTGCATTACACGATCAGGATTTGCTCCCGGTTTATCTATTTTGTTCACAGCAACAACAATTGATACATTGGCAGCCTTTGCATGGTTAATAGCTTCTACAGTCTGCGGCATTACACCATCATCTGCAGCAACTACAAGAATTGCAACGTCAGTAACCTGAGCACCTCTTGCTCTCATTGCAGTAAAAGCTTCATGTCCGGGTGTATCTAAGAAAGTAATCTTTCGGTCGTTAATTCTAACCATATACGCACCGATATGCTGAGTAATACCGCCTGCTTCTCCGGAAGTAACGCTTGTTTTTCTGATGGCATCCAAAAGTGAAGTTTTACCATGGTCAACGTGTCCCATTACAACTACAACAGGTGGACGTTCAACTGCAGTTTCGTCATTTTCTACATCAATTTGGTCATCCTCAAAGAGAATATCCTCGTCAGTAATAACTACTTCTTGTTCTGCTGTAATATTATACTCGCTGGCAATCAAAGCTGCTGTATCAAAATCAATTACTTGATTCTGATTTGCCATTACTCCCATAAGCATGAGTTTTTTAATTACGTCAGCAGAAGTCTTTTTTATTTTTTCTGCGAAATCCTTTACAGTCATTGATTCCGGCAACGTTACATTTGTAAGGACTGCAATAACAGGTTGATTTTTCTGGTTTTGGGCTACAAATTCTTTTGCTTTTTTCAGCATGTCTTTTTTGCCCTTTGAGCCTTTTTTAGGAGTATTATGCTCTATTTCATAACCTACGCTGTAGTCATCTGAGTAGATTTCGGAAACACCCAACTTCTCACCCACAAATTTTCTTGCAGACTTATATTTGTCTTTTTGGTTATTCTGTGAATTTCTGCCAGACTCTTTGCGTCCTCCGCTATCCTTCTTGGCATATTTGTCAGTTTCTCTTTCCTGCATCTTGCCTGCCATTTTACCGGCATAGTCCCTCTTAACTTCTTGCATAGCCATTGAAGGATCGATAGACGGAATAGACATTTGACCTCCTTTATGACTGTCACGGCCATGTCCAAAGTCACGTCTTTCACGGTTATCCCTGTTTTCTTTAGCATCTCTGCTGCCGTCGCGTCCTTCTTTATTAAATTCGCGGCGCGGAGTTTCTTTTTGCTCCCTTACCGGCTGTCTCTGTGGTCTTTGTTCCGTTTTTTGTTCAGAAGGTGTAAATATCTCAATAGGCTCTGACGGTTCGTCATTTTCCACTTCGATTGTAATTACCTCAGAATATTCATATTGTTTAAATACAAATTTTCCCTCTGCTACAGGCATTTCCTCAACAATCTCTTCCTTAACGGAAATTTCTTCACTTGGAGTTTTAATTTCTTCTGCAGCTTTTACAGGCTCTTCCTGCTTTACCTGCTCCGTCTCTTCTTTTTTTACACGTTTAACACGTCTTACAGTAGGTTCTGTTTTTACCGAAGCATCTGAAACTGTATTTTTTTCTGCAGTATCTTTCTTCTCATTTTTATCTGATTCATATAAATCATCTCCGGACGCTGTCCTTACCATATAACCTGAACGAAGGCCGGAGCCTGCTTCCCTGCTTTGCTTTTGAACTTTTTTACTACCGGAATTTTGTGACTCAGATGCAGAACTGTCAGAGCTTTCTACAATTATTCTTCTGACAATTACACCGGAAGCTTTTCCCTGTGTCTGCTGTTCTTTTTGAGCTGCTATTTTCTTTGCAGCCGAATCATCCGTCGCAATTTCATTTTCTTTATTAGATTTAAAACCTGTTAATTCATAAAATTTGCGAAGCTCTTCATCCTCCAAAACACTCATATAGCTTTTATTGTTTATACCAATCTCCTCAAGCATTTCCAATATTCTTTTACTTGAAGATTTGAGCTGTTTTGCAAGCTCATGTACTCTGATTTTATTATTCAACAGCGCCACCTCCTGATTTGCTGTCATCAACCTTTGTCAGTTTTTTAAACTGTTCAACAAGGCTCTCGTAAGTTTCTCTTAATACAGTGGTTTCAAACTCTCTACTCAGCTTGTTCCCTTTTATCATTTTATCCAAGCATTCCGGATTATTACATAAATATGCACCTCGCCCGTTCTGCTTACCTGTGGAGTCCAGAACTATACTTCCTTCTGTAGTTCTGACTATGCGCAAAAGCTCCCTTTTAGGTTTGGATTCATAGCACCCTACACACCTGCGCATCGGTATTTTTTTTTGTTTCAAAGTGCCTCACTCCCTTAATTTAAATAAAAAATTATAAAAGATTGGAATCAAACTCCCCGTTTTCATCATAAGGGTTTATTGTTTCCTCAGTTTCTCCATCTGCAGTGTCACTAAAGAGTTCTTCCTCTACACTTGCACGAATTTGAGCTTCACTTTTAATGTCTATTTTCCAACTTGTCAGTTTTGCCGCAAGACGTACATTTTGTCCTTCTCTGCCAATCGCCAAAGAAAGTTGGCTATCCGGAACAATAGCAGTTGCAGATTTATCTTCTTCATTGATGAATACTCTTAATGCTTTTGCAGGACTGAGACTGCTTGCAATCAAATCGTCAGCATAAGGGCTCCACTTAATAATATCTATTCTCTCTCCTCTGAGTTCGTCAACAATAACCTGTACTCTCATACCCTTTTGTCCAACGCAAGCTCCTACAGGTTCAACATTTTCATCCTTGGAATATACTGAAATCTTTGTCCTGGAGCCCGGTTCTCTTGCTATGTTCATTATCTCAACAATACCATCATGAATCTCAGGTACTTCAATCTCAAATAATCTCTTTACTAAATTAGGATGGCTTCTTGATATCATAACGCAAGGTTCTTTACTCTTAAAGCCTTTATCCTTAACCTCAAGTACGTATGCTTTTATTCTGTCATATACTCTGTACTGTTCTGTTTCAACTTGCTCGGCAGGCAAAAGAATACCTTCAATTTGTCCCAAATCAACGTGAATAATTCTTTCCTTTTTACCATCTTTTGTTTCACGCATCTCAATTCTTTGAATTGTACCTGTTACAACATCTTTCTCTTTTGCACGGAATTGGTCATAAACTCTTGTTCTTTCTTCTTCTCTGAGCTTTTGAATGATTATTTGCTTTGCTTTTTGTGCTGCCAAACGACCAAAGTTCTTAGGTGTGATCTCAAACTCAGCAAAATCTCCTATTTCAAACTCAGGGTCAATTTCTCTTGCTTCCGCCAAAGAAAGCTCCGCTGTATCATTTTCTACAAACTCCACAACTTCTTTTTGTGCATATACTTTAATTTCACCGTTTTCACGATTAAATTCAACTCTTGTATTGCACTCTGTTTCAGATTTGCCATAAGAAGCATTCAAAGCTTCTTCAATTGCAGAAATAATGATTTCTTTATCTATTCCTTTTTCTTTTTGAAGCTCTTCAAGAGCAAATAATAACTCAGCACTCATTTCTTGTAATTACCTCCGTTTTTTTAAATTATATTTATTAATTCCAAATAATTGTTCTTTTTACCAATGATACTTCTTTAACCCCAAATCGGCGCTCTTTATTTCTTCCTTTACCGATATCCTCTGTAATTATTATTTCTGAATTCTCACGACCTACAAGCTTACCGGTATATATTTTGTTGTTTTCAACAGGTGCATATAAATGAACTTCAACGTCAGCACCCTTATACCTTATAAAGTCCCTGTCTGTTTTTAATGGTCTGTCTATTCCGGGAGACGAAACCTCAAAAATATATTTACCCTTTACAGGATCTTTCTCATCCAAAATATCATTTAAGGCCTCACTTACCAATTGACAGTCATCGAGAGAAACGCCTCCTGTTTTATCAATATAAAGTCTTAAATACCAATCCGAGCCTTCTTTTACATACTCTACCTCTATCAGCTCAATATCAGCTTCAAGTCCTTCTATAATAGGCTCTGCAATTTCTCTTACTGCCTCTGCAACTTTCATTTCTTCACCTCCGAAACTTTTAATTACCATCAAAAATAAAATTAAATTAAAACAAAAGAGTGGGTTGCCCCACTCTTTGCGTTAAAAACATCAAATTGCATTTATATTATATTGATGTATTTACTTTATGTCAAGAAAATTTTTCTTTACATAAAGTATTTTAAATTAAGCTTTTTTCTTTTTAAGAATGATTACTACAACAACAGCTGCAACTACAGCAACAGCTGCAACGATAGCAACGATAATGATCCATGTGTTGCTGCCGCCGTCTTCTACATCTTTGTCTGCAGGAGCTGCGCTTGTTGCAGGAGCAGATGTCTTGTCAGCAGGTTTTTCTGTCTTATCAGCAGGTTTCTCTGTCTCGTCAGCAGGT
>JAFZEI010000030.1 GCA_017560765.1 Clostridia bacterium | reverse complement strand
CTTGCTTTTATAAACAGTACAACTCATTATATGGATGATAATGCATATAAAACAGTTAGTGACCTTGTGGGAGATGAGGCATGTTGTGTTATTGGAGTAAATTGGTAAAAAACGATTAATACGAGGAGGCCTGTAATGAAAAAAATATTAATTGCATTAATTGTTTCCGTTTTTGCACTGCTTACGATTTTACCCATGACTGTTTTTGGCGCAAAAAATTATATACTTGAAACGCCTGACTACGGTAATGTAAGAGACACCATGAGCGACACCTGGGTTGCGGTAGACGATTTGGGACGAGAAGTTTCTACAGGGGATACGGTAAGAGATGTTCAAGAAGAAAAGCAAGTACTTATGTTTTACTATACATGGCACTTGCCCATGCACGTACAAAATATCTATAACATAGCAGATATTCTGAAAACAGGTGCTGCGACCGGACGATATAACTGGGGAGGTTCTCCTTCTTTTCACTATTGGGATGAACCGTATTTCGGATATTACAAGAGTGACGACCCATGGGTAATAAGAAAAGACATTCAGATGCTTTGTGATGCAGGAGTTGACGGCGTATTTTTTGATGCCGGTAACGGTTATCTTTATCACGATGCATACAAAGCGTTCTTTGAAGAAAATATGGAGAGAAAAGCAGAAGGCCAGTCTTATCTTAAAGCCACTTGGATGATAAAGGCCGGAGGACCGTTAAACAGCGTTTCCAACGTATTAAAAGAGCTTTATAATAAATATTATAAAACAGGAGAATACGACGATGTTTTATATACAATAAACGGCAAGCCGTTGATGCTTTGTCCCTCCACGGCGCCGAATTCAACAGAGTTAAAGAACTTTTTTGAAGTTCGTGACTGTTGGGCTTGGGAAAGCGGCGCAGGTAAGTGGCCTTGGCTTGAAGATTCTCCGCAAAAAGGCGGTTGGGCACTTGGTAACACTTCCAGACAAAGAGAGATGGTTTCCGTAGCTGCGGCACAACATCCTACAACCAACATGGGAAAGAGTTATTCTAACGGCAAACAACCGGCGGCCTCAAAACAGCAACCTGAAAAGGGTATCTATTTTACGGAACAATGGACGCGCGCTTTACAGCTTGACCCGCAATTTGTATTGGTTACACAGTGGAATGAGTGGATGGCACAAAGATTTTTGTCTAACGGCTCCGATTCATTTTTGGGTAAAACACTTCCCTCCGGAGAAACATATTTTGTAGATGTATACAGTGCTGAGTATTCACGAGACATTGCACCTATGAAGGGCGGATACGGAGATAACTACTATTATTTATTGGCTGATTACATAAGGCAATTTAAAGGAGCACGAGAAAATCCGGTAATAACAAAAACGCAAACAGTTAATGTTAAGGATTTTTCTACAATTAACAGTTCGGGAACAGTGTATTATGATGACTTATATGACACAATGCACAGAGACCATCCATGCTCTGCATCATCGCAAAACTATCATTACAAGGATACTTCGGGCAGAAATGACTTTGAAGAAGTAAGAGTTGCATCTGACGCAAATAACATTTATTTCTACGTTAGAACGGTAGACAATATTACATCTCCCGAGGGAACAAACTGGATGAATTTGATGCTTAACATTGATGCAAATTACGAAACGGGCTGGCACGGTTATGACTATTTGGTTAATCGTGTAAGAGTTGGCAATAAAGCAACTATAGAGCGTTTCGACGCGTCGGGAAAGTATAAATTGGAATACGTTGCTGATGCCGAGATTTCATACAGCGGCAAAGAAATGGTAATCGGTATTTCCAGAAGTTCAATAAGAATCCCGGGCAATAGCTTTACTGTTGACTTTAAGTTTGCAGATAATATTCCGGAGGAGGACGACATAATGCTCTTTATCGACAAAGGCGATGTTGCTCCGAACAACAGATTTAATTATAGGTATATTTTCGGCAGTAAAACAATAAATGTTGTTCCCGATACGGCAACACCTTCGCCGTTGCCGGAGCCGGCTCCCGAAACAGAGTTGAAGATAAATGGTAAGTTGTTGTCTCTTTCAAGTGATATTACTGTAAAATACGTTGTTAAGAAGGCTGAATTTGATGCGGCAGGATATACAAATCCTAAACTCGCTATTGCTTTTGGCAATGAAGAATCGGTAATTGATTGTATTGTTGACATAGTAAGCGGTATTGAATGTTATGTTTTCTCTTTTGAAAATGTAGCTCCGCAGATGATGAATGATACAATAGAAGCAAAACTTTATGCAGAGTGGAACAATAAAGAATACTCTAGCGAAACAGTAGAATACAGTGTTGCAACATACATTTATTCAATGCTAAGTTCTACAACAAATGCAAAATTCAAAACAATGCTTGTTGACATGCTTCGCTACGGTTCTGCAGCCCAAGTATATACAAAACATAATACAGCAAATCTTGTTGATTCAAAGTTGACAGCAGAGCAGGCAGCATGGGGAACATCTTCCGTAAGAAATTTCTCTACAGTAAAAGAAATTCCGTCAGCTACAGCTTCTGACAGCGCGAAATGGGTGGGAATGTCACTTTATCTTGATAATAAAGTTGCAATAAGAGGATATTTTGATGTGCCTTCAACAGAAGGAATTTTTGTAGAAGTAACAGACGAAAACGGAGTAGTGCAAGGCAGAATTACAGAGGAGGATTTTACTGAGGTAACAGGTCCCGAAAATACTCCCGTAGTGTCATTTATATACGATGACCTTAATTTTGCGCAAATGAGTAAAACAGTGAAGATAACGGTGTATGACAAGGCCGGAAAGAAGTTAAGCGGTACGGCAGTATACAGCATAGAGTCTTATGCTTATTCGCTGCAAAACAGCACTGCCACAGAACTTGCAAACCTTGTAAAGGCTATGGTCGTATTTGGAGATGCTTCTCGTGCATATTTAAATTAATAAAGCATATTAACTAAATTACCTGAAATCGGAAGTTTGGACTCCTTTTTGGTGATAATTTGGGGATATTCGGCAAAAAAATCGGTTGATTTTGTAGAGATTTTAGTTTATTATACTTTTAACTTTATAAAAATTATTGTAAAGAAAAAGCTTTAACAAGAAAGTTAAAGGAGGTCAAAAATGAAAAAAATATTAATTACACTTATTGTTTTTATTTTTGCGCTGCAGATTGTAATGCCTATGACTGTTTTTGGCGCAAAAAGCTACATTCTTGAAACGCCTGACTACGGTAATGTAAGAGACACCATGAGTGATACTTGGGTTGCGGTAGACGATTTGGGACGAGAAGTTTCCACAGGTGATAAGGTAAGAGACGTTCAAGAAGAAAAGCAAGTACTTATGTTTTACTATACATGGCACTTACCTAAACACGTTCAGAACATCTATAATATAGCAGAAATTCTTGAAAGCGGTGCTGAAACAGGTCGCTACAGATGGGGAGCTTCTCCTTCTTTCCATTATTGGGATGAACCGTATTTCGGATATTACAGGAGCGATGACCCATGGGTAATCAGAAAAGACATTCAGATGCTTTGTGATGCAGGAGTTGACGGCGTATTTTTTGATGCCGGTAACGGATATTTATATCACGATGCATACAAAGCTTTCTTCAAAGAAAACATGAAGAGAAAACAAGATGGACAGAAGTATTTAAAGGCAACATGGATGATAAAAGCAGGAGGACCTTTAAACAGCGTATCGAATGTTTTAAAAGAGCTTTATAATAAATATTATAAAACGGGAGAATATGACGATGCATTGTATACTATTGACGGTGAATTTTTAATGCTTTGTCCTACCTCTGCACCGAATTCCACAGAGTTAAAGAACGCTT
>JAFZEI010000029.1 GCA_017560765.1 Clostridia bacterium | reverse complement strand
TGCAAGAATTTCCTTTTGAATTTCATTGATTGTTTTTGCTTCTTCTTCGTAAATATTACGCTGATATCCATCAGCATACTGCAATGCAGATTTATAGTTATCATCGTCAAAGATTGATGTAAATTGCGCTCTATTTATTGTAGGTACACGTTTGTGAGATGCCGGATCTTCCACGTATTCAATACCATAACGACAAAGAACAAGCGACCAATACGCTTCTGCATCAGTATTGTCTTCATTAAGTATCTGCTCATAGATTCCCATTGCCTTATCGAATTCATTATTGCGACGGAAATGGTTCGCTCTATCATACATATTCGCACACTTGTCATCATCAAGTTTCGGTAAAGTCTGTTGCGTACCACAATACTCACAAGTTGCTACAGTTTCATTATTGTTAATTTCAAGTGCGCCACCGCACATTTTGCATTTGAAAAGTGTCATTGTTTTTCTCCTATGTATGACTATTATTATTTATTTTAATTTTTATGATATTTAAAATTTCATGCAGTTTATTAGTTTGCAGTTAAGAGTTCAGAGTTCAGATCTATCCACAAAGCGGGGCGGACGGCACCCTCATCGTAGGAGACATTGTGGCCGTACTCGAGGACGTCGCCGGCATCGTAGACAAGGGCGGCATCATACTGATCGTCGCCGGGCGACCGCAGCCACCACAAGCAGTTGCCGTTGGAACTAACGACATACACTCCACCAGCATCCGCATACTCGGTAGGTTTGCATTTTCTTGCGCCATCGGAGCTGAAATACTTATTTGCTTCGGTAATGCTGAGCAAGAATACCTGATCCTGCGTTGCGTTGCCGGGATTTGTACTATATCGGGGATTTTTATCTGCAGATACATTTACGGTAGGGATCATTGCTTTTTCATCAACTGAAAATGCAGAACTGACAAAGTCATTATTTAACCACTTTCGAAGCGTACAGGACTCCCAAGTGACATCAGTACAACTTGTGTTATACTCCTTACAGTCAAGAGCATATTTGCTGATAACAAGTGCTTTCCCATCTTTCACTTCAAGAACAAGCCACTCAATATCTTCCTTACCGTTGGACCTATTGTTGTCTTGCTCATACTCTCCAAAGAGCACATAATCTCCAACTTTGGCTGTTTTCAGTTTATACATCTTGTAAATAGATTCAGCTTTATTCGCACTATCCTTATAACCATCAAGTTCTATCAACATTTCATATGCTTCAACAATATTTCCGGTTTCTATCAACGCCAGTGCATCGTTGTATTGGCCGTCCATTGCTGCCGTATTACATTCTCTCATCTTTTGAAAACTATCTTTATATCCTTCAAGTAAATAAAAAGCTGATCTTGCCTCAGTATATTTTCCCTCTTCCATCAGTGCTATTGCTTCATTGTATTTGCTGTCTATAATGGCTGTGTTACACTCTGCAATTTTATCCGCACTATCCTTATAGCCATCAAGTGCTTCAAAC
Source organism: Clostridia bacterium (assembly GCA_017560765.1). GTDB lineage: Bacteria > Bacillota > Clostridia > UBA1212 > UBA1255 > Egerieisoma. The sequence continues at coordinate 1,803 of JAFZEI010000029.1, read as the reverse complement.
GCAGTAATAGCCTCACTGTATTTTCCTGCTTGCATTAAAGTAATAGCATCATTATATTTGCTGTTAGGAATAATAACCATATTTAATATAATTACAAAGGCAACAATTACAGAAACTATAGATATTCCGACAATTGTGATTTTTTTAATTTGCTTCTTTCTTTTTTCGGCTTCAATGCGTTCAATTTCTGCTTTGCGCTTCTTTTCTAAACGTTCTTCTTCAGCTTTGGCGTTGATTTCTTCAATTTTCCTTTTGCAAATGAGTATCATTTCATCAGCATCTTTCCAACCGGGAATAGATTCAAAAGCTTTTATCGCACTTTCATAATCATGAGCAACCCACCCACACATTTTCGTTTTACCTTTTTCAAAAATGAAATCTTTCCTGCATATTTCAGCGTTGTCATAGCACTCTTGGGCAAGGTCAGCAGAATCTAAATATTGGCTGACAGATTCAAACATTTGTGCCGCCTTTTTATATTCAATTTCCGTAGTTGCAAAGGACATAGAAGTTTTTGCAGTTTTGTAAATACTATCTAAGCAAGCATTTTCGTTACGGTCGTTAATATAATCTATATATCCAATAAGCTCTGTTTTTAAATTTTCATCGGCAAAACGAAGTGCTTTCTGATAATTATTGCTACCATCAAAAGGCAATGCTTTGTTTTTTAACAATTCTTGTTCGTTTACTTGCAATTCTGCCAGCAACTTACCAAGATATGCCATTGCATTTTCAGGTTCTTGGTTAAGAACCTGCTCACAAAAATCATCTGCACGTTCAAACTCTCCGTCTTCAAGAAACATAAACGCACGCTTCAACAAAGGCGCCGTATTTGTAGCTTCTGCTGTATGTACAGTTTCTTTCACAACAGATACTTTCGGTGTGTCTACTTCAGCGATTTTCTTAATTCCTCGAATCAAGTCCTGCATAAATCCAAGCTTTGACATATCCTGCGCTTGCAAGTGCGAAAATTCCTCCGGCAAGTCATAAGGATCCATATCTTTATACGCAGGAATAAGCATTTTCTTTTGGCCTTGTTTAATTAAAGCAAGATAACGACTCCATTCATTTCGCACCCATACAGCTTTAAAATATTCAGGTTTTGTACCAAGCACAACCATAACTTTTGCACTGTTAAGAGCTGCAAATATGTACGGCTCATAAGCAGTACCCAACTTATCCTCAAGAGTAATACGAGCAAAGAAAACTTTAAAACCTTCTTGAGTAAGCTGGTGATAAAGGTCATTTGCCAAAACACTGTCAGGAGTACGGCGACCGTTATTGTCGGTTTCCTTGTAACATATAAACACATCAAAAGGCTCTTCTTTTTGAGAAATGGCAAGGATACCTTTTTGAATCTCGTTGATTGTCTTTGCTTCTTCCTCATAAATATTACGCTGATATCCATCTGCATACTTTAGTGCAGATTTATAGTTATCATCATCAAATACAGATGTAAACTGCGCTCTGTTTACAGTCGGAATACGTTTATGTGTTGCAGGATCTTCTACATATTCAATACCATAACGACAAAGAACAAGCGACCAATACGCTTCCGCATCGGTATTGTCCTCATTTAGAATCTGCTCATAGATGCCCATCGCCTTATCAAATTCGTTGTTACGACGAAAATGGTTCGCTCTGTCGTACATGTTTGCGCGTTTGTCGTCATTGAGTTTCGGCAAGGTTTGCTGTGTGCCGCAATACTCACATGTTGCTACAGTTTCGTGATTATTGATTTCAAGTGCGCCACCGCACATTTTGCATTTAAAAAGTGTCATCGTGTTTCTCCTATGTACAATG
>JAFZEI010000028.1 GCA_017560765.1 Clostridia bacterium | reverse complement strand
TTTTGTTGAGCTTTTGGGGATGATGGAAAAGGATGATTATAGAGCGGCTCAGGCAGAAAAAATAAAGAAATACGAGGCAATGAATATTTTTTTAGGAGGACAGTTGATATTTATTGATGTAACAATGGGATTCAGCACTCCTATAATCAAGGGGATTTTGAACAGAATTGTTGCGGACAGTGTGCCGACTGAAATTGTTGTCGGATATAACAGAACAAAGCACGATAAAATATTAGCTCAAAAAAAGCCTTCGGCTTCCTGGACTGAGGATGACGGGGATGAGTATTAAAAAATCAAAATAAAATATTAAAATATGAAATATTGAAGAATGAAATATTGAAGGAAGAGGAAAACAGGATTTTGCTTTGTGAATCAAGATTCTGTTTGTTTTTGCATGGAAAATTTTTTAAAGAGATAAATATAGAGAGAATATATAAAAAAATACATATAGAAAAAAATAGAGAGAATAGAGAATTTAGTTGTGGTTTATTTAGAGTTATTAAAATTTATTATAATTCATTAAAATTTATTATAATCTATTGAATTTTATTTTAATTAATAAATTGATATTAGGAGAGTTTTTTATTTTCTCCTGACGATTTTTACTTAGAGAGGTATATTTAAGTAAAAAAATTGGGATTGGGAGTTTGGGATTGAGAATTTAGGATTAAAGGTTGAATATTAGAGGTTGAAGATTAAAGATTGAGAATTGAGAATTGAGAATAAAGAATAAAGAATTAAGAATTAAGATTGAGATTTAAAATTGAGAATGTAAAATCAAGAATCAAAAATCAAGAATTGAGAATCAATCAATTTAAAATATCAAATTTACTTTTGAGCCTCTTCGTGGTATAGTGGGTATCGACAAAATGTAAATACATAAAACCTTGTAAAACGAAGGTTTTTAAGGAGGAAATACAAAAAATGAAATTAGGTATCGTAGGTTTACCGAATGTTGGTAAAAGTACATTATTCAATGCTCTTACAAAAGCAGGAGCAGAAAGTGCGAATTATCCTTTCTGTACAATTGAGCCCAATGTGGGAGTTGTAGCTGTTCCGGATAAGCGTCTTGATAAATTGGCAGAGATGTACAACCCCGAAAAATATACTCCCGCTACTATTGAATTTGTAGATATTGCAGGTCTTGTAAAAGGTGCCAGCAAGGGAGAGGGATTGGGTAATAAATTTCTCTCACACATTCGTGAGGTAGATGCAATTGTACATGTTGTAAGATGCTTTGAAAATGACGATATTATAAGAGTAGAGAATTCCGTATCACCTAAAGGAGATGCAGAAACAATAAACCTCGAATTGATTTTCTCCGATATAGAAATGATAGAAAGAAGAATTGAGCGCACAGGAAAAATGGCAAAGAACGGAGATAAAAAGCTTCTTGCAGAAATACAGCTCTTGCAAAGCATAAAATCTCACCTCGAAGGCTTTTTACCTGTAAGAGCAATGGAACTTTCCGAAGAAGAAAGAGATTATGTAAATTCACTGTTCCTGCTCACAAGCAAGCCTGTAATATATGCGGCCAATATTTCCGAAGATGACGCGGCAGATCCTTTTTCAAGTCCATTGGTACAAGAACTGGCGGCTATTGCAGAAGCAGAAAAAGCCCAACTTATTACTGTCTGCAGCAAAATGGAGGAAGAAATGTCTTCTCTTGACGAAGAAGAAAAGAAAGCATTTTTGGCAGAATTTGGCATTGAAGAAGCAGGCCTTTCACAGCTTATTACAGCAGGATACAGAACACTTGGCCTTATCAGCTTCTTAACTGCCGGCCCTAAAGAAGTTCGCGCATGGCCTATTAAATCAGGCACTAAAGCCCCCGGTGCAGCAGGAAAGATACATTCCGACTTTGAAAGAGGCTTTATACGTGCGGAAATTGTCGCCTACGACGACCTGATGGCTTGCGGCACATACAATGCAGCAAAAGAAAAAGGCCTCGTTCGCTCAGAGGGCAAGGAGTACATTATGAAAGACGGAGACGTTACCCTCTTTAGATTTAATGTATAATTAATTTAAAATCCAGTGCTCATTGGCACCTTTAGTTATTTTACCGGCTTGGTACGCAAACTCTATTGCATTGGCAAAAAGAGCAGTAAGTACCGAGCCGGATCTTGTATATCCCATTATTTTGGCAGATTCGCGAATTAAATCCTCTTGGGCAAGACTAACTTGCTCGGAAAGCACGCGGCACACAGCATTTGCAGCCTCTTGCACAGGCACAAACTCCGCATCGCGACGGTTCTCCTCAGTGCCGCTTGTACGGAAAATGCAGTAGCTCTCAGGCTCTGTGCTCTCATGCCAATAAATTTTCTCAAAATCATATAAGGTGAACCTTACATCAAGTTCATTTATTAAATTAACGATTTTACCGTGCATTTTGGTGCCGGCTCTTGTAATTCCGAAGCTTTGCACAACGCGCCTGATAAGCAAATCCTCGCAAATGGGGGCTTCTTTCTTTAAAACTGCAGAAATTTTACTTTTTATTTCTTTATCGTATTTAGGGAGCATAAACTCCTCCGGAGTGATAATTTTTTCCTTTAAAACAGTAGCCTCATACTGTGGGATTTTTGCTGTCTTTGATGTACCAAGCTTCTTTAACGTAATATCATCCTCATTAAACAAAGCATCTGCATTGCAATCTGTCTCAAAAGAACCATTCTTTATGGCATCTACAGCGTTTATAAGCCTTTCTGTTTCTTTTTTGGGGTTTTCCCACCAATCTACAGACCAAACGCGAAGAATATTCCAGCCTAATCCATTAAGAACACTGATTTGAGCAATCTCACGATCTCGAGTTGTTTTGGCGGTACTATAGCCCTTGCCATCAAGTAAAATGCCCAAAAGATATTTTTCGGGATTGTCGTTGTCAATTACACCAATGTCAATTCTGTACTCAGACTTTCCTACGAATTTCTCCGTTTTGTAGCCATGTTGATGAAGCACTTCGCAGATTGAATCTGCAATACCCTTGTTAGGAACATTTTTATCACATAAAGAAAAGTTATTTACAGATAACGCCTTACCTGCAGCATACTCAAGAAACTCCTTAAGAGCAGCAACACCTTGTGCGTTTGAACGTGAAAGATCAATATGTTCCGGCAAAAGAGCAGAATAAACAGTCATTTCGTAGCGCGCTCTTGAAATTGCCACATTAAGCCTTCTCCAACCGCCATCTCTGTTAAGAGGACCGAAATTCATATAGACTTTACCGTCTTTATCCGGTCCGTAGCCTACGGAAAACAATATAACATCTCTCTCGTCACCTTGCACATTTTCAAGGTTTTTAATAAATAAAGGCTCTTCTGACTCATAAACCCATTTTTCTAAATCTCGGTCGTTCCTGCAAGCCTCTGTAAGAAGGTCATCAATAAGGTTTTGTTGAGAAATATTAAAAGTAACAACACCAACACTCATTTTAGAACGCTCAGGATCGTGACAACGCTTTTTTAAATCCTCAATAATTGCTTCTGCTTCCGCAAAATTCTGACGTGTCTTGCCACGATCAAAAATACCATTAACGGGAACAAGGCGAACTTTGGACTCCCTGTCATTAATAGAAGGGAAGGTGTATAATTTATTATCATAGAATTGACTGTTGCTAAAGGCAATAAGGCTTTCATGCCTACTCCTGTAATGCCAAAGCAAATGAGTCTGAGGCATACTAAGAGCAAGACAATCATCAAGAATACTCTCTAAATCTTCTGCTTCAAAATCCTCCTCATCTACTGTATTTGCAGCAAAGAAAGAAGTAGGAGGCATTTGTTTGGGGTCGCCAACAATAACAGCATCCCTGCCTCTGGCAAGAACACCTACAGCCTTGCACGTAGGAAGCTGTGAAGCCTCGTCAAATACAACAATATCAAAAGGCTCTCTCTTCGGGTCAAGATATTGAGCTGCAGAAATAGGACTCATAAGCATACAAGGACAGAGCAAAGGTAATAAATTAGGTATTTGCGAGAAAAGCTTTCTGATGCTGATACCTCTGCCGCCGCTTCGTATAGCTTTTTGCAATATTCCCAGTTCTGAGCTTTGAGAAGCCTCTTTTGCAAAATTAGGAATCTTAGCAGCCAAACGACAAAAAATTTCTTTTTTTGTAAGAGCTGTAAGCTCCGCATCCATCCTCTTAAATTGCTCGATTTTTTCATTGAACACACTTCCGCTAAAGGCGGTAAGGGCCGGCTCGGAATCAATGATTTCATTTATAAGGCCACTGATAAGAGCCTTTTTATATGCCGGTATAACATTTTCGTGCTCCAAACCTGAACAATATGCGTCAATAACACTATCTAAGCCTTCTCTTTTTACATCGGTTGCCATTGCATTCCATGTAATGTGGTCTTTTAAAGCATCGGCATTTAATAATACCGTATCACACATTTTTATTTGGTCGCTGTACCAGCAGTCGCTTTCCGCTTGCTGTATGCAAAGTGTTTCGTACAAATCTTCCTTTTTACAGCAAAATTCGTCTACGGAAAGCTTGGCGGCTTCCAACACACTTTGGAGCTGTTTTACGGCTGCATATTCTATACGAACATTGTCGGAATGATGCAGCTCTTCCAAAGTAGCAGCGCTTGCCTCTGCAACATCAATTTTAGCCAATATGTTCTTCCAATCAGTATTTGCCCCTTGATATAAATCATCAAGTTGCATACCGCATTGTGCAAAAAGAGTATCTGCCTCTTTTTTCTGTGCCTGATAATTTGCCAGAATTGTAAATTGAGCACCCAAAAGCTCCTTTGCAATAGGTTTTTTCATATAAGCAGAAACTTTCTTTGACAACTTTCTCAAGCCCATGAATTTAGGTATAAGCCATTCCGCATTTGCTTCGTTAAATTCACACAAAAGAGCCTTGCCATCTTGCAAGAAAACATCCTCAGTCCAGTTAGCCAAAAGCTGTTGTTTCATATCATTTACTTGTATGTACAGCTTGGCAGTTTCTCTCGTATCACATAAGAGTCTCTTTATATTAGCCGAAACAGCCCAACTGCGCGGCAAATCAAACCATTTTGTAAGCTCCTGTACAGTTTTGACCACGCATTCCGTTTCGGAATACTTCTCAGGTATAAGAATGTTTGTCACCTTGCATAAATCCTCACAGCAAGCATGAAAATCCATAAGCGCCTTTTTGTAAGCACTTATCTTCTCTGTAAAGGTTGCTTTAAGCTGGCGCGAATATTGTGTAAGTCCAATATCTTTAAGAGGATTTTCACAAGGGTGTCCTACCACCTTTGCCGCAGCCACAAGTCTTTCTAAAACAGTGCTGTGGGTGTCTGTATCTTCCGCTGTAACAGACAAAATAAAGTCTGAGGAAAATTTGACGGAATCAGGCGCGCTTTTCACGGCTTCGTACTCATTTATCAGTTCATAAAGCGTTTTGCCGCACTTGTGTTTTTTGTGTAAGTATGAGGAATATTCATCCAACTCATTACGAGTATCCGCAATTTTTTCTGCTTTTGCCTGAAAATCCTCAGATGTTACATGCTTTGTGATTTCAGAAACGATTCTTAATTGCTCTAAAACATCCTTCTTTTTAGATTTGTTGGAATGGAGTTCCAAGCAAAAAGGGCCTATTCCTATTGCGGAAAGCCTTTTGCGCACAACCTGCAGAGCAGCCATTTTTTCGGCTACAAAAAGAACAGTTTTTCCCTGTGCAAGTGCATTGGCAATTAATGCAGTAATCGTCTGTGATTTACCTGTTCCGGGAGGTCCGTGGAGAACGAAGCTTTCTCCACTCACAGCAGCTTCTATAGCAAAAAGTTGCGAAGCATCAGCCGGTAATGGTAGGAAAACATTGCTTTCTGAAACACGCTCGCCTATTTCCATATCGGTTGCAGACCAAGAAAGTTTACCATCTATAAGACTTTTTACGATTTTGTTTTTTTCTAAATCATCAGAACGATTTTTTATATCGTTCCACATTACGAATTGAGAAAAAGAATATATACCCAAATATGCCGATTCTAATACATCCCAACCGGATTGCTCCATCACGGCATTTCGCAATATTGTGAGAACTTTTCTGACATCTATTCCGTGTTCGTCCATCGGAAGAGGGTCAAGACCATTTACGTCTATGCCAAAATCTTGCTTTAATTTCTCTAACATTGTAATGTTTACATGAGGTTCATCATCTCTTAGGCGTATAATGTACCCCTGCCCGGCACCCTTGCGAAGCATTTCTATAGGAATCATCATTAACGGAGCGTATCTTGCTTTTGTGCTTTTCGATGTTTCAAACCAACGCAAAATACCTAAAACAAGATAAAGTGTGTTGGCACCATTTTCTTCTAAAGCAGTGCGTGACGCTCTGTACAATTCTTTTATTGCTTTTGTAAGCTCCGTTTCGCTAAGAGAAGAACGCAGACGCTTGCTTTTAAATTCTGTTTTTATCAATTCGCCGGAATTACCTAAGTCGTGAATATTTTCAAAACTTATATCGCTTTGCGGTATGTGCCAGTTTTCAGGTCTGGGCTGTATAGAAAAATCGCCGCCGTCAAAAAGAGCATTTTCCAATTCGTCCAGTGATGATGTAAGTATGGGTACGGTAGTTTTGGAAAGACGCATATTAATAAGTGCATTTCTTAAGCCCAAATCAAGCAACTTGCGTTCCCATTGTAATTTTTTCGGAGAAGTTGACGATTTCGCTTGAGCTGTGTCTTCTTGCGTTATTTTTTGTTTTTTAATTTCTTCGGGAGCAACTGTTATTTCTGATTCACAAAGATTCGGTCTTTCAATATACCAACCGGTGTCGGTTGCAATACGCTGAGGCAGAGGCGATATTCCGCAAAGACGGGCTTTTTTTACATCTACTGCGTATTCGAATTCTGCAGACGAAATAAGTCTTTTCTCTGCTTGCTCTTTTGCTATGTCAAAATCGGTAGTGTTTATGCCGGCAAGAGCTAACGTGCTCTCGAACACGGCTATTTCATTTATACCTTTTGCCAATCTCTTTGTAATAGCCGAAATATCATATTGAACAGCTTCGGGAAAAGTCCTGTCTTCTAACCAAACTCCCGGGAAAACATGACCTTTTTCCATTATGAGCAGAGGATTAAGTCCTGCTGATTCTAAGCAAGCCGCAAATAAGAGCGTTGCTTCAAGGCAGTTGCACATTTTTTGTTGCATAACATCCTCGCAAAGCCTTACGCGTTGCCCTGCCTCGTGTAGTCCTGCAGGAGATACGGAATACACTAAATTCCGCTCTTGTACTGCGCCGTAAAAAGCTGCTGCTTGAGTTAGCACTCTGTTCGGGTCTTGTGTTTGATAAGACGTAAAAGACGGTGAACCCGTCCACTTTTCCAACAGTTGTGATGCACGGGCTTTTATTTTCGTGATTTCGGGATGATTCGGAGTTATATACGCTGCAATAAGCTCCGGAAAGTATTCCGAACCTTGCCATTGGTCAAATGCTAGGGCTGTAAGAGGCCGTTGCTCTGAATATATTTCTGCATTGTCTGCAGTAATGCTTAAATTAAGTACACCGACAACACGCTCTGTAAGGCTGCTGAGGTATTCCGTATTAAGCAGAGGAGAAATATCCTTAACTGCAAGAGATGTGTTAGCCGGGATATAATCTATATGCTTTGTGAAGGGTAGTATGATTTCCGGAGAAGAAGTGATTTTTATTTCTGCATTTTCATACGTTACATCAGTAGTGTTTTGAATTTTAAATGATTGAATAAATGGGATTTTGTTTTGTTGCAGGGCATAATTTACCACGTTAGCAACAGAAATATCCAATGAAATTATATTACGCATAAAATGTTTTCCCTCCCGAATACCATTCGATTATGCATTCGCATATATATGCTGATAAAATAGCACATTTTCATGTTAATGTAAACCAATAAGATATTGACTGATGCTGTTTAAATCAATTAAAATATATGAAACAGCAATTTGTTGGGAGGTCATAAATGTGGCAAGTGTAAAGATATGTTTGGATGCAGGACATTACGGTAAATACAATCGTTCTCCGGCTGTTCCCGAGTATTACGAATCTGATATGAATTGGAAACTTCATTTGATGCTTAAAGCAAGACTTGAAGAATACGAGGGCGTAGAAGTTATTCAGACAAGAGAAAATCAAGAGACTGATAAGACGCTTTTTGAAAGAGGCTGTATGTCAGAGGGTTGCGACTTATTTTTGTCTATACATTCAAATGCTGTGGATGATTTTGTACATGAGGAAATTGACTATCCTAAATCTATTGTGCAATTGGATGGCAAGGGTGACAAATTGGGACAAATGTTGGGTGAATGTGTCAAAGAGCTTATGGGTACAAGACAAGACGTGCTTTTGTTCAAAAGAGAGCACCAAGGAGGAGAGTATTACGGCGTTTTGCGCGGTGCGGCTGCTGTGGGCACAATGGGAATTATTCTTGAACATAGTTTTCACACAAATACAAAAATGACAAAGTGGCTCCTTGATGATGCCAATCTTGCAAAAGCAGCGAAAAGAGAATCTGAAGTAATTGCAGAATATTTTGGATTGAAGAGGAAGCAATAATGGAATATAAACTTATTGTTTTTGATTTAGATGATACTCTTGCGGTGACGGGAGAGGCAATATTACGGCAGGATACGGAGCTTTTAAAGATAATAGAGAAAACAGGAATAAATATTGCGATTTGTTCAGGTAAGCCTGTTTACTATCTTTGCGGATTTATGCGTCAGACAGGATTGAATAATGCAATAATGGTAGGGGAGAATGGTGCCGTTACACAATTCGGTATAGCGTTGCCTCCACGAAAATTCATATTCACACCTCATTCGATTGAGGCAGATAAAGAAATTGTTTTTTTAAAGAAAAAATTTGACGAGCGTATACCAAATATATGGTATCAGCCCAACCAAGTAGGTCTGACGCCTTTTCCGAAGGATGAGGAAGAATTCCGGATTATTCAAGAGTGCATAGATGAAAACAAGAGCAGTATAGAACATTTGACTGTTTACAGGCATGCAGATTCTTTTGATATTACGCCTTCCGGTATAACAAAGTATACGGGGCTTAAACAGTTGGGGGAAATAATTAATGTTAAACCTGAGGAAACCATAGCGGTAGGAGATGGCGTGAACGATTATCCTATGTTTGATTATGCGGGATATTCCGTAGGTGTACATGTGAAACAACCGGAAGCCGTAAACATTAACTTCCCTACCGTAACAGAAGCCTTATACCATATCATTGAGATAATTTAAAGAATATTTTTACTTAAAATAATTGAAATTCATGTGTGGAAAGTGTATATTTACAATATAAAAAATGAAAGGAATTTTGGCTTTGTATATTTGTGCACTTGTGGGAGCCAGCGGAACGGGTAAAAGTTACCGCGCAATAAGAGTGGCGAAAGAACATAACATAGAATATATAATAGATGACGGGCTTTTGATTCGCGGAAATGGGGTAGTGGCAGGTAAGTCGGCAAAACGCGAAAAGACAAGAGTCGGTGCTGTGAAAACTGCTGTTTTTTCAGATGAAAGTCATACTTTTGCTGTTTCTGAGGCACTTAAAGAAAACAAAGTCGAAAGACTTTTGATTCTCGGCACATCAGACGGAATGGTGGAAAAAATTGCAAAAAGGCTTGGTCTGCACGGAATTGATGAAACTGTATACATTCAGGATATTTCCAGTGAATATGAAATTCAACAGGCGCTTAATATAAGAAAAACAGAAGGCAAGCATGTAATTCCCGTTCCTACATTGGAGCTGAAGAAAAACTTTTCCGGCTATATGTTGGACCCGCTTAATATTTTGCGCAGAAAAGGTCTTGGCGATTATGAAATGCTTGGAGAAAAGTCTGTTATAAGACCAACTTTCAGCTACATCGGCAGATATACGATATCAGATTATACAATATACCAATTAGTTGAGCATGTTACGAGAAAATGTGATGGCGTAGCAAATATTACACGTTTCAGAGCTGAAAAATCAGAGGATGGTATTCGCGTAGAAATGGATTTGGTTTTGTATTACGGCTACAAAATAGCGGCTGTTTTTAAAGAAATAAGAAATGCGATTGCTAAAGAAATAGAAACCGTGACATCTTTGAATGTGTCAGGAGTATCACTTACCGTAAAAAGCCTTTCTTTAAAAAGTGACTATAAAAATAAAAATGAGGATTTTATAACAACATGAAAGAAACAATTTATACAATACCCGTAAATGAAGCTTTTGAGACTCCTTGTGAGTGTCCTATGTGCAAATTGGAAAACAGGTTTGAAAATGACCGCGTTAATTATTATCTTGGACCTTCTTTAATGGAGCCTGATAACAGAATAGAAACGAATGAAAGCGGTTTTTGTGCTAAACATTTTGCTATGATGTACGATACGAGGGCAAACAGACTTGGTCTTGGACTGATAATACATACACATATGCAAGAACAAAATGCAAAAATTGAAAAATTGGCAAAATCAGCAGAAACAGAAACAACAGCTAAAAAAGGTTTTTTTGCATCGCTTAAAGGCGGTGGCGATAATGCAAAAGCGGCAGAGAATTTATTGAAGTACGTAGAAGAGCAACAAAAGGAATGTTGTATATGTCGCGACCTTGTAAAAACCATGGAAAGATACTGTGAAGTAATTACATATATGTATTTTGCAGAAAAGGATTTTCGTACAAGATTTGATGAGGGTCTGGGTTTTTGCATGCCTCATTTTGCTATGCTTGTTGAAGCTGCCAAAAAGAATCTTTCCGGCTCAAGGCAGGAAGAGTTTTTGGGAAAACTTGTTAAAATGCAAATTGCCAATTTAAGGCGTATCGAAAATGAAGTCGAGTGGTTTACAAAGAAGTTTGATTACAGGAACAAAGATGCTGATTGGGGCAACTCTCGTGATGCTGTTTCCAGAAGTATTGAGAAGCTTACGGGCATAACCGGTCTTGAAAAATGAAAATATCAGCCATAGAAAAGAAAAATGAATACGGACTTTCTTTCGTAGAAATACGTGGATGTGAAGAGTTTGAAACTGCCCATGTTTTTGAGTGCGGTCAGTGTTTTCGTTGGAATTTTTTACATGACAGCAGCGCAGGCGGCGATATGTTCTTCGGTGTGGCCGGCGGAAAAGCAGTAGCTGTCTCTACTTTTAGCGAAAATGGCAAGAAGGTAATTGTAATTGCTAATTCTACTTTGCAAGATTTTAATGATTTCTGGTGTGATTATTTTGATTTCAAACGAGATTACGCAGAGATAATAAATATTTTAGCTGCCAAAGACGAATATTTAAAAAAAGCAACAGAATTCGGTAAAGGTATTCGTATTTTACGCCAAGAAAAATTTGAAACGCTGATTTCTTTTATACTCTCGGCAAATAATAATATACCCAGAATAAAGGGCTGCGTTGAAAAAATTTGTCGTGATTATGGAGAAAAAATAGAAATAAGCCAAGCATTTAAGATGTATATAAAGGAAAAAACTGATGCGGAAGTGGGAGATGTGTACGCCTTTCCGTCGCCAGAAAGACTTATAAATGTAAAGGCCGAAGATTACAGCTTGTGTTGCAGAGCCGGATACAGATGTGCGTATCTTGAAAAAACGGTGGAGCTTTACACACAAGGAAATGGGCTGCCGGATGATTCCGTAATGCGGGAACTTTCGCTTTCTGAGGCGAGGGAAAGAGTAAAAAGCTTCTCCGGGGTAGGCCCGAAAGTTGCTGATTGCATTTTGCTCTTTGCGGGCTTAAGAACTGATGTTTTCCCTGTGGACGTTTGGGTGAGAAGAGTATTAAAGGATTTGTATTTCAACAGAGATGTTTCCCAAAAGGAAGCAGAGTCTTTTGCTACGGAATATTTCGGCGACTTGGCCGGTTTTGCGCAACAATATTTGTTTTATTCAATGAGAGAAAATACAGGTAAATAATATTTCGACTTTGCTGTTGACTTTAGCGCTATAAAGTGCTAATATAGCAACACGCTAAAACAAAAGGCGAAAAGTATCATAAACTCTATTAAGAGAAAGGAAAGAATTAATATGAAAAAATTTTCAGTTGTAATTGCAGCAATTTTACTCGTATGTATGGTATTTTCTGTTGCATGTCAAAAAGAAGACGAAGGATCAAAAAATAATTTCGGTAAGGAGCTCCTTACATATTCCTCACAGCTTGATGCATTGAACGGACTTAAAAAAGGTGATGCTGACATCGCTGTTATCGACTCCGTTATGGCAGGTTACTATATGAATGATACAGATTCATTCAAAGATTACCAAGTGTTGGAGAACGTAGTTTTGGCTGAAGAAAAATACGGTATTGCAGCAAAGAAAGGCAATGATGCCTTAATGTCAAAAATTAACGAGGCTCTTATAAGTCTTGTTGATACAGATTACAAAACAATTGCTGCTACATACGGTCTTACAACAGAGCTTTTGGTTAAGGCTGATACAAAGAATCCTCTTGAGGCTGCAAGTGATGAATCATGGAACAAAGTTGTTACAGCAAAGAAAATAGTAGTAGGTTATACTTTGTTTGCTCCTATTGCTTATAATGAAGGTGATGGCGAAAACGCTGTACTTAAGGGCTTTGACATTGATTTGGCAAAAGCTGTTGTTAATTACTTAAACACAAAATATGAGGCAGAAATTGCAGTTGAATTTATGATAATTGATTGGAATTCAAAAGAAGCTCTCTTGGAGAATGGTACAATCGACCTTGTATGGAACGGTATGACAATTACTCCCGAAAGAGAAGCAGGTATGTCAATTTCAGTTCCTTATCTTGCTAACAAGCAAGTTGCTGTTATAGCAAAAGCTAACAGTGAGAAGTATAAGAGCGCTAACTACGATGAGTTTGTAAAAGCTACAAAAGATGCAGTTATCGTTGTAGAAAAGGGTTCAGCAGGCGAAGGCGTTGTAGTTCCTTCCGAAGAATAATAAACAATAAACCAAACATTAAAGGACGGTTGTATATTTATATAGAACCGTCCTGATTATATTTAATAAAGGAAAGTAACAGATTTATGGATTTTTGGGGAATGATTTATGACTTATGTATCGGCTTTGGTGTAACACTGAAGCTTTTTGCTCTAACATTAGTATTTTCTATACCGTTAGGGTTTATTTTGGCATTTATGTCTATGTCAAAGATTAAACCGATCAGTTTGATAACAAAGCTGTTTATATGGGTAATAAGAGGAACCCCGCTTTTACTTCAATGTTTGATTGTAACTTTTGTGCCTTCTATGTTATTTGGTATACCGAATAAAGATTTTAAGGAATTTTTAGGACTTGAAACGATGGCGGATTTACAATTCATGTTTGTTCTTTTTGCTTTTGTAGTAAACTATGCGTGTTATTTCTCTGTTATAATAGAAGGCGGCATAAAAAATATTTCCGTCGGACAACATGAAGCCGGCAAGGTTCTCGGTATGACAAAATGGCAAATATTCAGACATGTTGTTTTAATGCAAGTTGTACGCAAAATTACAGCTCCGATGAGCAACGAGATAATTACGCTCGTAAAAGATACGGCATTGGCAAGAGCATTGAGTGTAATAGAAATAATTGCTGTGGCATTTGAAAAAGTCAATAAATATGCGGTGTTGTCTCCGTTGTTGTATTCGTGCTTGTTCTATTTGGCGTTTAGCGGTTTACTAACACTTGTTTTCTACTATGTAGAGAAAAAATTGAGCTATTACTCTGTTTGAGAAGAGAGGTAGATTTTATGAATATGCTTGAAGTGAAAAATATTACAAAATCATTCGGACAGCAAGAAGTTCTTAAAGGTGTTTCGTTCTCTTTGAAACAGGGAGAGGTACTTGTAATAATCGGTTCTTCGGGAAGCGGCAAAACAACGCTTCTAAGATGCCTTAATTTCTTGGAAACACCGAACGGCGGCAGTATATACGTAAATGGCGAAGAAGTTTTTTCTGCTGACAGCGGAAAAAAACTCAGTGATGCACAGCTTAGAGACAGACGTCTTCATTTCGGACTGGTATTTCAATCGTTTAATTTGTTTCCTCAACATGATGTTCTTAAAAACGTAACGCTTGCTCCGACTTTGTACAGAACGACTGAACTGAAAAAGAAAAAAGCATCTAAAAGTGAAATAAAAGCAGCTAAGGCTGAAATTATAGAGCAAGGAGAGACTCTTGTTGACATGGTAGGACTTTCAGAAAAACTCCACGAGCATCCGTGCAGACTTTCCGGAGGACAACAGCAACGTGTTGCTATTGCAAGAGCGCTTGCATTAAACCCTGATATTTTGTGTTTTGATGAACCGACATCGGCGCTTGATCCTGAGCTTACGGGAGAAGTTTTGCGAGTGATTCGCTCTCTTAAAGACCAAGGAAGAACAATGGTGGTTGTTACCCATGAAATGGAATTTGCACGCGGTGTTGCAGATCATGTAATTTATATGGCTGACGGAATAATAGAAGAAGAAGGTACACCTGAAGAAGTTTTCGGCAATCCAAAATCAGAAAAGACAAAGCTGTTCCTTGCAGCAGGATTTAACAAGTAAACTTAAAAAGATAAGGCGGGTTTTAAAAGTGAACGAAGATAAATCAAGAACTCAAGAAAAAGAAAAATTATACGAAGCTATTTTAGCGCTTAAGACAATCGAAGATTGTGATATGTTTTTTGAAGATCTTTGTACAATAAATGAGATTAATGCCATGGCGCAAAGGCTTGAGGTGGCAGTTCTTTTAAAGCAGGGAGAAACCTTTAATACGATTGTAGAGAAAACAGGTGCTTCCACTGCAACAATTTCCCGCGTAAATAAGTGTCTCAAATACGGTTCCGGCGGCTATGATATTGTCCTGAATAATAAATAAATCACAAAACTTATCTTCTGATTTTTTTGATTGTACGAAGGTACAAAATGTGGTATTATATCTTAGTCTCGGATAAAATTTTCGGGATGAGATAATAATATACAAAGTCAGATATTGCAGAAAGGTCGGTATAGATTATGGATTATGTAGAAGCAGCTTCAGCTTTGGGAGAAGCAATAAGAAACAGCGTTGAGTTTCAGGCTTGGCAGAGTGCAGAGCTTGCAATGCTCCAAGATGAGAAAGCACAAACACTTATGAGCGATTTTAAGGATCTTCAAATGAAACTCGTACACGCATCACGTGATGATATGGACAAAGATGAGCTTGAGAAGATTCGTGACGTGCTCATGGACAAGCAAAAAGAACTTAACGAGTACGAAGTAACTAAGAACTATTTTGACGGTAAAAAAGGTTTTGAAACAATGATGCGTACAGTTAATGACATCATTCAACATTTCCTTCAAGGCGACAATGGCGGATGCAGCGGTAGCTGTTCTACTTGCAGCGGTTGCCATTAAAAATTATTGTCTTTTATAGACGAGAGGAGATTTGAGCGTGGCAGAGCCAACACCAATGATGCGACAATTTCTTGAGATAAAGGAGCGGTGCAAAGACTGCATCCTTTTCTTTCGTCTTGGAGACTTTTATGAAATGTTCTTTGAAGATGCAGAAATAGCATCGAGAGAACTTGAATTGGTTTTAACAGGAAAAGATTGCGGGCTGGCAGAGCGTGCACCCATGTGCGGTGTACCGTATCATGCCGCCCTTTCCTATATAGGCAGGCTTGTATCAAAAGGCCATAAAGTGGCAGTTTGTGAACAAATGGAAGATCCTGCATTGGCAAAAGGCATTGTAAAACGTGATATTGTACGAATCTATACTCCCGGTACAGTTACGGATGAACAAATGCTTTCGCAAAAGCGCAATAACTTTATTGCGGCTATATTTGAATTTCGTAATATGTACGGAATTTCTGCTGCCGACATAACTACAGGCGAAATGTACCTTACATCGCTTACCGTTGGCAGTACATACAATCATCTTGCAAATGAGATTGCAAGGTTTACACCATCAGAAATTATCATTAACGCACAAGCTCAATCTGTTCACAAAATTAAAAATTTTGCATCTACACTTGGCAATTCGTACGTTGCAACTCTGTCTGAGGACTTATTTGATTACGAAAATGGTAAGTCGCACATAAATGATATAAGACTAAACGGTGATGCAAAAACATCATATCAGCAACTGATAAAGGATGAATTGGCTGTAAGAGCTTGCGGAGCGTTGATTTCATATATGGAAGATACACAAAAAATGCATCTTTCAAATCAAATTACGGCAACACATTACAAAGTGGATGAGTACATGGCGATTGATGCCGCTTCTCGTCGTAATCTTGAAATAACAGAAACATTACGAGATAAAAATAAAAAAGGTTCTCTTTTATGGGTTTTGGATAAGACTGTAACATCTATGGGGGCCAGAACGTTAAAAAAATGGTTAGAGCAGCCTCTTATAGACGTAGATGCCATAAACGACAGGCTTGATTCCGTGGCAGAACTTAAGGACGCCTTCATACTCAGAAGCGAGTTAAGGGAATTACTCTCAGGTGTGTACGATATGGAGCGTATTGCCGGTAAAATTACACTCGGCACGTGTAATGCCCGTGATTTGGTTTCTCTTCGCCAATCAGCAGCAAAGCTTCCGTATATAAAAGAAACTCTTTCAGGCTGCAATGCGCCGCTTTTAAAAACTCTTTGCCAAGAAACAGATGGTCTTGAGGATATTTGGGAACTGCTTGATAAAGCAATTGCAGATGATCCGCCGGTGCTTCTAAAAGAAGGCGGATTGATAAAGAAAGGCTACAATCAAGAAGTTGATGAATGTCGTGAAGCTTCTGTAAACGGTAAAACATGGCTTACAGAGTTAGAAGCAAAAGAAAGAGAAGAAACGGGTATCAAAAACCTTAAAATCAGTTTTAATAAAGTATTTGGATATTACATAGAGGTTACAAAGTCATATCTTCATCTTGTGCCTCCTCATTACGTAAGAAAGCAGACACTTGTAAATAATGAAAGATATATTACAGATGAGCTTAAAAAAATGGAGGATACAATCTTAGGGGCAGAAGAAAGGCTGACACGACTTGAATTTGAAGTTTTTTGCCAAGTTCGTGAGTATGTACTTGCTCAAGCAGATCGTTTAAGAAGAACGGCAAGCGCTATTGCAAGACTTGATGCGTTGGCATCATACGCAGAAACTGCTGACCGTGAAAATTATTGCAGGCCTGATATTCTTTCAGGTGATGCTACAGAAATTTCAATAAAAGACGGTCGTCATCCCGTTGTTGAGAAGATGAATGCAAGCGGCGATTTTGTGCCAAATGACGTACTGCTGGATTGTAACGATAATTTGCTTTTAGTTATTACAGGACCTAATATGGCAGGTAAATCCACATATATGAGACAAGTGGCGCTTATGATTCTTATGGCTCAAGCAGGATCTTTTGTGCCTGCATCTGAGGCGAAAATGTCTATAGTTGACAAGTTATTTACAAGAGTGGGAGCCTCTGATGACTTGGCGTCGGGACAAAGTACATTTATGGTAGAAATGAGCGAAGTTGCCAATATTTTATCAAACGCAACGCCTAAGAGCTTTTTGATTCTTGATGAAATAGGTCGCGGCACAAGTACGTTTGACGGGCTAAGCATTGCTTGGTCAGTGCTCGAATATATAGCACATACGTTGAAAAGCAGAGCAATGTTTGCAACTCATTACCATGAACTTACAGAGCTGGAAGGTACCGTTCCCGGTGTTAAGAATTACTGTGTCGATGTTAAGAAAAAGGGCGATGATATAGTCTTTTTGAGAAAAATGAAGCGTGGAGGTGCTGACGGCAGCTATGGTATTTCCGTGGCGGCTTTGGCAGGTATTCCCAAGGTTGTAACATTGCGTGCAAAAGAAATATTACAACAGCTCGAGGAACAAGAAGACAAAAACAGCAGCAGAAAGAGCCGAGCAAAAAGTAAAAGCGTACAGCATGCAGAAAGCACTGAAAATCAGCTCGATTTACTTTCGTTTACAGCAAATTCAGTAATGCAGGATGAAATAATAAGCGAACTTAAAGGTCTTGATGTACAATCTTTGACACCAATAGAAGCACTTAATATTTTGTACCGTTTGCATCAAAAGGCTGAAAAGAGAATTTGACAGGAGAGGAAATATATGGCTACGAGAGTTATTCCGTACGAAGATATAGAGAAACAGAATTATTACATGCAATGTGTGCGCGATATTAATTTAGGAAAATCAGAGCAGCCCACAGCATGCATTAAGACATTCGGCTGCCAGATGAATGAGCATGATTCCGAAAAGATTGCCGGAATGGTAGAGCGCATGGGCTACCGTATTGTACCTGACGAAATTGAAGGCAAATATGATGGAAAAATTTGTGATTTAATTGTTTTCAATACTTGTTGCATAAGAGAAAATGCAGAAGAAAAAGTGTTTGGTCACATAGGTGCTCTTAAAGGGGCAAAGCGCACAAAGCCGGAAATGCTTACGGCCGTTTGCGGTTGTATGACAGAGCAACCTCATATTATTGATGAAATAAATAAGAAATATAAAAATGTAGACATTTTATTCGGTACCCATAATTTACACAGATTGCCTGAATTTATATATAATTCCATTTTTAACAATTGTCGCGTGTGTGAGATTTCACATACTGAGGGTGAAGTGGCAGAAGGTTTGCCTATAAAAAGAGACAGCAATTTTAAAGCGTGGGTTACGATTATGTACGGGTGCAATAATTTCTGCACATATTGTATTGTTCCTTATGTAAGAGGCAGAGAACGCAGTAGAAAGATGGCTGATATTTTAAATGAAATCAAAAGTTTGGCAGTAAACGGTGTTAGAGAAATTACACTTTTGGGACAAAATGTAAATTCTTATGGTAAAGACCTTACGGAAAATGACGGTTGCCGCAGCTTTGCGGATTTGCTTACTGCCATTTGCGAGAGTATAAAAGATACAGGCCTTAAAAGAATCCGTTTTATGACTTCTCATCCGAAGGATTTGTCTGACGAGCTGATAGATGTTATGGCAAAGTACCCTGCAGTATGCAAACAGCTTCATTTACCGGTTCAGGCAGGCAGTACAGCTATTTTAAATAAAATGAATCGTAGGTATACAAAGGAGTCTTATTTGGCTTTGGTGGAACGTATAAGAGCCAAAATGCCGGATATTGTGCTTTCTACAGACATTATTGTTGGTTTCCCCGAAGAAACTCCTGAGGATTTTGAAGAAACACTTGATTTAGTGACAAAAGTTCAATATGATATGGCGTATACCTTCATATACTCACCAAGAGTTGGTACTCCTGCGGCAAAAAATCCAAATCAAGTACCGGAAGAAGAAGTGAAAGAACACTTTGGCAAGCTGGTAGAGCTGCAGAATTCCGTAGACAGGAAGAAAAACGAGGCAATGGTGGGTAAAACGGTGGAGGTTCTCTGCGAGGGCTTAAGTCGTACAAACATAAAGCGTTTTACAGGTCGTACAGAGGGTAATAAAATCGTTAACTTTACTGCAGATATAAAAAATTGCAGTGAAGCAGCCGGTAAATTTGTAAAAGTATATATTGACAGTGCTCAGACATGGTCGTTAGATGGTCATGCTGTTGAATGGGAGGAATAAATAATGTATCAATCTATTTTGAATTTTAAAGACACGCAGATTGCGATTAAACAAGTTAAGGATTTTTTTCAAAAAGAGCTTGCTGCGGCTTTGAATTTAATGCGTGTTACAGCGCCGCTTATGGTAACTCCCGAGTCCGGATTGAATGACCGCTTGAACGGAACGGAGCGCCCTGTTCAGTTTGATTTGCTTGAAACAGGTTCAGATGTGCAAATTGTGCAATCTTTAGCAAAGTGGAAACGTTTTGCTTTAGGTAAATACGGTTTTGAACCCGGGGAGGGCTTATATACAGATATGAATGCCATTCGCCGCGATGAGAAAGCCGATAATATACATTCAATATATGTTGACCAATGGGATTGGGAGCTTGTTATCAATAAGTCAGACCGTAATATCGAAATGCTGAAAGATACAGTTAATAAGATATACAAAGCTTTAAAGGCCACTGAGAATTATATTCGTGAGCTTCATCCCGAGCTTGCAGAGGGCATGAATGGTTTCTTGCTTCCTGATGAAATTGCCTTTATCACTTCTCAAGAATTAGAAGAAATGTATCCGGATAAAAGCGGCAAAGAAAGAGAAACGCTTTATACAAAGGAGCATGGTGCCGTTTGTCTTATGCAAATCGGAGGTAAGTTGCGTTCCGGCAAACCTCATGACGGACGCTCTCCTGATTATGATGATTGGAATTTAAATTGCGATATATTGCTTTATTATCCCGTTCTTGATATTGCTTTGGAAATTTCCAGTATGGGTATACGTGTTGACGAAGATTCACTTGCAGATCAGTTGGAGAAATCCGGTTGCAATGACAGACGCGAATTACCTTTTCACAAGGCAATATTAGAAAACCGCCTCCCATATACAATAGGCGGCGGTATCGGTCAGTCAAGACTTTGTATGTATTTCCTTGGCAAGCTGCACATTGGAGAAGTACACGTTTCTGTGTGGCCTGCAGAACAAGAAGCTGCTCTTAATGAGCAAGGCTGCTATTTGCTTTAATCATCAAAACCATTAATTATAATATTTTCTCCTGTTTTTATTGTTTGATTTTACTAACAATACTACTGATATTGCTATAAAAGCAGCAAATACACCAGCAATAATTAAAATGACAGTCCAGAAATCATCTGCAGAGGAATCGCCGTCAGATACTTTATTTGTTGCCTGCGGAGACGATGTAATCGATGCTGACGCAGGCATTTGCGTATTTGTTTCTGACGGTGTTTGCGTAGGAACGATTGTAGATATTTGCGTAGGAACGATTGCAGTCGTTTGTGTTTGTGTGGGTGTTGATATTGGTGTAGGTGTTGGTGCCTGTGTGGGGGTGGCTGTTGGTGTAGGAGTTGGCACATAAGGCTCTTTTACAGCAATTCTTATGTAATTATCGCTGGTTTTTGCTTGGTATTCACCATCTGTGCCGCGAACAGCAGTAATGTTGGCGTTTCCCGGCCCTACGGCAATAAGTTTATTACCATCTATCTTAATAACTTCGCAATCGTTGCTTTCAAAACGTAACTGTCCGGAACCGCTGCCACCTGAGGCGGTTAGCGACGGAATTTCATCGCCTACCGTCAGTGTTGTAGGTATATCTCCCAGTGTTAAATCCTCTTGTGTTTTCATGGTAACTTTGTTGCCGTTTCCTTTTGCTAATCCAAAATGACTTGCCACCGCAGCAGCAGTCTCATCTGCAAGCTTTTTTAAATTCTCACTTTTAGAAAGAAACGCTAAGTCAGAAGCGTTGCTCATAAAGCCATGCTCTATTATCATTGCGGGAACATTCATAGAAGTGGCATATCTTATTATGCCGTAATAATCTCCGTATGCACCATTCGGATAGAGATAAAAATCAGCATCATCGCCGTCAATTGTTCTTGTCTTTACTCCTCTGTTTTTTAAACCATGCTTAGTAAATCTGTTTAGAATATCGTTTGCAATGGAAGTTGTGTCTTTAGCTGCTTGAGGCAGATAGTTGCCGGAATGGACAAGAATTTCCGTACCACCCCAATAGGCAGCATTTTCCAAAGCGTTCATATGTAACGAAATCATAAGATCGGCCTTTAAATCGCCTGCCATTGTACTTCTCGTTTGAAGGGAAGGCTTTGAATCGTCATAACGAGTAAGATATACTTTTATTCCTTCGTAATTTCCCAAGCTGTCATATAAATGAGAAGTAATGATATCGTTTAATTGCTTTTCTGTATAAGTTATACCATTTAAAACTCCAAAGCTGCCGTTGTCTTTGCCTCCGTGACCGGGGTCCAAAACAACTACTACTTCTTCTGCTGCTATCGCAGGCAAGTTAGAAAGCAGAAGAAACAAAACCAACATTATTAATAAGAACCTTCTTATAAAAGTCATTGAAATTTCCTCCGAAAATTATTGATAAACTACGGTTGCGTTGCCGTTTTTGTCATATATTACGGCATCTTTATCTAATATAAACTCATTTATGGAATCAAAATATTCCTTTATTGAGCTGTATGTAGGTTTATAAGAAGCAATAATATCCTTCGCTTTTTTAGCATCATCTTTTAATAATTCAAAAGCAACCAGTAATTGCAGAGCAGCTGAATTCACACAAAAGCGTTCGGGAGCATTCATAAAATAATCTACGCTGTGACAAATGCCTACTGCGCCTGCTGCATTAAGTTGTACACCGGGCATAACTTCTGTAATATCTCCGAAATCTGATGATGCTGTACCCCAACCGCTGTAATGAAACTCTACTTTGTCAGCTCCAACTAAGTCGCAACAACAATCTTCTACTAATTTCATGAATTTTGGATCATGTACCTCCGGTGAATATCCCGGTCTGTCGTGAAGTTCTACTTGTGCGCCCATTGCCAAAGCAGCTCCTGCAAGAGCACGATTTATTTTTCTGTTCTCGTGTTTGATTGCAGCGTTTGTTCTGCCGCGCACAAAAGTTTCTATAGGCATCTCGTCAGGAATAATATTTACTGCTGTTGTAACGCCTTTCATTATAGGATGAAAACGTATGTGATCACTGTCTACGAATGTTTCTCTTAAAGCATTGCAAGCCTGCAAGCCTAACATTGCGGCATATTGAGCATTAACTCCTATATGTGCTGCACAGCCTGCATGAGCGGCTCGTCCTTTATATTTTATTGTTTTCGCCATACATCCGTTGTTGCCGTAACTGCATTTATATTCTATACCGTCTTCGTTCGTGTTTACATGTACTAAAATTGCCAAATCTACATCGTCAAGAAAACCTCGGTGCATAAATTCTATTTTGCCGCCCAAGTAGGAAATTACACCTTTTTTTCTTAGCTCTTCACGGAATTCTAACTGTATCATTTCTTCTGCCGGTGTAGCCATCAGCCTTATTTTACCGCAAAGACCATCGAGCGCGCCGGGCATTTTTAAAGCAGCGGCAATACCTAAAAGGGTAGCTCCTTGTGCATTGTGTCCGCAGGCATGAGACATTCCGTTTACAGCCTCCTTGTGACCGGCTATGTCAAGAGCATCAAGCTCGCCCATAATACAAAGAGTGGGGCCCGGTCTGCCTGTATCAACATCAGTATAAAAACCGGGGATGTTTCCGGCTTTTGTTAATGTATAGCCGAGTTCAGTAAATTTATCTGACAGATAGCTGTCAGCTTCCCATTCTGTAAAACCCGTTTGCGGATGGGCCCAAAGCCAGCGCTCTGCTTCAAGCATCAAGGTTTTACAAGCTTCTACATTTTTTTTGATTAACTCTTTCATGGGTGTCTCCTTTTGATAGTTTTTATCATTAGTTATTATATCAATTTTTGTTAATTTATCAATGTGCATAAATAATATATTGCTTTATGCTTTGACATATAGGCAGTAGTTTAGTAAAATAAAAGGAGCAAATAAAAGTAGAGGGTTTGAGGAAAATGACAGAAAATTCAGAATCAAAACAAGAAAAAATTGTCGGCAAAATTACACATGGACCTGTAGTTTTTGCAGTTGGTAAAGAGTATCAAATTGTATATCATACAAATGTAAAAGGTATTGCATGGGTAGTTATTGAAGGAAAAGAATATTATGATGAGTGCGGAGCTATCATAAAAAGCGAAAGCATACATCATAATGTATCAGTGCCGGCAGAGGTTTTGGATAAAGCAGGAGAATATACAATTTGCTTTGCACCGGTTGGAGAAAGGAAACCGTATTTTCCCGAAAAGGGTGATGTTATTTCCGCTTACTTTAAGTTTTATCCTATAGATACAACAGACGGTTTGCAATTGTACTGTATTGCAGACTCGCACAGCAATTTAGAAAATTGCTGTAAGACAGCACAATATTACGGCGACAAGCTTGATTTGTTGGTACTGTGCGGAGACATAAATTCAGAAAGCGTAAGTATAGACAAGCTTTACGATATTTCCACAGTTGCTTTTGAGCTTACAAAGGGCAGTAAGCCTGTAGTTTATGCACGTGGTAATCATGAATTAAGAGGTCAGGCTGCAGAGAATATAGGAGAATTTGTAGGTAACGATAATGGCAACATGTACTATACGTTTAGAATCGGCAAGCTTTGGGGAGTGGTGCTTGATTGTGGAGAGGATAAAAAGGATGATCATCCGGAGTATGGAGGATTAGTTAATTTTGAAGGGTACAGACAGGCGCAGACATCATTTTTAAAGAAAATAATTTCTGATTCGGATTGTGAATTTAATGCTCCCGGAGTGGAATACAGAATCGGTGTGTGTCACATTCCGTTCCCCACAGAGAAGTATCCGCCGTCACCGGAAGTTTATAATGATTGGACGGAGCTGTGCTCTCAAATGAATTTAGATGTAATGATTTCAGGTCATCTTCACAGAGCATTTATACAAAGGGCAGGGGAATTTAGAGATAATCAGCTCTTCAATATTGTTGTTTGTACTTCTCCAAATAAAATCATAGATGATATTTTTGATTTTGTAGGTTCGGCAGTTGAAATAGACGACAAAGAGGTAACGGTAAAATTCACAAATACATTGCATAATGTTAAATCTGTAGAAAAGTGGTCAAGAAAGAGGTAAACGACATGAAAAGTAAAACAATTAAAATTCTAATATTATTTGCGATTTTTGCACTAATGATTGTTCTCGGTGCTTGCAATGGTACGGGAACAATTCAAATTATTGAAGACGGCAAAACGGAATACACACTTGTTTATCCTTATACATCGGATTTGACAAGCGATATAGAGAATAAAGAGATTTGCGAAAAAGCTGCTGAGAAAATTAAAACAGTAACGGGGGCAACAGTAAAGGTTGTTTCCGAAAAAGACAGCAAGGCAGCTGATGAGGATGCAAAGGAGATAGTTATAGGCAATACAAGTAAGTTTCCTTTCGCCAAGACAGAATTGAACGCACTTTCCGATACGGGATATATGATTAAAACAGAAGGCAATCGAATTTTTGTAACGGGAAATAATAAGGCGTCAGGTCAAGCCGGTGTTGATTTTATTATAGATTTCTTCTTTAATGCAGAAACGAAGGTAATGAGCATTCCTACAGGATATGTTACTGTATCACATATACCTGTTTCTGATGTGCCGGCGGAAATTATCACTGAACCAAGCTTTACTTACGGACCTACTGTTTTTGCTGTTGGTGATGAATATCAAATCATTTACCACACAAATACAAAGGGAATCGCATGGGCAGAAATTGACGGCAAAAAGTATTATGATGAATACGGTGGATTTATAAGAAGCGAATCTTTAAATCATAAAATAACAATTCCTATGGAAATACTTGACAGTGCCAAGAAATATTCTATTCATTTTGCGCCTGTATATGAAAGAAAACCGTATTCTCCGGAGAAAGGTACGGAGATTAAAAGAATATATGATTTTCGCCCCGTTGATACAAGTGACGGCGTGCAAATATATTCCGTAGCGGATTCTCACAGCAATACTGTAAATTGCAGCAAGACTGCTAAGTATTACGGAGATAAGCTTGATTTATTGGTGCTTTGCGGAGATATTAATTCCGAAAGTACAAGTTTAGAAAAATTATATGATATTTCTGTAATTGCATTTAAGATTACAGAAGGTAAAATTCCTGTAGTTTATGCTCGCGGCAATCATGAGATTCGCGGTCAAGTATCAGAGCTTATAGGTGACTATGTAGGTACAAATAACGGTGATTTATTCTATACATTCAGACTTGGCAGTTTATGGGGTGTTGTGCTGGATTGCGGAGAAGATAAGGCCGATGACCATAAAGAATACGGCGGAATGGTGGCTTTTGATAATTTCAGAAAAGCGCAGACAGAATTTTTAAAAGAAATTGTTGCGAATGCTGACAGCGAATATAATGCGGAGGGTGTGGAGCAAAGAATAGCGATATGCCATATTCCGTTCCCGGCAAAAGAAAATTATGCTCCGGCACCGGGAATTTATCATGAGTGGACAGCTTTGCTTTCGAAAATGGATATTGATATGATGCTCTCGGGCCATCACCATAAGACTGAAATCTGTGAAAGCGGTTCGATTTCAGAAAACCAAAATTTCCCGGTTATTATAGGCTCGTCCAGCAACAGGAAAATAAACGATTCAGAAAAAGACAATGAATTTATAGCTACAGCGGTTGAATATCTGGATGATAAAGTTACAGTAAGCTTTACAAATATAAATCATGGTGTTGAATCATCAAAAACTTGGGACTTGAAATAAAGGTGAATTTTAAATGAGCAAAATTATCGTACTGGATGAACTTACAGCATGTCAAATAGCGGCAGGAGAGGTGATTGAAAGACCGGCTTCTGTTGTAAAAGAGCTTGCAGAAAATTCCATAGATGCGGGAGCTACCAATATTTCTGTAGAAATACGCTCCGGCGGAATTAAATATATCAGAATTACTGATAATGGTTGCGGCTTTGAGACCGATGACGCTGTTATTGCTTTTGATAAACATGCTACAAGTAAAATAAAATCGGGAGAGGATTTAAGCTCTGTTGCGACACTTGGTTTTAGAGGTGAGGCGCTTGCCAGTATTGCCTCTGTTGCTGACGTGGAGCTTTTAAGTAAAACTCGTGACAGTCAAACAGGCGTATACGTGCATATTAAGGGCTGTGATTTAATAGAAAATGCTGAACGAGGCGCCGCTGACGGTACAACAATTACGGTTAGGGATTTGTTTTACAATACACCTGCCAGATATAAATTTCTTAAAAAGGATAGTACCGAGGCTTCTTATGTTGCTGATGTTTTACAGAAATTAGCTATAGCGAACCCCAATATTGCTTTTAAATTAATTTCTAACGGCAATGAAATATTTCGCACTCCGGGAAACGGTGAGCTTAAAAGCGTTATCTTCAGCATCTTCGGCAAGGAAACAGCAGCTTCTGTTTTGCCTGTTGATTATCAAAGTGATAATTACAGAATAACCGGTTTTACGGGAGTAAAGGATGCTGTATTTTCTAATAGGACGAGACAATTATTTTATGTAAACGGTAGATGTGTTAAGTCGAAAACAATTACGGCGGCCTTGGATGAAGCTTATAAAACAGTTACGATGAAGAATAAATTTCCGTTTTCTGTACTTTTGATTGAGGCTCCTTACACAAAAGTTGATGTTAACGTCCACCCGACAAAAGCAGAAGTTCGTTTCTCTGAAGAAAATTCAATTTACAGGCTTGTTTATCACGGCGTGACAAATGCTGTGCTTTATGATAATAAGGTTTCGGCCGTAAAGACAGAGATTTCAGAGCCTGTAACTGCGTCTGTAATAAAATTTGCACCGCAAAATATAACGATTCACGAGATGCCAAGCCGGAGAGAGTTTCCGCCCGTTTCGCAAATACCGGAAGTACCGCAAATGCCGGAGTTACCGCAAAAGCCGGAAAAGCCGGAATTGCGCGAATTGCCGGAATTGCCTCCGATATGGGAAAGTATGGCTATGGTTGAGGAGGAAAAGATTGAACCGGTTGAAAAGATTGAACAGACTGAAAAGATTGAACAGACTGTTTTATACAACAGTACAAGCGTCTACACAGATGGTGTAGTAATTGGTCAAGTTTTCGACACTTACATTATTTTGCAATACGGTAAAGAAATGGTACTTATTGATCAGCATGCGGCGCATGAACGAATTAAATATGAGGAAATCAAAAATGCTGTAAATTCTGATACGGGTGCAGTCAGTCCTATGCTTGTACCTATTTCTTTACAGTTATCACCTGCGGAACACACTGCTTTTGCCGCTAATGCAGACTTTTTTGAGGCAATGGGTTTTGAAATAGATGATTTTGGCGGAAATACCGTGCTAATCAGGGCAGTTCCCACGATTTTAGCGGAGAGTAATATAGAAGATGTTATTTTAAGCGGTTTGCAAAATAAAAAAACGACAGGATATTCTGACGAAGAAATTTATACCATGGCTTGTAAAGCTGCAGTTAAAGCAAATAAAAAACTTTCTGATTTCGAAATTAAAGAACTGCTTAATCAATTGGCAAAACTGGAAAATTCCGGAACTTGTCCTCATGGCAGACCTATTTGTGTGACAATTACAGAACACGAATTAGAAAGAAGGTTTAAAAGATGCCTGTAAAAGCACTTGTAATAACGGGGCCTACTGCCTCGGGAAAGACCTCGGCTGCCATTGCATTGGCGCACCGTTTTAACGGTGAAATTATTTCTGCCGATTCTATGCAAATATATAAATACATGAATATCGGCACCGCCAAGCCAACGGAGGAAGAAAAGGAAGGCATTCCTCACTATATGCTTGATGTTGTTGAACCTTGGGA
The DNA here is from genome assembly GCA_017560765.1 of Clostridia bacterium. Taxonomy (GTDB): domain Bacteria; phylum Bacillota; class Clostridia; order UBA1212; family UBA1255; genus Egerieisoma. The sequence goes on along the minus strand of JAFZEI010000028.1, from coordinate 145,168 downwards.
AGAATACAGCGTGGCTCAATATGCCGAAGCGGCTCGAAATTGCATACGCGAGGTTTCTCAAAGAGGGAAATTACCGATTGTTGCAGGCGGTACAGGACTTTATATAAATACTCTTGTTGAAAATATCGAGTATTCGGCTTCGCCTGACATAAATCAAGATATTCTTGCTGAAATAGAGAGTTACTATGCCGAAAATGGAGCAGAGGCGTTGCATTCCGTACTTACAGCGGAAGATCCTGAGGCGGCGGCGCAAATACATTTTAATAATGTAAAGAGGGTTGTGAGGGCACTTGGTATGAAAAGAAGCACCGGAATGACTTTGGCACAACGGAATGCGGCATCAAAAGCATCACCTAAGGAGTTTGATTTTACAGTATACGCTGTGGAAACTCCGCGAGATAAGCTTTATGAGAGAATCAACCTGCGCGTGGATAAAATGATGGAGGATGGTCTGCTTAACGAAGTTAAAAATGTTATGGAAATTTGTGGAAATAATTTTAGCAGGACAGCGCTCCAAGCAATAGGGTACAAAGAGTTTATTGATTATTTTAATGGTAATTGCGATTTGGAAACTGCAGTAGAAAAGGTAAAACAAGGTTCAAGAAATTATGCCAAAAGACAGTTGACTTGGTTTAGAAAGCCTTCTTGGGTGAATTGGATTAGCTTGCAGGAGCTTTTAGAGCTGAGATGGTAGTCAAGTTGATTAGAAAAAAATGACGTGTATATCAACATTATTGTTGGGTGGAAAGGAAGTGAAAATATATGGAAAATCTTGGTGAAATCATTATATACCAAACAGAAGATGGTCTTACTAAAATAAATGTTAATATGCAAAACGAAACAGTGTGGTTATCAAAGGCTCAGATGGCAGAATTGTTTCAGAGAGACCGTTCAGTTATTTCTAAGCACATAAAGAAAGTATTTGAAGAAGGTGAACTTTCAAGAGAAAGCAATATGCAAATTTTGCACGTTGCAAATTCAGATAAACCAGTTGAATTTTATAATCTGGATGTGATTATTTCTGTCGGATATCGTGTAAAATCACAGCGTGGTGTGCAGTTTAGAATCTGGGCAACAGGCATACTGAAAGAATATTTGATAAAAGGGTTTGCTATGGATGATGAGCGTCTTAAGGGCAATGGTGGCGGTAATTACTGGAAAGAGTTACTTGACCGCATCAGAGATATTCGCTCATCTGAAAAGGTGCTTTATCGACAAGTGCTTGATTTGTATGCGACAAGCGTAGATTATAACCCACATAGTGAAGAGTCTATAAAATTTTTTAAAATAGTTCAAAATAAATTACACTATGCGGCACATGGACATACCGCATCAGAGATTATCTACGAACGAGCAAATGCAGAAAAACCATTTATGGGTCTCACATCTTTTTCCGGTGAATTACCGGCACTGAAGGATATTGGCATTGCCAAGAATTATTTGCTGGAAAGCGAACTAAAAATATTAAACAACCTTGTATCAGGTTATTTTGATTTAGCAGAAATTAATGCTATTGAGCATAAGCCTATGTATATGAATGATTATGTGAAACAGTTAGATTTGGTACTGTCTTCCGGAAATCGAAAATTACTTGTGGGTTCAGGTTCTGTTAGTCATAAGCAAGCAATTGATAAGGCAAAAGATGAATATAGAAAATATCAGGAGAATACGCTTACTCCTGTGGAACAATCATATTTAGAAAGCATCAAAGTTGCAGAAAAAGAAGTAAAAAAGAAAAATTGACATTGAAACAACAGTGAGAAATGTTATAATTTTATAAAAACCGCATATAATCAATGTGAAGCGTAGCTAAAAGTTATATGTTAATCGTATGAAGAACAGAAGGGCTTAAATGCATAAAGAAACCATAAAAATTGCTTTTGCGATTGAATTATATGTTACAATGTTAGCTGCAGTGTTTTCTGCAGCTATTTATTATTTATATAGAGTTTTTTTGCCATATTATATTATAAAATGGATAATATTGGCGGTAATGGTATTAATTATTGCAGCCGCTGTTTATGGCGTTGTGTTTGGCAAATCAGTGGAACATTATATGAAGGAAGGACATCTTTATATAAGCTATGGAGTGATTTTCAGATATTGCGTCAATATAGACTTTAAAAAAATAATTTATATTACAAGAGTGCATGGCCCCTTTGAAAAAATTACGGGTGTCACAATTTTTGTTTTCCACCTTCCAGGCGGGCGAATTTATGTGCCCATAGGAGATAAAAATAAAGCGGAAGGATACGTAAAAAAATGGGCAAAGCACATCCAATAACGATTTTGCAAAAGTTTTATAAAAAATTTGCTTTTTTATTGATACCGACTGTGCGTGGCATGTACTTTCTTATACGGAATAACGGAGGCTTCAAGGAATGGCTGTCAGGTGTTTGGATTGATGTGCTGCTGTTATTAATATTGATTATTATAGCAATTTATAATTGGAAAAATATCAGGTACAGTATAGGTAAAAATGTGATTTATCTCAAAAAAGGTGTACTGTTTAAAAGTGAAAAGAATATCAAAAGAAATAACATTACAACGATCACTTATCATAGACCGGTTTTTTTCAGATTTATAAACGCTGTAAACATATTTATAGATACAGAAGGGGGATGGAAAAATCATTCTGATATGTATGTAACAATCTCCGCTGCAAAAAAAACGGAAATTCTTGCTACAGATGGTTACTCCAAAATATACAGTCCAAAATTGCACGAAATATTGTTTTTCTCTTTTTGTGTAACAGATGCTGTGGCAAGTACAATATATACCGTTTTGCTGATTAATCGTATGGGAAAAATTATAGGATTAAATATTTTAACGGAGTTCATTTCTTTTCTATCAAAAGCGACAGAATATTTAATATTCGCTGTGATAATAGTACAGGTGCTGGGGATTATGCGTAATTTTTTATATTACAGTAGATTTTTTGTTCGCAGAAGCGATACTTGTTTATATTTTGAAAATGGCTTTTTCTCTAAAACCAAGAGTGTATGCAAGATTGAGACAGTAAACTTTTTAGACAGACGTCAGAATCTTATCTCTTTTTTTCTCGGTTTGGATATGGCTTTTGTGCAATGTACGGGATACGGAAAGGTGCGAAAAAAGGAAGCTTTGCTCATACCGGCAGGTACGAAAAGTACAGTTGACACGTGCATAAAAATGTTATTGCCTGAATTTCAAAAGGCAGAAGCAAAAACTTTTTCTGTAAAACCTTCAAATAAGGCTTTTTTGCGGTATGTGCGTTTGCCGCTGATTGTTTGCGGTATAATAATTACACTTGGTATAGGTGCTATTTGCATGATAATAGAACCACATTTTGCAGAATGGCTTCAACTTGCAAAATTTTCTGTATTTATGGCTGTTGTGCCTTTTGTACTCTTTGCAATAGTAAGAACAGTGGCATTCAAAAAAGCGGGAATTTTTGGAATAACAAGCCGTGATGAATATGCAAAAAATTTCATTACGATTTGCTATTATAAAGGATTGAACATACACACAGTATCATTTTACAGTGATAAAATCTCGCATATTTCAGTAAGACAGAGTATATTTCAGCGTAAAAATAAAACCTGTGACATAATTATATGCACAGGTGGTGATGGTGGTTACAAACATAAAGTTACAGGGCTGTATTATGATAAAGAATTTTTATTTTCTTTCTTTTCTTGAAGAAACAGCCTTTTTTATCTCTGCATAGCTTTCGCTCTGGAATTCAAAGAAAACGTGATTGTCTCCGTCTTTGATTTCTAAGATAACAGCATCTTGACGTATCTTGTTACCTGACTTATTTATACTTGAAGGATATTTTGAATATTCACCGAATGAAATAACATCATCTTCGTCGCAAACTATTTCGCCTTTTGGATTCATCCAATCGGTGTCGAAGAAAACAAACTGAGAACCTTCGTTTTTGAAATAGAGCCTTCTCCTTGCTTGATTAAAAATATCACCGCAAGGATTTACAAGTTTACACATTGTAAAAGATGGATTGTTAATTCTTGCTAAATCCTCTGACATTTCGCGAAGCGCATTGTTGTAAACTTGATCATTTTGTTTACCTATTATAGGTGATACCATTTTTAACATATCACCTGCTGACATTGTCTCAGGGAGTTGATTGTCTTTTGTTTTGAAAAAGGCATAGAAACCTTCTCTTTTTGCTTTTACAACGCTGGGCTTGCCGGCAGCTTGTTTGTATTTTTTATTTTGTACAAAATACTTATAAAAAGAGCGACCTGTTATTGCCAAGCATAATGCAGATAACAAAAGCCATATAAAACGCTCCTCTGCATATTCTAAGGAAGTTAATAAAAACAATACAAACAAGAGAAGCATGCTTACTGCTGTGAAGACCGGCATTGCCAGGTCAGGCGGTGTAACAGGTTGCTCTTCTGCATATCGTGTATACGCTGTCTCAAAAGCATCGCTTATTACAGTGTCGGGTTTTATATTATATCTTTTTGTTTCGCTGACTTTAATCATAACTACTATTGCTCCTTCACATTTTTTATTTAAGCAAATACTTAACCATTATACAATAAAAGATTTATTTTTACAACAAACTGTGTTATACTGTCCGTCGTCGGTAGACCTGACGGTCGCGGCTGTTTCCGTAAGGGGACAGGTGAGGAAAGTCCGGGCTTCACAGGACAGGGTGCCGGCTAACGGCCGGTGGAGGTAACTCCAAGGAAAGTGCAACAGAAAATTACCGCCTGCTGTTTTGGCAGGTAAGGGTGAAAAGGCGAGGTAAGAGCTCACCGGCGTCCGGGTGATCGGGCGGCCGTGTAAACCCCACCTGAAGCAACATCGTTATGGGGCGTTACGTTGGTCCGACAGCTCCGAAGATGGCTGAAGCTGTGCAGTAATGTACATGCGTAGATAGATGACCGTCCACGACAGAACCCGGCTTACGGTCTACCGATTTTTATTTTCTGGTTAGGGATGATATTTTCATATGTTTGCTATGTTAAAAAAATTATCAAAAAGCATAAGAGAGTTTAAGTTGCCATCAATTATTACATTAATTTTTATTGTTGCAGAAGCGGTAATAGAAGTTTTTATACCGTTTATAACTGCAGATATGGTATCTAAAATTCAAAAAGGTGCTGAAATATCCGAAATAATAAGAATCGGCGGCGTATTGGCACTGATGGCATGTATCTCGCTTGCTTGCGGCGGCATAGCAGGTTTTACGTGCGCTAAGGCTTCTGCAGGTTTTGCTAAAAATTTGCGCCATGACATATTTCATAAAATACAAACATATTCCTTCGAGAATGTAGATAAATTCTCGTCAACATCACTCGTTACTCGTTTGACAACAGACGTAGCTAATGTGCAGATGTCTTATATGATGATTATAAGAACAGCAGTCAGATGCCCGTTGCTCTTGATTTTCTCGATAATAATGGCATACAAAATGGGTGGATTCTTGGCTACTTCTTTTGTGATTGTAGTCCCGTTCCTTGGTTTTGGTTTGTATTTGGTAGGGCGTAAAGCTATGCCGGCATTCCGTAGAGTGTTTAAAAAATATGACAAACTCAACGAATCCATAGAAGAAAATGTTCGTGGCATGAGAGTGGTAAAGGGTTTTTCAAGGGAAGAATATGAAAAAGAAAAATTCGATACAGCAGCTAAGGATATTTGTGCTGATTTTACAAAAGCTGAAAGAATTGTGGTATTAAACTCACCGCTCATGCAAGTTTGTTTGTATTTTAATATGGTTTTCATAATGTTTGTAGGTTCTAAAATGACGGTGCTCGGACAGCACGGCGTCAACGTCGGCCAATTGTCAGCAATGCTTACTTACGGAATGCAAATACTTATGTCCCTTATGATGCTTTCAATGATTTATGTAATACTTACAATGTCTACAGAGTCTGCAAAGCGTATTTGTGAAGTTTTAGACGAAAAGCCGGCGCTTGTTAATAATGACAGTCCCGTTATGACTGTTAAAGACGGTTCAATAAAGTTTGAAAATGTAAGCTTTAAATATTCTAAGAGTGCAAAGAAATTTGCTCTCAGTGATATAAATATTGAAATTCCGTCAGGTGCTACGGTTGGTATTATAGGTGGTACAGGTGTTAGTAAATCGTCTTTGGTGCAGCTTATACCGAGACTTTATGATGTAACAGAAGGCAGCGTGAAAGTTTCCGGCATTGATGTGAGAGAATACGATATAGAAACATTAAGAGGTGCGGTTGCAATGGTTTTGCAAAAGAATCTTTTGTTCTCCGGTACCATAAGAGAAAACTTGCTTTGGGGCAATGAAACTGCAACAGATGAAGAAATCATCGAAGCATGTAAATTGGCTCAGGCAGATGATTTTATACAGAGCTTCCCGGATAAATACGAGACAAGGATAGAGCAGGGAGGCACAAATGTTTCCGGAGGACAAAAACAGCGTCTTTGTATTGCAAGAGCGCTTCTTAAAAAACCTAAAATTATTATACTTGATGACTCCACAAGCGCAGTTGATACAAAGACGGACGCTATGATTCGTGCAGGTTTTAAAAAATATATTCCTGAGACTACAAAGATAATAATTGCACAGAGAGTTGCGTCTGTAGAGGATGCGGATATGATTCTTGTAATGGATAACGGTAAAATAACGGCTGTCGGTAAGCATAATGAGCTTTTAGAAAAGAGCGATATTTACCGTGAAGTGTATAACCAGCAAGTAAGCGGGGGTGATTGCGATGAAGAATGATTCTGTTAATAATAAAAGAAAATCCTCGTCTATAAAAAGAATATTTAAGATGCTTATAGAATTCTATCCCGTTCTTGTACCTGTTACTGCAGTTTGTATTGTTTTCTCGGCGATAGTATCCGTTTTGCCTGCAATTTTTACACAAAAAATATACGCGATATTAGATAATAAAAACAACTTCGGCAAATGGGATTATGTTTTTGATAAGATATTTCCGCTTATAATTACACTTATAGTAGTGTATGTTATTTCACTTTTATCTGTTGCGGTATTCAATCAACTTGGCGCATATATAACACAGGGATTCTTGTATAAGGCGAGAGGCAAAATGTTTAACGGTATGCAAAATTTGCCTATTAAATATTTTGATACACATAAGCATGGCGATATAATGAGCCATTATACGAATGATATTGACACGCTTCGTGAGCTTGTTTCACGTGCCATACCTGCACTTTTGCAGTCTGCTGTAATTGTTATCGGTGTGCTTGCCGTAATGCTTTATTACAGTATATGGATGACATTGATTGTGCTGGCCGGTGTTTTTGTTATGATGCTTGTTTCCAAGAAAGTGGGCGGAGGTTCAGCAAAATACTTTATTCGCCAGCAAAAATCAATAGGTAAAGCAGAAGGCTTTGTACAAGAAATGATGAACGGTCAAAAGGTTATTAAGGTCTTTAATCACGAACAACAATGCGAAGAGGATTTTGATAAAATAAACGAGGAACTTTTTGAAGACAGCAGCAAAGCTCATGCATACGCCAATGTCTTGGGACCGATTATCATGAATATAGGTAATATTTTATACGTTATCATAGCTGTTTGCGGCGGATTGTTTATTTTGTCCGGTGCAGACAATCTAAGCTTGTCCGGTATGGCTTTCAGCATAAGTATTGTTGTGCCCTTTATGAATATGACAAAGCAATTTACAGGCAATGTAAATCAAGTTTCTCAGCAAATAAATGTTATTGTAATGGGACTTGCCGGTGCGCAGAGGATTTTTGACCTTATGGACCAAGAGCCTGAAGTAGATGACGGATACGTTACATTGGTTAATGCTGAAATAGATAAAGAGGGCAATATTTCCGAAAGCGAAACACGTACAGGCAAATGGGCGTGGAAACATCCTCATCACGATGGCACACTCACGTATACACAGCTTAAAGGCGATGTACGACTTGTAAATGTTGATTTCTCGTACACGGAGGGAAAACAAGTGCTGCACGATGTTTCCGTATATGCAGAGCCGGGACAAAAAGTGGCCTTCGTGGGAGCAACGGGTGCAGGTAAGACTACCATAACAAATCTTATAAACTGTTTCTATAACATAGAGGATGGCAAAATAAGATATGATGGTATCAACATAAATAAAATTAAAAAATCTGACCTTAGACGCTCGTTGGGAATCGTTCTTCAGGAAACAAACCTTTTTACAGGTACGGTTATGGATAATATTCGTTATGGCAGACTTGATGCAACGGATGAGGAGTGTATAGAGGCTGCTAAATTGTCAGGAGCAGATGACTTTATAACTCGTCTGCCGGCAGGATACGAAACGGAGCTTACAAATAATGGTGCAAACTTGTCACAGGGGCAAAGGCAGCTTATTGCTATTGCCAGGGCGGCTGTTGCAGACCCGCCGGTAATGATTCTTGACGAGGCAACTTCGTCAATTGATACAAGAACAGAGGCTATTGTTCAAAAGGGTATGGACAGACTTATGGAGGGCAGAACGGTTTTCGTTATAGCTCACAGGTTGTCGACTGTTAAAAACTCTGATGTTATAATGGTGCTTGAGAACGGGCGCATAATTGAGCGTGGCGACCATAATAAATTGATTTCGGAAAAGGGTACGTATTACAGACTTTATACGGGTGCTTTTGAATTAGAATAACGGAGAGATTATGCAAATTGTTCGCAATGCAAAAATTAAAAATATAATGACATCACAAAGAACTAAAACAGGTCTGCTTTTGGCGGCCTGTTTTGTGCTTCCTTGCGTAATATTGCTGGCGATTTTTATATCTTACGGTTTTGCTCCTTTTGGCGAAAAATCTTTGATGATTATGGATATGTCGGGACAATATTCCGAATTTTTTTGCGGCTTAAAAAACATTAACCCACAAAATGGCGGCATTTTGTTTTCGTGGTCAAAGGCGCTGGGAGGCAACTACGCAGGCGTGTTCGCGTATTACGTTGCATCGCCCCTTTCGTTTATTACGTTGCTTTTCCCGAATGAATATATGCATATTGGTGTATTTGTACTCACCTTGCTGAAAATCGGCTTGTGCGGACTGACTTTCGGCATGTTGATGAATCATTTCAGTAAAAATAAGGCTCGAAATGTTATTTTTGCAATTTTTTATGGGCTGATGTCATATAACATTGCTTACTCAATGTGCCTTATGTGGCTTGACGGCGTTATATGGCTTCCTATAATTATTCTTGCCATAGAGAAATTAGCCGCAGGCGGGAAACCGTATTTACTTTGCGTTTCCTACACATTCTTATTTGTGTCTACGTATTATATTTCGTATATGATAGGCATTTTTTCTTGCCTTTATGTACTTTATATATTTGTTCGAGAGGGCGTTGCTTTCTTGCACAAAAGTTTTTCTTTCTGTGTTAAATTTGTCGGAAGCGTTGCTGTGGCAGCAGGTCTAGGTGCATGGCTTTTGATTCCAACATTTTTTTCTTTGTTCGAAGGTAAAATCGGCAATGCATCAATAGTTCCCGAAAACGGAATAAACTATGAGTTGTCAAGAATTTTGAATAAATTTTTTATAGGAGCTTATGACGGCATAACAAATAACGGCACTCCTTTTTTCTATTGCGGCATAATAATATTTGCTTTGTTTTTCGGATACTTTTTTATCAGAAGTATATCAGTTAAAGAAAAAATTATGACGGCCGTAATAACCGTATTTATCGCCGCAAGCACATATTTTTATAAGATTGATATTGCATGGCACGTTTTTCAAAGACCTAACTGGTTCCCATACAGATATTTCTTTTTGTTTGGATTTATAATGGTTTTCACAGCAGCCAAGGCCGCCGCGAAGTTTAAAGAAATACCTTATGCAAGCCATATAATTTTTTCGTTGCTGACAGCAAGTTATTTTGTCTATGTTAAAAACCTACCCGATAGCAATTTGCCAAAAGAACAATATGATTTGAGTATTAAATTTTTAATTATAACTGTATTATTGCTCTTTTTTGCCGTAATCTTGTTAAGATTGTCGCAAACACGTACAAGAAAGCCTGCATTCCGTATAGCCGGTACTGTTATGCTTGCTTGTTTTATAGCTGTTGCCGCTGCGGAAACATACACGAATGCCGGCTATATCTTTGCAGGATTGGATAGAGACCACAGGTATGAGATGTACGAAAAGCACAGAGATTATAAGCTTCTGACGGAAAGTTTGGCGACAGCCGCTGAAAAGGATGCAGAGGGAGAATTTTACAGAATCGGTTCGGGTTTTCAGCGTACCTTTAATGAGCCTGTTGCATTAGGATATGGTGGAATAAATCATTACAGCTCGTCTTTTAATAAAAATCTCAATGATTTCTTTAAAAAAATGGGTTTTGCGCAAAGCTGGTATTGGAGCTCTTATGCAGGTTCGACAGCAGTTACCGACGCACTGTTTTCTGTAAAATATGTTATGAGTGATGCGGAAATTTCTCGACTTGATGACAGAGGTAAAATAATTTCTTGGTGCAGCGTTCCTTATGAACATTACGATACAGTTACACGGGAGGATTCTGCAGTTTTATATAGAAATCCTTATGCTGTTATGCCTTGTATTGCTGTCAGTAATAATTTAAAAAATTTCGATTGGAAAGCTGATAGTATCGAGTCTCAAAACTATTTGCTAAATTGTATGCTTGGTAATGATATTTCGTATTTTAAACAATTGTCAAAGTCAAACGGTGATGTTTTTGAAGAACGAGGTGACGGCTACGTTGAGTATTTCGTACAAGTGCCGAATGCAGGCCCGTTATATGCATATTTTCCTAAAGGCAGCGGCGATACAACTATGAAGATTGATGGTAAATACGATATTACGTTATTTACAGGCGAAACAGATTGTGTGCAATTTTTGGGTTATTATTCAGCAGGTGAAACGGCGAAAATTACTTTAGAAACATCAAGAGTAAATACAAACGGGAATGTTTTTTATTTATTGGATGAATCCTTATTTAAAGAAGCTGTCGAAACTTTAAATGACAATGCACTTAATATTGCAAAGTGGGGTTCGGGATATATAAAAGGCTCTGTGAAGGCTTCTTGTGACGGAGCTGTTTTTACGAGCCTTGTTTATGATGATGCGTGGAGTGTAAAAGTTGACGGTAAAAAGGTTCAAACTTATGCTTTGAAGGATGGTTTGTTGTGCTTTGACATTGCCTTTGGTGTTCATGATGTTGAAATCGAATACAATGTGCCCGGCTTTACTGCTGGCTTAATAATAAGCTTTGTTACGCTTGCTTTAGTAATTTTCGGTTTGACATTGAAAAACAGGAAAATATATAGTACTATGGTGATGAATTAATTTATACGGAGTGTGAGTGCCGTGAGTGCAATGGCTTTAAGGATAATAGCTTGTGTTTCGATGCTTTTAGACCACATAGGTTTCACTTTTAATATTGAAATATTGAGAATAATAGGCAGATTGGCTTTCCCGTTGTATTTATATTTGCTTTACAATGGATATAAGCACTCGTCAAACAGAGTAATGTATGCTGTAAGGTTGGGGATTTTTGCAATTATTTCGCAGATACCGTTTTCGTTGTTTACTAAAGGTAAGCTTTTTATCACAAACGGCAATGTTTTTGTGACTTTGTTTATATGCTTAATTTGTATTTGGATAACTGACGCGATGCTCAGAAACAATGTGGCGAAATGGGTTGCGTTTTTGCCTACGGCCGCAGTATTCAGTACGTATTATTTAGGTTTTATAGATTCTGATTATGGCGAAAAAGGTATTTTGATGGCTTTTGTTTTTACGGTGTTTTATGGCAGGGGCTATATGAGAAAGCTTTTAACTGCATTGGGAATGCTGTGCAGTGTGTTTTATTCGTATATTTTGGATTGGGTGTTATTACCTGTTTTATGGATTTTTGGGAAAGACCCGGGCATACCAACTTTAAGTACATGGCAGATGCTTCAGGTGTTCTCACTCTTGGCGTTGCCTCTTATATTTTTATACAACGGACAAAAGGGAAAATGGCCTATAGGTAAACCTAAAGCGCAGTATGTTAAGTATGGTTTTTATGCTTTTTATCCTGCTCATTTGCTTGTTTTGTGGCTTGTGGCTGTTGTAATAAACGCCCTGATATGATAAAATTCGAAATGATTATGTTTGAGGAGATATTTAAATGAAATTAGTTAAAATGCATGGATTGGGCAATGACTACGTATACGCAGATTGTATAAATGAAATGATAGAAAATCCCTCGGAGCTTGCGATTAAGCTTTCAGACAGACATTTTGGTGTTGGTTCTGACGGATTGATTTTAATTTGCCCTTCAAAGAAGGCTGAGTTTGAAATGCGCCTGTACAATGCAGATGGCTCGTATGGCTTGATGTGCGGCAATGGTATACGTTGTGTGGGTAAATATTTGTATGATAACGGATACGTTACAAAAGACTGCGTGGATGTTGAGTCCGGAGGGCAAGTAAAACACTTAAAATTAAAAATAGAAGATGGCGTTTGTGTAGGCTCACGCGTAGATATGGGTGTGCCGCTTATTCCGGGTGTAAAGGGATGGACAGAGGCACATGCAGACTTAGAAGTTGACGGTGAAATTCATAATTTAACACTTGTTGATATGGGAAATCCCCACGGAGTTAAATTTATTGATGATGTTGATAAACTTGAAATAGAAAAAATCGGCCCGAAGCTTGAAAATCATAAATTTTTCCCTGACAGGGCGAACATTGAATTTATACAAGTGGTTGACGACCATACGCTCAATATGAGAGTGTGGGAGAGAGGTTCCGGAGAGACTTTTGCCTGCGGAAGCGGTGCCACAGCCGCCGCTGTTGCAGCTATACTTAACGGATATTGTAAGCCGGGAGATGTAACGGTACATTTGTTGGGCGGCGATTTACTTATCTCTTGGGACGGAAAGGGTTCTGCTTTTATGGAAGGACCTGCTACGTATGTATTTGAAATAACAAATTTAAATTTATAATATATTATCATGAGGAGGATGCTTGAAATGTATTCATTGGAGCAAGAGTTAAAAAGCAATTCATATCCCGGTAGGGGAATAGTAATCGGCAAGTCAAAAGATGGCAAGTATGCTGTAACTGCATATTTTATAATGGGAAGAAGCGTTAACAGCAGAAACCGCGTTTTCGTAGAGGACGGTAAAGGAATACGCACACAAGCATTTGATCCTTCAAAGTTGAGCGATCCCAGCCTTATAATTTATGCCCCTGTTCGTGTCTTGGGCAATAAAACAATCGTTACAAATGGTGACCAGACAGATACGATTTATGAGCTTATGGACAAGCAACAAACTTTTGAGCAAGCTCTTCGCACAAGAGAATTTGAGCCTGATGCTCCCAACTACACACCGAGAATTTCAGGTATTATGCATGTGGAGGATGGCAAGTACAATTATGCAATGTCAATTTTAAAATCTAATTACGGCGATCCTTCAAGCTGTAACCGTTTTACTTTTGCATACGAAAATCCCGTTGCAGGCGAGGGTAGATTTATTCATACATACAAATGTGATGGTAATCCATTGCCGAGTTTTGAGGGTGAGCCCAAACAGATTGCAATCGAGGGCGATATAGATGAGTTTACAAATATGGTTTGGACAAATCTTAACGAAGACAACAAAGTTTCTTTATTTGTTCGCTATATCGACATTGAAACAGGCAAGTACGATACAAGAATAATTAATAAAAACAAATAATTTACAGTAGTTCGGAGGCACATGATGACAGAATTAGAATTAAAATACGGATGTAACCCTAACCAAAAGCCCTCAAAAATTTTCATGAAAAACGGAAAAGAGTTGCCTATAAAGATTCATTCCGGCAGACCGGGATATATAAATTTTCTCGATGCATTCAATGGTTGGCAACTTGTAAAAGAACTTAAACAAGCAACAGGATTACCGGCTGCAACATCTTTTAAACACGTTTCTCCTGCAGGTGCGGCAGTAGGATTACCCTTAAATGATGTAGAACGCAAGATTTATTGGATAGAGGATATTGATTTTGAGCTTTCACCTATCGCAAACGCATACGCAAGAGCTCGCGGTGCTGACAGAATGTCTTCTTTCGGTGATTTTATTGCTCTTTCTGATGTGTGTGATGAGGCTACCGCACTCTTAATCAAGCGCGAAGTTTCCGACGGAGTTATAGCTCCGGGATACACACCTGAGGCTTTGGCGATATTGCAAGAGAAGAAAAAAGGCGGATACAATGTAATCGAAATAGACCCTGAATACGTACCTGAGCCAATTGAACACAAAGATGTATACGGTATAACTTTTGAGCAAGGCAGAAATGAGCTGAAAATCGAGGAAGGTTTCTTTGACCAAATCGTTACAGAGAACAAAGAGCTTCCCGAAAGCGCAAAAATTGACCTTGCAATTGCCATGATTACATTGAAATATACTCAATCAAACTCTGTTTGCTACGTTAAGGGCGGACAGGCAATCGGCATAGGTGCCGGACAGCAATCTCGTATTCATTGCACACGACTTGCAGGAAGCAAGGCTGACAATTGGTTCCTTCGTCAATCTCCTCAAGTTTTGGGACTTCAATTTGTTGATGGTATTAAGCGTGCTGATCGTGATAATGCAATTGATTTATATATCGGTGAGGATTATATGGATGTTCTTGCCGAGGGTGAGTGGCAACGTATTTTTAAGGTTAAGCCTGATGTATTCACAGCAGAAGAAAAGCGCGCTTGGCTTGATAAAAATACTGATGTTGCTTTAGGCTCTGATGCTTTCTTCCCCTTTGGTGATAATATTGAAAGAGCTCATAAAAGCGGCGTTAAATACGTTGCTGAACCGGGTGGCTCTATCCGTGATGATCATGTTATCGATACATGCAACAAGTACGGAATGGTAATGAGCTTTACGGGAATAAGACTTTTCCATCATTGATGCGGATAAAGTTAATATGATATTTTGTTTGCTTAAGCGGTGTGGCTGATGGTCGCACCGCTTTTCTATAAAAAATAATTTAGTATTCTTTACTTTGCTCTGCAGAACACATGGCTGCCAATTGTGGTAGATATTGGGAGCGAGCGAATCCACTTGTTGGTTGCAGTGCGAGGATTGTAATAATACAAACAACCATAGGTGGGATCCCAACCGTTTACAGCATCGCGAACAGCTTTATAGGCAGTGTCGTTGGGAGTAAGGTTTATTTGGCCATCCGCAACTACATCAAATGCACCCGCCTGATAAACAACGCCGGCTACGGTTTTGGGAAAGCGTGAATCTCTCACTCTGTTTAAAATAACTGCCGCTACTGCAACTTGTCCTGTATATGGTTCTCCGCGAGCCTCTCCGTAAACAGCTCTTGCGATTAAATTTAAATCACTGGAAGAATATCCGCCTACGGAACTGCTTGCAGTTGATGACGACGAGCTTTGTATACCCATTGCGGCAAGCGTGTTTTTGCCGGCAATTCCGTCAACTACCAACCCGTTTTTTCGTTGGAAATAACGAACTGCAGCCTCTGTACGACTGCCGTAGATTCCGTCGACGGAGCCTGTGTAGTAACCCCAATTTTTCAGCTTCTTTTGTATTGCGGTAACTTCGCTGCCGTATGAGCCGCGCTTTGACAAAACTTCTTGCACATGGGCCGACGGAATATTGGTTTCTTGCTCATGTTTTGTGCCATAATTATAAAGAAGTGCAGCTATGCAGGATAAAACAAGCACTGTGATTACCATAACAACAATATATGAAAGGTCTCTTTTGCTTTTGGAAAATATGGATTTGTTTCTCAAAAAAAACACCTCGAATTTCAATAAAATTTTTCACATGTATTTTATGAAAACATGAAAATTAAATACAAGAAAAAATTTGGAAGAAATCAAAAGAATGCCTTTTCTACACAAATAGTAATGCTTTTTGTCTTTGTAAAAAATTTTGCGTTTCATTTTTTCTGTATGTGTGGTAAAATTAAATTCGTATGTATACAAGGCAGAGCCGAAAGGAGAATTTGTTCTTTATGAAAAAATACGACTATCTTATTGTAGGAAGCGGACTTTTTGGAGCCGTCTTTGCACATGAGGCTACAAAAAAAGGCAAGACATGCCTTGTTATAGAAAAAAGAAACCATATAGGCGGCAACATTTATTGTGAAGAAATAAACGGTATAACCGTTCACAAATACGGAGCTCATATTTTTCATACAAACGATAAGAGAGTTTGGGAATACGTAAATAACCTTTGTGAATTTAACAGATATACAAACTCTCCTGTGGCAAATTACAAAGGTGAGCTTTATAATCTGCCCTTTAATATGAATACTTTTAATAAATTATGGGGAGTTGTCACTCCTCAAGAAGCGGCAGCTAAAATAGCAAGTCAGCAAGCAGAAGCAAAGGACGAACCGTCAAATCTTGAAGAGCAAGCAATCAAACTCGTAGGCACGGACATTTACGAAAAGCTCGTCAAAGATTATACGCAGAAGCAATGGGGCAGACCTTGCAATGAATTACCTGCATTTATAATAAAAAGATTGCCTGTAAGATTTACGTATGATAATAATTATTTTAATGACGCATATCAAGGCATACCAATCGGCGGTTATAATAAAATAATAGACAAGCTCTTAGAAGGTGTTGAAGTTCGCTTCGGTGCAGACTTTAACGAAAGTCAAGAAAAGCGTACGGAATACATGCAGCTCGCAGATAAAGTGGTTTATACGGGCACGATTGACTCCTTTTTTGATTACAAGTACGGTACGCTGGAGTATAGAACAGTAAGATTTGAGACAGAATGTCTCGAAACTGACAATTATCAAGGCGTAGCGGTAATGAATTTTACAGATAAAGAGACGCCGTATACAAGAATTATAGAACACAAGCATTTTGAGTTTGGTACACAAAAGGGTACTGTAATCTCAAAAGAATACTCAGAATCTTGGACTTTAGACAAAGAACCGTATTATCCCGTAAATGATGCGGTGAACCAAGAAAAATATAAGAAATATTCAGACGAAGCCGATATGCATAAAAATGTAATTTTCGGAGGACGTCTTGCCGAGTATAAATATTACGATATGGATAAAGTTATAGCTTCTGCCCTTAAAACAGCAGAGGCAGAGGGGTTGTTAAATGAATAATAATTATGAAGTAGGCATTACAGTAATAATGCCCGTATACAAAGTAGAAAAATATGTATCAAAAGCAATTGAATGTATACTAAATCAAACATTCAAGGATTTTGAATTTATAATAGTTGATGACGGTACGCCTGATAACAGCGGTAAAATATGTGATGAATATGCACAAAAAGACAGCCGTATACAAGTCATTCACCAAGAAAATGCAGGTGCACCGGCTGCTCGTAACAGAGCTATAGACATAGCAAAAGGTAAGTATTTGTACTTCATGGATTCTGATGACTGGGCAGAGCCTGAAATGCTGCAAGAAATGTATGATTTGGCAGAGAAGAATGAGGCAGAGCTTGTTGTAACAGGTTTCTATATTGAAACGTATTACAGCGATGACGAAAAGTATACTCAAATACAAACAGAAGAGCCAATGGATTTTCTGACACAGCAGTCTTTCAGAGAAAATGCATATAAGCTTTTTGATAAAAATCTTTTATATTCACCGTGGAATAAATTATATTCAGCTAAATATATGATGGATAACAATTTAAAATTCCCGCAAACATGGATGGATGACTTCCCGTTTGTACTTTCGTTTATAAGAGATGTTAAAAAAGTAGTTTTTAATCCAAAGCCTTATTATCGTTTTATGAGAGCAAGAGCAGAGAGTGAAACGGCAAAATATAAAAGCACTTTATATGAAAAGAGAGAAGAAGAACATCAATGGATGCTTGATTTATATAAATATTGGGATATTAAAGACGATGCAAAAAAAGCGGCGGCGAGAGAAATGGTATTCCGTAGATATATAGAAAGGGTAGTGGGCTGCATAGAGAACGTTACAAATCCCAATTGCACTTTAAGTAAAAAGGAACGCAAAGCAGAGATTAAACGCATTCTCAACAATCCAAATGTGTCCGAAGCACTAAAAATCGCAAAACCTAATTCCAAATACATGAAAATTATGCTTTTGCCCGTAAAATGGAAGAATGTAACTTTATGTTATCTTGAGGGTACTTTAATTTCAAGGATTAAAACAAAGAATGTTAAATTGTTTGCTAAATTAAAGGCAAACCGCTAAAATAAATATATAAATTTTAATATTTAAGAGAAGGGATAAACCATGAGCTCGTACAAAAGTGATATTGAAATTGCGCAAAGCGCAGAAATCAAACCGATAGGTGAAATTGCTGAAAAAGCAGGTATCGACATGGAATATGTTGAGTACTACGGTAAGTATAAGGCCAAAATAGACACTTGGAAAATGCCTCATAAAGACGCAAAGGCAAAGTTGGTACTTGTTACAGCTATTACGCCGACTCCGGCGGGAGAAGGCAAGACTACTACGACAATAGGTCTTGCTGACGGACTTCGGAAAATTGGCAAAGAATCTATTGTAGCTCTTCGTGAGCCCTCTTTAGGACCTGTTTTCGGTGTTAAGGGAGGCGCTGCAGGAGGCGGCTATGCTCAGGTAATTCCGATGGAGGATATAAATCTTCATTTTACGGGAGATTTCCATGCAATAGGTGCGGCAAACAATTTGCTGGCTGCAATGCTTGACAATCATATATATCAAGGAAATCAGCTTAATATTGATCCCAGACGCATAACATGGCGCAGATGTGTAGATATGAATGATCGTCAGTTGAGAAATATAACAGATGGTCTCGGAGGCAGAGTTAACGGAGTCCCGAGAGAAGACGGTTATGATATAACAGTTGCCTCTGAAGTTATGGCAGTGCTTTGTTTAGCATCGTCTTTGACTGATTTAAAGGAGCGTCTTGGCAGAATTATAGTTGGTTATACATACGATGAGAAGCCTGTTACGGCTTCTATGCTTAAGGCAGAAGGAGCTATGGCGGCACTTCTTAAAGAAGCATTAAAGCCTAATCTTGTACAAACATTAGAGGGTACGCCCGCTCTTGTTCATGGTGGTCCTTTTGCAAACATTGCACACGGTTGTAACTCCGTTATAGCTACAAAAACAGCTATGGAGCTTGGTGAGTATACTGTTACAGAGGCAGGTTTCGGTGCAGATTTAGGTGCGGAAAAGTTCCTTGACATCAAGTGCAGAGTGGCAGGACTTCGTCCTTCTGCTGTTGTTGTGGTTGCTACAGTAAAAGCCTTGAAAATGCATGGAGGTGTACCGAAGTCTGAATTGGCATCAGAAAATATCGAAGCGCTTGAGAAAGGCTTGCCGAATCTTTTAAGACACGTATCCAATATACGTGAAGTTTACGGTTTGCCTTGTGTTGTTGCTATTAACAGATTTGTTCAAGACAGCGATGCGGAGCTTGCATTGATAGAGAAGAAATGCAAGGAGCTTGGGGTGAACGTGGCACTTTCCGACGTATGGGCAAAAGGTGGAGAAGGCGCTATAGAGCTTGCACAAGAAGTTGTAAGGCTTTGTGAAAAAGAAGAAAACAACAATTTCAGATTTTCCTACGAAGATGACAGCACAATAGATGAAAAATTAACAGCTGTAACACAAAAGGTTTACAGAGGAAACAGCGTTATTTATACTGCAGAGGCTTTGAAACAGAAAAAGCAGTTAGAGGCAATGGGCTTTGGCAAGCTTCCTGTGTGTGTGGCAAAGACACAATACAGTTTTTCAGATGATATGACAAAAATCGGTGCGCCGGAGAATTTTGACATTACTGTAAGAAATTTAAAGGTTTCTGCAGGAGCAGGATTCGTTGTGGCACTTACAGGTTCTATTATGACAATGCCCGGATTGCCTAAAATTCCTGCTGCAGAGAAGATTGACATAGATGAGAACGGCAACATTAGTGGGCTGTTTTGATGTTGACGAAAATTTCAGGTTGTTTTATACTTTAAACAACTGTTAACTTTAAGAAAAATAGGTGATAAAATAATGCCATCGGATAAAATAATACACTTTAGCGATGAAATTTTTGACAGATACATTATAAAAAGCAAAATTCCCATTATGGTGAATTTTTGGGCGCAAAATTGCGGCCCTTGCAGAACATTGGCACCGATTTTAGACGAACTTGCAGAAACGTATGAGGGACTTTTAAAAATTGGTTTTGTAAATGTAGAAGAGTGTCCGCAGACAGTAAAGGCATTCCGTATTGCAAGTGTGCCTACCTTGGCATTTATAGTAAATGGTATAACTGAACAGAGGATAATCGGTTTAAAGTCTGCAGATGAAATTAAATCTGTAATTGAAAAGTACGTTAGGAGGAATACAATTGGAAACACAGACGCAGAATAAAATGTTGGAACCTATACAACCCTTTGATAAAAATGAAATTCTTGCAGAGGGTAAGTGCGAGCCGAAGACTTTTGATGTACCTTTAAAAAAATACAGAAAAAAATATGTTAATGAGTATGTTGATGCACTCAATAAGCATTATATGGAGATTATAGAAGCTAACACAAATGAAATAATAAAGCTGGGTGAAGCTTACAGTGAACTTGCTGATATGTATAATGGCTTGCTTGCACAGCATAATCAGCTTTCTGCTTCATATATTGTTTTGCAGGCAGAAAAGTCGAAGGTGGCAGATGCCTTGATTAAGGCAGAAAATACTGCAAAAGAAATTATTAGCTGTGCCCAAGAGCAGGCTGAATTTGAACGTCGTCAATTGGAGATTAAGTCAGAAAATTTGCGTGTTAATATCGTGGATAAGAATAAAAGACTTCGCGATATGCGTATTGAGGTTACTCAAATGTGTAATGGTGTTAAAGCACAAATGGAGGCTGCGCTTAAAGCTATTACAGACAAAATGGACGAGGAGATTAATACATTTAACAATAATGTATCTTGTGTAGAGGGAAAATACAGCAGTGATGAGGTGACAAATAATGAGTAAGCAAAAAAATAAGGGGAAAACATCTAAGTTTATAGTAAGGATTGTTTGCCTTTTGCTTGCGTTTTTAATGATTGCTACAACCTTGTTTATGTTGATTCAGTATTTGATGTATTTATAAAAGAGGGGAATATACTATGTGCTTATCAGCATCGGACTTTGGTAGATTTGCTACTTTTTTAGGTGAATATCTTGGCATAAACAGCGTATGGGATATTTTTAGAATTGTTTTTGATATTCTGATTATCTCATATGTGTTTTATCTTTTGCTGACGCTTTTGCGTGACTCAAGAGCTTTTCAGCTTATAAAAAGTGTGATACTGATTTTATTTGTAGCTTTTTTAGCTGAATTGTTACAGCTTTCAACATTGTCCTTTGTGCTTAAATTGGTAATTGAAGTGTTGCCGGTAATGCTAATAGTTCTCTTTCATCCTGAATTACGACGCATTCTTGAGGGCTTGGGACAGACCTCTTTTATGGAAATGTTTAAAAGCGGCACACAAAAAACGGCAGATTTAAGTTTTATGGTAAGCGAAATTGTAAAAGCTACTTATGCAATGGCTGACGAGAAGACAGGTGCCCTTATAATTTTTGAAAGAAAAACAAATTTAAGCGAGGTAATACGCACAGGAACAATAGTGGATTCTGCAGTTACCGCGCAATTTTTGAGACAGCTTTTTATAAAAAACACACCACTTCATGACGGAGCAGTTATAATTAAGAAGAACAGGATTGCAGCGGCAGCGTGTTATTTGCCTCTTTCTGCAAATTTGCAATTAAACAAAGACTTGGGAACTCGTCATCGCGCCGGAATAGGCATAAGCGAGAATACTGATTGTATATCAATTATTGTTTCAGAAGAAACAGGGTATGTTTCTGTGGCAGAAAACGGTCAGTTGAAAAGAAACGTGAAAGAGGATGCGTTAAGGAGCTTTTTGATTGAGTCATTGGCGCCCAAAACAGAAAATGATAAAGCAACAGGCAAAAGAGCGAACATATTCAGAAGGGGAGGCAAACAAAAATGATTAAAATAAAAAATTTTCTAAAAAGCAAAACTTTTTATATTATTATTTCTGCGCTCCTTGGTATTATGACGTGGCTTCTCGTGTTAAATTATACGAATCCTACAGAAAATCGCTCTTTGGATATTCCGCTTAATATACTGAATGTAAATACACCGGCTACTTTGGGTTTGAGTGACAGAGACTCTTCTGTTCCGAATACAATAACGGTTAAAGCATCGGGGCGAGCTGATATAATAGGAAATCTAACGGCCTCTGATTTATATGCGGCTGTTGATTTTGCGAAAATTACGGCTTCCGGCAAGACTACGCTTAAAATAAAAGAACCGGAATGCAACAGATTGGGTATAAAAATTGAGGATTACTACCCTAAAACAATAGATGTAGTATATGACAAAATATCGCATGCAAATGTAGATGTTGTTGTTGAATATGATGATAGTTTACTTGCTGAAAACTTTGAAATTCTATCAGTTACAGCAGAGCCCGGGACAGTTCAAATTTCAGGCTTTGAATCAGAAATCGCAAATATAGATTGTATTAAAGTAAAACTTAATGAAAGTCTCACAGCAGGTTCTATTGATTCGGATAAAAGCGGATCCTTTTTGGGTCATTATTATTTAAAGAGCGGAGAAGAAGTAACGGCAGATTACGAAAAAGAAAAAATTACCGTTAAAATCGAGGTCGCAAAAAAAGTTCCCGTAACTTATTCAGTTTCGGGTATACCGCATAACGATTATTATTTAAGTAAAACCGGAATTACTTCTGATGCTGTATTGCTTTGCGGTGCTGCATCGGATTTGAGAAATATAAACAAAATTGAATTGGGTACAATTGATATTTCAGGCGCTTCTGCAAATGTAATAAAAAATTTCGATATTACAGGATATCTGCCGGCAGGAATTACAGCATATCAAACAACAGATGTTTCTGTTTCTGCAGAAATCTTAAAATATCAAATTAAAAATTTTGAAGTAGACATATCAAATTCCGTAAGTACACCGGGAAAGAATCCCAGAGAATTTACGTATGAATTTTCTGTTGAAAAATTCACTGTTGCCATAAAAGGAAAGGCTGCCGATTTGGCAAACTTGTCAGTGTCTTCTTTGGGTCCGACTATTGATTTGACAGACCGGGGAGTCGGAGAATATATTTTGCCTCTTGAGTTTGCAGATATAGACAGTAATAAATTTACTGTGATAGGAGAGTACGTATGCTCAGTGAAAATTGCTGAATACATTGCACCTACCGGTAACCCCGGAGAAAATACAGCAGCTCCTACCGGAGGTATATAAGTTTATTTTATAACTCCTGACTGTATTGCTTCAGCTAAAAGAAGCTCTACTACTTTACCATAGTTTTTAACACCATCTTCTACATTCATAACGGATAAATATGTATCGTTTACTCCGGATGTAAATTCATGGCTCAAAGTTTCAAACTGACTCCAATAAGCATTTTCGCGAGAAATATCTTTTTTTACGTTTTTATCGACGGAATCCATTATAGCTGTCCATGTTTTTGTGTCATAATATCGTAATTCATCCATTGCGTAAGAAAAGGCTGTATAATATGCGGAATACGCAAAAATCGGATTGTCGCTTTGAAGACAAGCCATATATGCAATAAAATTAGCCTCATCTTCTCTTGCAAAACCTCTTTGATGTGCCATTTCATGGCAAATTGTATGAGGTAGGCTCATGATAGGCGTATGAATATTCACAATGGCCTCAGGTAAAATATACGGATAAATTCCTGTAATGTGAATATTTGACATTACGATGGAACTGTAAGCAAATTTAACTGTAGGGTAGTCTGTGTAAGAAGAATTGTATTTCTGAGGTAAAAGATTATATGCCTTCGTTGCTTCTTCTGCCAATTTATATGGATTGTATTCTGAATATGTTTCGTCTATTGAACCATCAATTTTTGTTTCGAGTGCTTGTCTCGTTTCAGAAACATTTTTACCCATTATATAACAGAATTGGCGTAATTGTTCCACTGTATAATTATTTGCAGTATATTCTGCTTTTTCGGAAAATGTCATGCCCGTATAATTTATGCCGCCAAAGAAAATGAAAACTGTAACAATTATGCAGAAAACAGAAACAAAGCGTAAACCCAGATTGCCTGCGGGACGAAGCATGGAGCGTCTTTCCGGGTAATAACCTTGCTTTTTCATACGAAAAAAAAGTATTATGGCTTCAATTGTGGCATATATGGTTTTAAATAAGAAAACAACAGTGCAGATAATAAAAACATATAATAACAATTCGGCAACAGAGAAAGGAATGTATCCGAAAAGCTTTGCCAAAGGGTAATTAATAAAATAAAAAATTTTATCTGTATATACTGATGACACTGCTTTGTCACTAAAACATAAATGACAGAGTAAATATATTGACAAAGCAAAAACCCCTGCAAAAGAGCTAAGTGAAGCCCATGTAGCAGAACGATGGAGTTTACGCTTGTAGATGTATTCATAATACGCATATTTTTCTTTTGATGTTAAAAGTTTATCGCTCAAAGAAATACCCCTTTATTTAAGTAGTTATTATATTTTGCCACGCAATAGGGAAAATATCAACTGTTTAATTTATGCCCTGTTTTGTTTGACAAACAATATTGATTGTTATAGAATTACAACAAGTTTTAAATCGTAAGTTTTAATAGAAAGGTTGTGTTTAAATATGTCATTTCCTGTAGCATTGCAGTTGTATTCTGTAAGAAATCATTTGGAAAAGGATTTCGTGGGAACACTAAAAAAAGTAAAAGAATTAGGCTTTCAAGGTGTAGAGTTTGCAGGTCTTTACGGGTACGATGCAGAAACAATAAGAAATTTGTTGGAAGATATCGGATTGGAAGCAGTTTCAGCTCATATTACGATTGATGAGTTTTTAGGTGATATAGAAGGAGTTGTAGATAAATATATCGCTATAGGATGTAAATACGCGGCCATTCCCAATTTAGCTGCTCAGCGACGCCCCGGTGAAGCTTTATGGGAACAAACTTTAGAAGACATCAAAAAGATAGCTGCGGTAGCAAAATCAAAAGGTTTGCAACTTATGTATCATAATCATGATTACGAGTTCAAGATAATTGATGGCAAGTATGCAATTGATGAACTTTATAACAGGATTCCTGCAGATTTACTCGAAACAGAGCTTGACCTTTGTTGGGTAAAAGTGGCAGGAGTAGATCCTTCGTCTTTTGTTAAAAAATACACCGGAAGAGCCAATATATTGCATCTTAAAGATTTTGCGGGCAGCAAAACAGAAAATATGTATGAACAAATCGGCTTAAAAGGCGAAAAAGCAATACAAAGTAAAGCGTTCGAATTCCGTCCTATAGGATACGGCAGACAAGATATTCCTACGATTCTTGAAGCTGCAGAAGAAGCCGGTACAAAATGGCTCGTTGTAGAGCAAGACTCTCCGAGTATGAATAAGAGTGAACTTGAATGCGCAGAATTTAGCATTAATTATTTAAAAACATTATTATAATATAAAAAATGAGGTGTTATTATGGGTAATATTTTAGATAAATTTAAAGAGGTACAAGAAGAAAAAAAAGAAATAGATACGAGCAAAAAGCTTCGTGTAGGTATTATAGGTACGGGTTGGATTGCGGAGCCCCACGCAACTTCTTATATGAAGATGCCTGATGTTGAAATTGTTGGTTTAGCCGATTTGATTCCGGGCAAAGCAGAAGCGTTTGCCGCACGTCTCGGTATATCTGGGGTGAAATTTTACGGCAGTCATAAAGAGATGCTCGACGATGAGTCTTTGAATCTTGATGCTGTAAGCGTTTGTACGTACAATTGCCAGCATGAGCCTTGTACAACTTATGCGTTAAAAAAAGGTGTTAACGTAATGCTTGAAAAACCTATGTGCGTTACAATGGAAGAAGCTATTGCAATTTGCAAAGCGGAGAAAGAAAGCGGTAAAATTGTTTCCGTTGGATTCCAACCAAGATTTGACGAGAATATGAAAATGCTTAAGAGAATTGTGGAATCGGGCGAATTGGGACAAATTTATTATATACAGACGGGCGGTGGCAGAAGACGAGGTATTCCTACACCTTTTGGCACAACATTCATTGAGAAAGAAACAGGCGGTATAGGTGCTTTGGGCGATATTGGTTGTTATTCTCTTGATATGGTAATGAATGCCATCGGATATCCTAAGCCACTTACGGTAACAGGTTATAAATCCGATTTCTTCGGTAAACGTCCTGATTATTATCCGGGACATCCGGAATACGCTGAAAAGTTTGGCGTGGACGATTTTGCGGCAGGCTTTATAAGACTTGAGGGCGGTATTGTTATAGATTTCCGTATTGCATGGGCAATGAACATTGACACTCCCGGAGACACTGTTATTCTGGGTACAAAGGGCGGTTTGCGTATTCCTTCTACGGAATGCTGGAATGGTTCCATCGGCGGCCCCATGACAATTTATCATGAAGTTGCAGGCGACCAAGTAGAAACAAAAATTCCCGTTAGGTCAACTAACGGCAGTGTATTTGAAATGAAAATTCGTTCTTTCCTTGATGCTATCAAATCAGGTGCACCGGCTCCCGTTCCTACTTCACAGATTCTTTATAACCAGGCTATTCTTTCCGGAATTGCAACTTCGGCAGAGCTTGGTCACGAAATAGAAATTCAGATTCCCGAAATCTGATTTATTTAATAATCCGCCGGAGAGGTTGTGGTGATTTCAGCTTTCTCCGGCTTTTTTACGTGAATACATTACGGAGACAGTATTATGAAATTATTGGACACTTCTCTATTGTGCGAAAAATTAACAGAAAGACAAAACGCTTTGATTAAAAGCGGTAAACTTGGCGGTTGTGAAATACTTATAAAACAAAATGGTAAAGCTGTTTTTCACAAAGCTTTTATCAATGAATTAAACAGTATGTACAGGTTAGCCTCTATGTCAAAGCCTGTTACCACGGTTGCCGTTTTGATAGAAGCGGAAAGGGGAAATTTATCCTTAGACGATAAGGTGTCAAAGTATCTAAGCGGTTTTTCGAATATGTATGTAGGAATGCTGGATGAAAATGGCAAGGCTGTGCCGAAAGAACCTGTAAAAAATGAGATAACCGTTGAGCAGCTTCTTAACCACACAAACGGCTTGTTTTCGGATTCTGATGGTGTCGGAGTATATCAAAGTTCGCTTTTTACAAAGGCTGACAGACAAAATCTTGCTTCTTATGCATACAAAATAGAGCGTTCGCTGCTTTCTTTTCAACCGGGTGAGTACGCATATTACAGTGGGGGAGCGGCACATTCCGTAGCAGCAAGGCTCGTAGAAATAGTATCCGGATTACCTTTCGAAGAATATATACAGGAAAATATTGTAAAACCGCTGGGCATAAAAGATATGACTTTTGTGCCTAATGAAGAACAGTGGGCACGTATGGTTTCTGTGCATAAATATGATGGTGAGAAGTCGTGGTACATTGATATAGGCAAAACAATGTTTGAAGGTATACCACTTACTTTCTATAGCG
Source organism: Clostridia bacterium (assembly GCA_017560765.1). Taxonomy (GTDB): domain Bacteria; phylum Bacillota; class Clostridia; order UBA1212; family UBA1255; genus Egerieisoma. Next base: position 117,751 of record JAFZEI010000028.1, on the reverse strand, counting down.
GTGCGGCCTCTTTAGGCGGAACGGCAGAGGCTTATTCTGCTTTTGCGGAAATGCTTTTAAATGATGGAGGCAATATTTTAAAACCTGAGTCAGTATCACTTATGAAAAAAGCTTATGTGCCGATTTCGTGGAACCCGGCAGATTCACAGTGGTGGGGCTTAGGAGTAAGAGTTATAAACAATAATGAGTATATACTGCCCAAAAACAGTTTTGGTTGGAGCGGTGCTTACGGTACGCATTTTTGGATAGATCCGGAGAATAAAATAACTGCCGTATATTTGAGAAATTCCCATTATGATGGTGGTGCGGGGGCGCAGATTGCAAACCGGTTTGAAGAAGATGTAATGGGTAGTTTAAAATAAACCATGCAAAAGGAGCGTTGAATTATGTTTAGTGAAACAGGAAGCAGAGATGCCGTTACTGCGGCAATTTCCGTAGCAATAACAAAAGACAGGATGGCAGAAAAAGCTGAACAGTTAAGACTTAAAAGCGAGGGCATTAAGACGGCGGCTGTGGATTTTGGAGGAGAGTTTATCGCCTCAGTAACAAAAGTAATCGAAAGAGCTGTTGTTGCTGCTAAAAGAGAAAATTTGATTGCGGATTTTCACGCCGAGGAGGGTGCCGTGGCAGGTGCCGCAAGAGAGGCAGTTTCGCAAATTGTAAATAAGGCTATTGGTCTTAATATTGGAGGTAAAATTGCTATTGCACGCTGCGGAGAACATATAAGTGTAGCAATATTCTTCGGAATAGGCCTTTTGCACCTTAATGAAATGGCGATAGGATTAGGACATAGAGTAATTTACAACAGTATGACTGAAGAGGAGGACGATTATGAATCGTAATATTGCAATAGACGGTCCTTCGGGGGCAGGCAAAAGCACTTTAGCAAAGAAGATTGCAAAGAAGTTTGGATATATATACCTTGACACAGGAGCGATGTACAGGGCTTTTGGTTTGTTTGCTATAGAAAATGGTGTGGATTTTACATTGCCTGTCGAAGATAATAAAAAAGTCTTGGAGGCTTTGACGGATAATTTCACCCTTGATGTTATATATGAGGACGGAAATCAGCAGGTGTATGCCAACGGAAAAAACGTGACCGGTCTTATTCGTACACCGGAAGTTTCGATTGCTGCATCAAAAGTGGCAGTTATTCCCAAGGTAAGACTTAAATTGGTTGAGATTCAGAGAAACATTGCATCTAAGAATAATGTAGTAATGGATGGTCGCGATATTGGTTCTTATGTGTTGCCGGACGCGGCAGTAAAAGTTTTTTTGACGGCTTCCGTTGAAGTGAGAGCGCAGAGAAGATATGAAGAGCTTCGTGAAAAAGGAAATGCGCAAGTGACGTATAATGAAGTGCTTAGCGACATGAAATTCCGTGATGCAAATGATAGCTCAAGAGAGTTTGCTCCGTTAAAACAAGCTGCGGATGCTGTGCTGCTCGATACTTCTGATATGACAGAAGATGAAAGTGAAACAGCTTTGATGGAGATTGTTAAGAGCAGAATTGAAGAATAATTTTTGGTGAGGATAATGGAAGTTTTAAGATTTATTTGCAAATTTATATTTTTCTTCTTTATACGTGTTAAAGTATATGATGAGGAAAAGGTTCCTGAAAGTGGTGGCTTGGTTGTAGCGGCAAATCACGAAAGTATGCTCGATATGTTCATGATAGGGTACAAATTACCGCGCTATTTAAAATGGATGGCAAAAGAGGAGATTTTTAAAAATAAAATTTTGGGTAAAATATTTTCTGCTTGCGGTGCTTATCCTGTCAGAAGAAATTCAAGGGACGTTGCGGCGGCAAGAACTACGTTTGAACTTTTGGAAAAGGGAGAGGCTGTGGGTATTTTTCCTCAGGGAACCAGATCAAAAGGAAATGGTAGAAATAACAAAGCTAAACATGGTGTGGCAAAATTTGCAATTGAGGCGGGAGTTCCTGTGCAACCGGTGGCGATATGGGGTAAAATACGTTTGTTTGGACGTGTATACGTTAGATTTGGTGATCCTGTAGTATTGCCGAAAGCTCCGGAAGGCCAAAAATATACAAAAGAGGATTATACGAGAATGGCACAGGATATACTTGATGGTATATATTCATTAATGGAGGTACCTGAGGGTGGAGATAATTAAGGCAGAAAAGGCTGGCTTTTGTTTTGGTGTTGCCAATGCTGTAGATAAGACTTTTGAAATACTTGATAATAAAAGAGATGATATGTTTGTTTTTTCGTACGGCGAACTGATACATAATGATCATGTTATCAATAAACTTGCTCAAAAAGGCATGAGAGTTGTTCATACTGTAGAAGAGATTTTTACCGAAACAAATGGTCATCCTGAGAAAGCTACAGTGATTATTAGAGCTCATGGAATATCACCGGAAAAGCAAAGAGAAATAGAAAGTTCCGGGTGCACTGTAATTGATGCAACATGTCCTTTTGTGGCTAAAATACATAAGCTTGTAAGCAGGCAATATAAAGAGGGCAGAAAAATTATCATTATAGGCGATGCGGCCCATCCGGAAGTGATTGGTACAAATGGATGGTGTGATGAAGATGCAGTTATTTTATCAAGTGTATCTGAGGCAGAAAGCTTTGTTTTATCTAGCGAAATCAATATATTGTATAGTGTGGTAGCGCAAACTACCTTTTCAAAAAAGATTTTTGATGAAATATGCGAAATTTTAAAAAAATCCTTTGACAATGTGAATTTTTTTGATACAATATGCAGTGCGACATCTCTCAGGCAAGAGGAGACAGAGAAAATTGCATCACAAACGGACTTAATGATAGTTGTGGGTGATAGAAAGAGTTCTAACACTTGCAAACTGTTTGATTTGAGTTCTCGGCTTTGTGAGAATGTTTTGTTTGTTGAAAATGCAGCAGAGTTAGATGTATCGCGTATTGACAAATATAAGAAAGTTGGTGTGACAGCAGGAGCATCAGTTCCGGACTGGATCATCGGGGAGGTTATTGGTAAAATGAGTGAAATCAATCAGGAAATCGAAAATGCAGAAATCAGCGCAAACGAGGTTGTAGAGGAAATTGCAACAGCTGATGATGCAAATGCAACTTGTGAGAATGAGTCTTTTGAGACTTTGTTGGACAAGTCATTGACAACAATCACAAGCGGACAGATTGTAAAAGGTACAATCAACAAAATTGACAACAAAGGCGTATATGTTGATCTCGGATTCAAATTCGAAGGCTTTATTGCTATTGATGAATTTGCAGAGATTCCGGGTTTTGAGCCTGACCAATTGAATATTGGTGACGAGGTAGAAGCTATGGTTGTTAAAGTAAGCGACAAAGACGGAGAAGCTATTCTTTCTAAGAGACGTGTTGATAATAAGAAAAATATGATTCTTATTGAGCAGTCTTTTGAGAGCAAAACACCTGTTTTAGTGCGTATTAAAGAAGCAGTAAACGGTGGTGTTGTTGCATATCTCGGTTCTGTACGTATCTTTATCCCTGCATCTCAGCTCACTGAGAGATATGCTAAAGATTTGAGTGCTTTTGTTGGTCAAACTGTTGAAGTTATCATTACAGCATTTGAAAAAGGCCAAAAGGGTCACAACAGAATCGTTGGTTCAAGAAAAGTAATTCTTGTAGCTGACAGAGAAGAAAAAGAAGAAGCATTCTGGGGCAAAATCGAAGTTGATAAGGTAGTTACAGGTGTAGTTAAGAGCCTTACTCCTTTCGGTGCTTTTGTAGATATCGGCGGATATGACGGACTTATCCATATGTCAGAGCTTTCATGGAACAGAATCAAACATCCTTCTGAGGTTCTCAAGGTAGGCCAAGAAGTAGAAGTTAAGATTCTCGAATTCGATAGAAAGAAAAAGAGAATTTCTCTTGGATATAGAAAGCAAGAAGATAATCCTTGGTTCGATGCAGAGAACCTTTATCAAGTAGGAGATATTCTTGAGGTTACAGTTGTACGTTTTGCTGCTTTCGGTGTATTTGTAAATATTGCATCCGGTATTGACGGCTTAGTACATATTTCTCAGATTTCAAATCAGAGAATTTCAAGTGCGGCTGATTGTCTCAAAATTGGTCAAAAAGTTATGGCTAAAATTATTGATACAAACATTGCTGAGAAGAAAATTAATCTCAGTATTCGTGATGTTCAGGCATACGATCCTGAGCCGAAGCCTGTAGAGCTTGACGAAGAAGGCAATCCGATTGTTCCTGAGAAGAAAGAAAGACCGCGTAAGAAAGATCGTGGCGAGCGTCCCGCAAAAGAAAAACGCGTAAAGAAAGACGCTGAAGATGAAATTATTGCAGATAAAGCTGCTCCTATGGGTACATCAATTGGTGATATCCTTGCAGCTAAACTCCAACCTGCAATTGAAGTGAACACAGATTCAGAAGAGTCTGAGACAAACTAATAATTTTTAAAGATTACAGTATTTGAAGACTGATTTCACTTTTTATAAAGGCTACAGATAGGATTTCTTGTCTGTAGTTTTTTTATTTAATAAATCCTAAAATTGTATAAGGAATTTTGAGCTATATAATCGTATAATATACGAATAGTTTATACAAGAAATTGAAAGGAGGGAGTTTATGGATAATTGCGCGATTTATTATCGTCGATTCCTTGATGGAGATGAATGTGCTTTTGATGATTTGATGAAAGAGTTATTCCAAAGTCTTGTATTTTTTGTAAATGGCTATGTGCATAATGTTCACATTGCAGAAGATATTGCGATGGATGCTTTTTCTGATCTGATTATAAATAAAAAAAGATATAATTTTAAGGTTACGCTTAAAACTTATCTTTTTATGATAGGCAAAAGCCGTGCTTTGGACTACATAAAGCGTGGTAAGATTATAGATTTTGTAGATCTGTCAGAAGCTCAAAATATGAAAGATGATGAAGAAAAACTGATTGAAACCGTACTTGCTGATGAACGTAAAATCAGAGTGAATGACGCAATGAAAAAACTTCCTGAGGATATGCGTGCTGCTGTGCATCTTGTATTTTTTGAAGAAATGACTTATGAAGAGGCTGCGAAAGTTATGAAGAAAAATCGCAAGCAGATAGATAATCTCTTGTTTAGAGCTAAAAAGGAGCTTCGTGTCATTTTGGGAGGAGATGGTGGATTGTTATGAGAAGTTTAGACGAGTGCAAAGCAGAAATATTTCGCCGTGTAGAAGACAGAAAAAAGGAACGCAGAAAAAAACGTAGTCGTATGTTAATGGTAAGCATTTCCCTTGCGATATGTTTTACAGTATTTTTAGTAATGTTTTTTATGGATATAATGCCTGATAGGAAAGATAAAAATAAAAACCATGAAAATCGTGTGTGCTCATATACGACAGTTAAAATTGAACATAAAAATGGTGTTGGATCAGATATGCAAAGAATTACTGATACGGCTGATATTGATAAAATCTTTTCCGCCATAAGCAGTATTTATGTAAATGTGAAAGAGGAGGCAGCAACTCCGACAAAGAGTGACTTTCTTTCGCCCGATTCTGTAGATACTCCGGCTGGGATAATCGAATTTACCGGTTTTATCATAACTTTTTGTGAAGATGACAAAACTGAGGTTGCCTTTACATTGGAAGGGGATATCTTGTGCAGGGTTAATGACAATTTTAAAGTAAAAATTGATGATTCACAATTAACGATGCTAAAAAATATGTTGGGAATATAAAAATGAAAGGGTGTCAGTTATGAAAAAAAATATGGTGTTATTTATATTGGCTGTGATTTTATTAGTAAATTCGATGCCTACCTTATCTGTTGCGGCCGATGGTGTTGAAAAAGTTAAAGCATTAAATGTAAGAATAGCAAAAGAATATTACGAACATGGGAAATTTACAGCAGAAGATTTTCCCGAGCTTGATTTAGAATCATTATATATAATAAGTGACTGTAATTATGAAATTGCCGACATACATTATCGCGAAGTTTGCTACTATTTTGTGTTAAAAACAGCTATATCGATTGAAGAAATGAAAAATTTCGCGAAAAGCAATCCTTATGTTGAAACGGCTTATATGGGGTATACAGAGCCTTTTGAAGGAACGGTAAAATTGAATATGCCCGAAGATAAAAAGATTAAACTTGAAGTAGGGGAGTCTTTGGATTTAAGGTTTTTAGGTGCTAAAGGATATACAATGCCATTTGCTTTTTCTTATGTGGTTGTATGCCTTGATGAATACGATGATACACATATATATGAGCCGAAAGACTTTCCGGAAGTTATACTTTCTAAGGTAAAGCATAAGGGAAACGGCCGATTTGAACTGTATCTGCAAGAACCCGGCTTTTGGAATGCGATTAAGGCTGTAGATGCTCTTTCTGGTGAAGGAAATTATTACAGTGTTGATTTAGAATCATTTGAACATCCCTCGTTTTTTGAGATAAAGTGGTCTGTTGCGGACAGAAATGTGGCTGCCTTAGGTGATAGAGAAAACAATACAGACAAATGTAGTGGTGATGTTGCAAAGTTGACTGCATTGAAGGAAGGTGTAACCACATTAGAGGTAAGTTATTACAATGGAGGAGAAGAAGCGGACGGAATATATGAAATAGAGGTGGTTTCTCAAGAAAAAGAAAATCATGTAAATACAGGTGAGGACAACGATATTTTTTACGTTTTATTTATACCGGGAATTGCGGGTTTGTTTTTTGTTGCTATTTTTGTATTAATAAAGAAAAAAAGTATTTGCATTGCAGAAAAAGATATGTTACAATAGCAAACGCTGTTTGAAGATTTTCAAGGGAGGTGTGTTTAAATGGCAAGATGTGAATTTTGTTCAAAGGATATGATGTTCGGACGCCACATCAGCATTACACGTTCTCAGGTGAGTAGACGTGCAAAGAGAAATTGGAAGCCGAATGTAAGGAGAGTTAAAATTATGGTTAATGGCACTCCCCGTTACGCTTACGTATGTACTTCCTGCTTGAAATCAGGAAAGGTTACAAGAGCGATATAATTATTGTACAAAAACATAGCATTACGGCCGGTTGCGAAATGGCAACCGGCTTTTTGCGTTTTGTTGACATTTCTTCCTTTTTATTCTAATATATCATCAGTTGATATTATTAAAAAAATGACAGGAGCAAGTATAAAAATGAAGGCAAAAAGTAAAAAGAGTATGGCTGTTCAGACCATACTAAGAATTATAGCTTTGGGAGTGATTTTTGTTATGGTGAGTTTCGGAACAGGTTGCAGTGGTAAGTATTGCGTGAAAACAGCACAAGCTGAGATGGACGCATATTATTTTGATAACATAGATGAAGCGAAAGCTTGTGCAGATAAATTTGCTCATTACGGATATCAAGTATATAACTCTTTCGGAAAGGTTGTTTATACCACTTACTCTGAGCTTGTTGCTGATATTTTAAGTGCCGGCAAAAAAATAACGGATTTTGTTCGTGAATCCGGTTTTAAGTATGGTCATGCACCTATGAATCCTGCTATGGATTGCGAGGCAAAGATTGTAAGCTGCGACAGATTTGTTGGGTGGGCTCTTTATGAAGCGGGTTTTACGGATCAACCGGAAGAAAACGGTATTTATGTATTTGACGCCAGAAGAAATGATCATGATTTCGAGACGTGGTCTGAGAAACAAAATTTTATAAGAATAGATAATGTTGAAGATTTACAAGCAGGCGATTATGTTTTTGTTAACCCTACAAAATCAGTTACGGGTGTTATGTATCCTGCCCATACATTTTTGTATGCAGGACACGATTCCGGGGCAAATCACTTCAGATACGATTGTGGCTCTGACCATAGGATACAGTCGGTACAGCCGTCCAGTGAGCCGATTAACAACTTTATGTTTGCATACAGACCTGTGACTCCAAAGTGATTTGAACGGCTTGCTGATTTTTATTTTTGTTTTAAAAAAAGTTGCGTGACGCTATATGTTATGGTATCATCTAAAAGGTTATAAGCAACGAAAGTTAATATGCAATTTTACTTTCTCACTCTTTCGGAGGCGAAACAAATGATAAACAAACGATCGTATAAATTGGTTGTAATTTTTACTATAATATTGACACTTTTTATAAACATGGCTGTTGCCTCTTTGGCAGCAAGTCTGGAAGATATACAAAGTCAAATAACTCACCAACAAGCAAATAAAAATGAGCTTAAAAACGAACTTGCAGGTTTACGTGCAGAAATTGAGGCACAAAAAAAAGAAGATGCTAAAATCACTGCGGAAATGGCAGCAATCCTTGCGCAAAAACAAGAACAAGCCACGATTGTAGAACAGATGTTGGATGATTTGGACTACATATATGAACAAATCGAGGGGTATTATAACTCAATTCAACAAGCAGAAGAAGAATATAACGAAGCGTTAAAAAAGTTCTATACAAGAGCACGCATTATGTACAGATATACACAATATGATTCTCTGCGCCTTTTTGTGGAGGCAGAGGATATATTTGATTATGCCAACAGGGATAAATTGTTTTCCCGTATGATGGAGAATGACAGAGAAGCTATTCGTGGGCTTCTTGTAATGAAGCAAGATCTTGAAAGTAAAAAACAAATTCAAGAGCAATTAAAGGTTGATGCTGAGGCTTTATTGCTTGAAAAACAAGAGATAATTGAAGCTATTGAGAAAAATGAAAAGATAGTGGCAGAAAAATTAGATGCGAGCAGAGGCTCTCTTGCAATTTTAGAAGCTCAAGAATCTAAAATAGAAGCAGAGTCATATAAAATAGAATCAGAAATTAAAAAGCTTCAAGAACTTTATAATCAACAGACACAGAGTTATTCCGGACTCATTTGGCCTTCCAGAAGCACAAAAAAAATCTCTTCATATTATGGTATGAGATTACATCCGATTTACGGATATTGGAAAATGCACACCGGCATAGATATTGGCGCCTCTTATGGCACAGATATTATTTCTTCTGCTGATGGTGTTGTTACTTCGGTAACATATAACGAGGGCGGTTATGGTTGGTACATAGTCGTATATCATGGAGACGGAATATCAACGCTTTACGCTCACTGCAGCAAAGTAATAGCCAAAGTAGGTCAATCGGTAAAACGCGGTCAGGTAATAGCTCTTGTTGGCAGTACAGGAGCATCTACAGGACCTCATATACATTTTGAAGTGAGAGTTAACGGATCACATACAGATCCTCTCAAATATGTAAAACCGTAATTACTTTTTTAACATTAGAATTGATTTGTGTGATGGATTGTATTCTTTTGATAAAGAATGAATAATAAGTTCTTCTAAAGATGCAAAACCTGCAATTACACAAACTGTTGAGCAAACGGGAACTGTCCACAGCTTGGCAAGATAAGGGACAAGATAAAGAGACAATCCAGTGAGCTTGTTTGCGTATGTGTGAATCGATGCGAATTTTCTGTATTTTTTGCAAGCAACAAGGTATGCGGATAAGCGAATTAAAATAATCATTGTTACTGCAATCCAAATTGTTTTTGGGAGATTTTTCCATAAAAAAGGAAAAATCTTAATTAATAAAACAGCATTAAAAATCAAGTCTGCTACGCTGTCAAGTTTAGCACCGAATTCTGTTTCTTTTTTCATTGCTCTTGCAATCAAACCATCAACAGCATCGCTGAAACCGCATATAGTGTAAACAACATAAAAAGACAGAGAAAAACTCGGAGTAAATATTAAAATAAATGCTCCTAAAATTCTTGAAAAAGTTATGCAATTTGGAATTGTAATATTTTTTTTCATTTTTGTGGCTTAATGCCTTTTGCTCCTTTTATGCTGTGATGCCTTGGTACTTTACAAATAATACCAAACAATTTCAATGAATTATAACTCATAAGGGAATATTGGGCAATAAAAATTTTTGCAGAGCCGTAACGGAGTTGTAACAAAAAGTGATTTTGTACTTTAGAGGGGTGTTTTATGACGGAATTTTCTTTTTGGGAATACAATTTTAGTTAAGAAAAAACTCTCCTATCTTTGCAGATAAGAGAGTTTTTGTGGTGACCCCTACGAGATTCGAACTCGTGTCGCCGCCGTGAAAGGGCGATGTCTTAACCACTTGACCAAGGGGCCGTATGGTAGCGGCGATGGGATTTGAACCTATGACCTGCCGGGTATGAACCGGATGCTCTGGCCAGCTGAGCTACGCCGCCGTATGAACTCACCAAACGACTCAAAATGTACGTTCGGCGAGAACGCTCGGCTATTATACTAAAAATTGTAGTAGCTTGTCAACCCCTTTTTTAAAAAAATATATAAAAAGAAAATGACAATTTTTTATTGGGATTTTTGTGTTTGCTTTTGAGCGGATTTAGTATATAATGTTGTGTATGTGAAATAGGAGGTGTCCGTAGTGCTAAGTAGTGCAAATAAAAAACAGTTATCAGAAATAGCTGAGTATATAGGTGCTGATTTTGGTATTGTTGATGAGCTCGGACACGTGCTGTTTTATAGCGGAAAGCAGAGCGAGAGTGATATAAGCAAAGAACTCTTAGTGATTTTCTCAGAATTGCAAAATGATGATGCCTATAATTTATATGAAACATCAAAATTTTCCCGTGGCAAATTTTTGTTTGAAAATGTCACTGTGGATAATGATGAGTTGATTTTTATGTTTATAAATTTAAATACTTATGCTAATGACGATGTTGAGAATAATATAGGAACATATAAAAATATTTTGGCGCTTGCGGCACATGGTTTTAAATACAGAGAGTCTCAAAGTAGCAAGGATCTTATAAATATATTTAAAAAGCTTCTTATAGAAGGTCGTAGAAATGTTACTGAGGAGCAATTAGAAGCAGTATATGGTGACTTTATGGCAAATGCAGGCGGTTTTGCAGTTGTACTTGTAACACTGAATATTGTTTCGGGGGCACCGGCAGGCGATAGTGAACTTATTTGCCGCACACTGCAAGAAATTTTCGGGACGGAGCATGGTTTCTTGATTATTCCCATAGATTATGCGAGAACTGCTGTGGTTTGTCCTATAAAAGAAGAAATCACATACGATTATATTGTTGAATATGCCAATATGATAAAAAATACATTGCTTTTGGAGGCGATGGTTGAAACGTGTGTTTCTGTCAGTTCTGAAACATCATCGATTATGAATCTAAACGATGCGTATATTGAGGCAGACAAAGCAAAAAATATAGGTATGATTTTTGAAATGACAGATAATTGTTTAGAGTATTCAAGACTTGGTTTGGAGAAGTTAATTTATTCAATACCTATGGATGCTTGTCTTAGGTATATCACTGAGACTTTCGGAGAAGGCTTTATAAAAGACAGATCGGCAAAAGAATTACTTAATACGGTCAAAGTTTATTTAGAAAACAATCTTAACATCAGTGAGGCTTCTCGCGTATTGTATATTCACAGAAATACTTTGATGTACAGATTAGAGAAGTTTAATAAAATGACAGGTCTGGATTGCTCTAAATTTGATGTAGGCATGCGAATCGGCATAGCCCTTTTGATTTTGCAATATATAGAGAATAAAGAGCCGGCATTGCTTAATAAGATATAATAAAGAATTTGTTATAAAGGAAGAAATATTTAAGATGGGACAATATACAAAAGAAAAACAAAGCGAGAAGAAGAGTTTATATAATAATGAGAAGAGAAATCTTCCGATTATTGTTTTTGATAATGTTGAGAAAAAATACCACAATGGTGTAAAGGCCATTAAAAATCTTAGCTTTCAGATAGAAGAGGGCGAATTTGTATTTTTGATGGGTTCCAGTGGAGCAGGTAAATCCACTTTGATAAAATTGATTTTATTGGAAGAAACACCTACTTCGGGAAAAATTTATGTTAATGCTCATAATGTGTCAAAAATTAAAAAAACACAAGTTCAAAGATATAGAAGAAGCATTGGTGTGTTTTTTCAAGACTTTAGGCTCTTGGAGAAAAAAACTGTTTTCCAAAATGTTGCTTTTGCAATGGAAATTACAGGCGCGTCAAAAAAAGAAATCACAGAGAAAGTTAATATTACGCTTTCATTAATGGGCCTTAGCGGTAAGAAAAACGATTACCCCGGACAGCTTTCCGGTGGTGAACAGCAAAGAGTTGCCTTGGCAAGAGCTATTGTTAACGGACCTGATATTTTAATAGCTGATGAGCCTACGGGAAATCTTGATCCTGAGAACTCAGCCGAAATTATGTCTCTTTTAAAGATGATTAATGCGTACGGCACTACCGTTTTAGTTGCAACACATGAACAACAAATGGCAGAGGAAATGGGAATGAGAGTTATTATGCTTAATCATGGGCATGATATTTCAAAAGAAAAAATAGAAGAAAATGTTACACGCAAAGAGGAAGTAACCGAGAATCAAGAGCAGACGACACAAATCGATTCGCCCGATGCATCAAATGAGCCTGTTCAAGTAGAAGTGCCCGTTTCCGCAATCAATTTTAATGCTTCTTCTGTTGCGGACGACAAGAATCAAATTGTTACGGATAGTGAAACGGAGGTTGACAAAAATGCGTAAAATCAGAATTTTTTATTATATTTTGCGTCAAGGCGTGGCGAATTCGTTCAAAAATTGGCATATGCTTTTCTCGTCGATTTTTGTAATTTTTGTTTCGCTGTTTATTATGGAATGTTTAGTGATGCTTTCCGTTAATTTGCAAAGAATCTTAACGGATATTAGTGAACAGCAAAAAGAAGTTCTGATAGATTGTTCTCCGGAAATTAGTGACGCAGCCAGCCTTTCCATAGCAGATATCATTGTAAATGACTCTAGAGTTAATAAAGTAGATAGGATTTCAAAAGAAGAAAATCTTAAAAATGCTATAGAAATGTTTGAAGAAGAACAAGATTTATTTGAAAATTATGATTCTGACTATATGTATGTTTCATTCAGAGTTCAGCTGAAATCTGTAAAAAATGTTCAGCAATTCTCTGAGGATATGAAAAAAGTTCCGGGGATAGAAGAAGTGACAGACAATACTCCGGTATATAAGTATTTTTCGTCGATTAATAAACGAGTGCGAATAGGAAGCATTGTAGCAGTAATAGTTTACGGCGTTTTGTCTGTGCTTCTGTCTGCAAATACAATCAGGTTGACAGTATTTGCTCGTAATAAAGAATTAATTATTATGAAGAACATTGGTGCCTCGAAGGCATACATGAGAGGTCCTTTTGTGGTTGAAGGCATTATTATTGGAATAATCAGTGCAACTATTTCATATTTTGCCTTGAGAGTCACGTATGCATACGTATATAAACTTGTTGAAAAAGCATCTGAAGATCTTCGTAATATTTTAGGTTTGGCGGAATTTTCAGAGTTCTCGGTGAGTGTTTTCTTTATGTTTCTTGCAGCCGGAATATTTGTTGGCGTAGTTTCCGGTGTGATTGCAGTACGTCGCTATGTTAAAATTTAAGCAGGTGAAAAAATGAATGAAGATACAAATCAATGCGATAATGGCAAGTCCTTTCGCATAAATGGAAATGTTTTGTTTGCAGGTGCGATAATTTTGATTATCGTTACAGTGTTTGTTACTTTTTTAGTAGCAGACAGAATTTATTATAACGGAGCACTTTTCAGAAAATCAGAAAGCGTTACCTTTTCCGGAGATAATCTTGAAGAATATAAGGTAGATAAATTTCAGGATTTATTACGTTTTATAGATGAGTATTATTGTTTGGACTATGATGTAAATGACGTAATAGAAGGAGCTATTTCGGGGGCTGTAGAAGCATTGGGGGATCCTTATTCCTCATATATTGAACCGGGCTTGTTAGATGAATATGTAGACTTAATAACAGGCACATATATTGGTGCCGGCTTTGTTTACAAAAATACTGATAAGGGGCTGGAGGTGCTCAGCGTTGAGAGCGGTTCTCCTACGGAAAAGGCAGGCATTCTTGCAGGTGACGTTATAACATTTGTAAACGGCAAAGCAGTCAGTGATTATGCTGAGGCTGATTTGGATTCACTCTTTGTCAAAGAAGGAAATTTAATTAAGATAAAGGCAGAAAGAGCGGATGGTACTTCCATAGAGGCAGAAGTAACCATATCACGAGTAAGCAAACAATCCGTTTTTGTTAACGACTATGAAGGTGTAATGTATATAAAAATTACGCAATTTGACGAAGATACAGGCGAGGAATTCCTTGCAGCAATGAAGAAAATAGATACACTTGATTGCACAGGCATTATATTGGATTTGCGTAATAACGGCGGTGGTTATGAGGTACAGGCAGATATTGTAGCGGACAGAATTTTGCCTGAAGGCTTGATTGCTTATTCCGAAAATAAAAAAGGCGAGAGAATAAGTGAAATAAAGTCGGATGCAGAATGCATTGACGTTCCTTTAGTTGTACTAATCAACGAAAATACTGCCAGCGCTTCCGAATTAGTGGTAGGCGCTATAAGAGACCATAAAAAGGGAACTCTTGTGGGCCAAAAGACTTATGGTAAGGCTTTAGGTCAGACGAGAAGAGATTATTCCGAAGACGGTAGCGGAATAATATTAACAATAGCCAGATATTTTACCCCCTCGGGAGAGTGCATACACGGTGTAGGTATTTCTCCGGACATAGAGATTGCCCTGACAGAAGGCAGTGAAGAGGATACGCAGCTCCAAAAGGCTTTTGAAATTTTAAAGGGTTAAAGGGTGAATTGATGTATAATTTTATTTCAAATTATTATGATATGCTTTTTCCTCACGAAGTTTATGTAGAATGGAAATGCTTTGCCAGACCGATTATACAAAAAAGCAGAGCAATTCAGGCTTTTAAAGAAAGAAAGGAAAAGACGCTTGTTGTGGACGCAGGCTGCGGAAGTGGGGAGTTAGCAGCTATTTTAGCTACTTACTATGACGTTATTGGTATCGATATATCTTCAGATATGCTTGCGCAAGCAGTGGAGAAGCATCCCGAAAATAATATAACATGGGTATGTCAGGATATTTCAAAAATGGAAATAGGAAGCAGCGCTGCGGCAATCTTTGCTACTACAGATACATTAAATCATATTACGAATAAAAACAAACTGTTTGCGTTTTTTAAAAGAGCTTATGATACTTTGGAAAGTGGCGGCTTTTTGTTCTTTGATGTAGTTATGCCCAGCTTTTTTAAGAATAACTACAGCAGAGGAGAATGTTCTTTTGAGGATTTTGATTGGGGCAGCTTCTTTTGGACGTGTGAATTTTTAGAAAGGTCCGGAAAAGTCACATATAACATTACAGCCTTTGAGAGGTGCAATGATAAAGAAGAATTGTACAAACGCTATGACGAAGAGGTTTCTGAAAGAATATGGAGCACAAGCGTGCTCAGAGAAGGACTTACAAAAGCCGGCTTCTTTAATTTTACGATTTATGATGACTTGCGACATCCTTTTGAATTTGCGTATCTTTATCCGGAAAAAGCGCTTGATGACTATGACAGATTATATTTTATTTGTGAAAAACCATAACAAAAATAAAAAGCAGAAAGAGGAGTAGAAATGGAAACATTCTGTGAGAATAATGATATATTGATTTCAGGCTTGGCAGCTGATGGTTATTTACGCGTAATAGGTGCGGAAACTACGCAGTTGGTTGAAGAAGCACGCAAAACACATAACATGTCTGCAACTGCAACAGCGGCATTGGGACGTATGCTTACGGGTACGGTTTTAATGGCTAAAGAAATGAAAAATGAGACAGACAAGCTGACTATACAGCTCAAAGGCAAGGGTCCGATTGGCGGAATGGCAACTGTTTGCAGAATAAAAACGAAGAACGGCGCAGCCGGTGCTTTGGATAAGGTTTTTGTAAAGGGTTATGCAGATCACCCGTATGCAGACCTTCCGATACGTGAATCAGATGGCAAACTGGATGTTGGAGGCCTTGTTGGTAAGGGTTTCATGAATGTTATGATGGATTTGGGTTTAAAGGAACCGTATTCCGGCAGTGTTCCCCTTCGTTCGGGCGAAATAGCAGAGGACTTTTCGTATTATTACGCATTGTCCAAACAAGTGCCTGCGGCAGTATCTTTGGGAGTGCTGATAGGAGAGCAGTTGGATGTAATGAAGGCCGGAGGATTTATGATTCAGCTTTTGCCCGGAGCTCCGGACAAGCTCATTGATGATATTGAGAGGAATATTTCATATATGCCGTCTGTCACAACTCTTCTTAATGCCGGAGCAACAATAGAAAACATATTAGAAGATATAACGAGAGGATATAACTTAGATATCTCTGACAGAGTGGAGTGTAAATTTGAATGCGATTGCTCAAAAGAACGCATGGAGGAAGCTCTTCTCAGTATTGGTAAAGAAGAAATTAAAAAAATACTTGAGGAAGATCATGGCGCAGAGCTTTGCTGCCATTTCTGTAATAAAAAGTATCAATTTACAGAAGAAGAAATAGCTGAATTGATAAAAAATTAGGGATTGACGCATAAGATTTAACGTGATACAATACAGCAGTTACCGCTCTGACGGGGCTTGCAAATTCGCGAAAAATTATTTTTGCGGTGCCTTACGTGAGTGACATCTTCGCACGGATGTCATATACAGGCGAGATTGTTATGGAGGTGCAGAAATATGTATGCTATTATAGTTACAGGAGGAAAGCAGTACAAAGTAGAAGAAGGCGGCACACTTTTCGTTGAAAAGCTTGATGCAGAAGTTGAGTCTTCAGTTACATTTGATAAAGTACTTGCAGTATCTGTAAGCGAGGATGATGTTAAGTTCGGAGCTCCTTATGTTGACGGTGCAACAGTTGTTGCAACAGTTGTTAAACAAGGCAAAGGCGAGAAAATCCGCATCATTAAGCACAAAGCTAAAAAGGGTTACAGAAAAAGACAAGGTCACAGACAGCCCTATACAAAGCTTACAATTGAGAAAATCAATGCTTAATTTTACAGCATGATAACAGCAAGAATTTTCAGAGATAATCAAAAGAAAGTTACCGGATTTGAGATTTCGGGACATGCGGGATATGCAGAAGAAGGCAGCGATATTATTTGTGCGGCTGTATCGGCTATAGCGTATACGGCAATTGGTTATTTTGATGAAAAAAAGATAGGCGGCAGGGTGCCGCGGTATTCGATAAAAGACGGATATATGAAATTTGAGATTGATGCTAACAATACAGAGTCTGCTTATGCAGTTATGGAGGCGGCATTTATCGGATTAAAGCAGATTGAATATTCCTACGGTGACGAATACATTAAAGTGATTGATAAATCATTTGATTGACTAACATAGGAGGTGTGAAGTCATGTTAAGAATTAACTTACAGTTGTTCGCTCATAAGAAAGGACTTGGAAGCTCAAAGAACGGTAGAGATTCAGAGTCAAAGCGTCTTGGTGTTAAAAGAGCAGACGGACAGTTTGTACTTGCGGGAAATATCCTTGTAAGACAAAGAGGTACTAAGATTTACCCCGGCGAGAACGTTGGTATGGGTACAGACTATACGCTTTACGCTTTGAAGGATGGTAAGGTTTCTTTCCGCAGACTTGGCAGAGATAAGAAACAAGCCGTAATCATTGCTGAAGATTAATAGTTTTCAACAGGCGATATTGAAGGACTGCGATGCACTTATAGAATATATATTGTGTATAGCAGTCTTTTTTCGTTATATTACGATGGAGAAAAATAATGTTTATTGACAGAACAAAAATTTTTGTTGCTTCCGGCAAGGGAGGTAACGGGGCAGTATCATTTCATAGAGAAAAATACGTAAATGCAGGCGGTCCTGATGGCGGAGACGGTGGCAAAGGCGGAGACATCGTTTTCGTAGTTGATGAGGGGGCTTCTACTCTTGCTGACTTTAAGTATAAGAGAAAATTTAAGGCAGAGGGCGGAGCAAACGGAGCTAAAAATAAAATGACGGGAAAAAGCGGTGCTGACGAGATTGTTAAGGTTCCGCAGGGAACACTTGTTAAGGATGCTGCAACAGGTCGGATTTTAGCCGATATGGTTACACCGGGAGAAAGAAAAATAATTTTAAAGGGTGGTAAAGGCGGTCAAGGAAATATGCATTTTGCCACAAGTACAAGACAGATTCCTAATTTCGCAAGAGCGGGCGAAGAAGGCAAAGAGTTGGAGATCCAGCTTGAGTTGAAGTTGCTTGCTGATGTGGGATTGGCAGGTTTTCCGAATGTTGGTAAGTCTACAATACTGTCTGTTACTACAGGAGCCAAACCGGAAATTGCCGACTATCATTTTACTACGATTAAACCGAATTTAGGTATTGTTTTCAATAATGGCGAAAGAAGTTTTTGCCTTGCGGATATACCGGGGCTTATTGAAGGTGCATCCGAAGGACAAGGTTTGGGACATGAGTTTTTAAGGCATATAGAAAGAACGAGACTTTTGATTCATGTTATTGATATTTCGGGTCGTGAAGGCAGAGATCCGTTCGAAGATTTTCTGCTTATTAACAAAGAGCTGGAACAGTATAATATTGACTTGGCAAAACGCCCGCAAATTATTGCGCTTAATAAAATGGATGGAGAAAATGCTGCTGATAATGCCGGAATTTTCAGGCAAAAATTCGATAAGTGGCTTGATGCTCGTGGTGAAGAAATAATGACGGAGCGTGAAAACGGAGCGTGGAGAATCTTTGAATTGTCTGCTATAACGGCGCAAGGTACGAGGGAACTTATGGCATATTGCGGAAGTATCCTTGATAAAATGCCTCCCGGAAGCGTGTTTGTTGCAGAGGATGCGGAAACAGTTTACAGTCTTGATGGAGAAGAAGAACCTTTTACTGTCCGTGTGGAGGAAGGTGTCTATGTTGTTGAGGGACCATGGATAAAAAATATTGTGGATTCTGTTAATCTTGATGACTATGAATCTTCTCAGTATTTCCAACGAGTAATAAAGAAAAAAGGTCTTATACGCAAGCTGGAAGAAATGGGCATAAAAGAAAATGATACAGTTAGAATTTATGAAATAGAGTTTGATTATTATGTTTGAGAATAGTGAGCAGTACACAGCAAATAAAATATTGATATTATTTGTACTTGATAAATTGGGTATAAGAATGACAGATAATGCGCTGAGTGCAGTGCTTCTCGGTCCCGGTCTTGTGAATTATTTTTCTATACAGGAGTGTAGGGAGGATCTTATCGCAAAAGGTTGCGTTAAAAGGGAGCAGGACAGTAACGGCAGTGTGCTTTTTTCCGTAACGGAAAAGGGCAGAGAAAGATTAAATCAAATGCGATACATGCTCTCGGGTGGTTTGGGAGCAAGATACGAGGCATATATAGAAGAAAACCGCGATGCCTTGGAGCGTGACATGTATGTTAATGCTGATTGTTTTGAGGATGCAAGCGGTAATGTTTATGTACGTTGTTATGTAAGAGAAGGTACGAATTGTATTGTTGATATTAAATTGCCGGTGGCTGACCGCAAGGACGGAGCAGCAGTTTGTGAGGCTTGGAAAAATAATACATCAGGAATTTATATGCAGCTTATGAAAACTTTTTATGATGTTATAAAAAATAAGGAGGACGTATGAGTACAGGCAAATGTGAGTGGTTAATACCGGATGCTTTCTTCCCGGTAAAGGATAACGGAGATTATGTAAGTCACGAGGCAATTTGTATATTAAATACGGGAGATGAAGATGCTGTTGTTGACTTTACTTTGTATTTTGAAGACAGAGAGCCGATGGATGGCTTTAGCGCGCCTTGTGGGGCGAGAAGAACACATCATGTGAGAATGGATCGCATTAAGTCTAAAAACGGCGAAACGGTGCCCAGAGGCGTTCCGTATGCGGTTTTTGTTAAGAGTAATGTTCCTGTTGTGGTGCAATACAGCCGGTGCGATACTACTCAATCAGAACTTGCTTTTATGGCTGTAATGGCTTATTGACATAAGTAGTGTTTTATTGTAAACTTTGCCATATGAATATGGTTTGTTAATGATATTTATGAAATTTTATATAAGGAGTGTAGATACATAATGAGTTATGTTAAAGAAAGTTATGAATTGGCAAAAAAGCGTTATGCTGAGTATGGCATAGACACAGATAAAGTTCTTGAAACGCTTAAGAATATCCCGATTTCAATGCATTGCTGGCAAGGCGATGACGTTATCGGTTTTGAAAATCCTGACGGAGAGCTTACAGGCGGTATCCAGACAACAGGTAATTATCCCGGTAAGGCAACAACTCCGGAGCAGTTAAGAGCTGATATTGAGAAAGCTTTTTCTTTGATTCCCGGTAAGCACAGAATCAACCTTCACGCTATTTACGGTGATTTTGAGGGTAATGTTGAGAGAGATAAAATTGAGCCCAAGCATTTTGCTAAGTGGGTTGAGTGGGCAAAGAAGAACAATGTTGGTCTTGATTTTAACCCTACATGTTTCTCACATCCTATGTCTGCTGACGGTATGACAATCAGCCATCCTGATAAAGAAGTTCGTGATTTCTGGATTCGCCACTGTAAGGCAAGCCGTGAAATCGCTGCATATTTTGGTAAAGAGTTGGGAACACCTGCTGTTACTAACTTCTGGTTCCCAGATGGTATGAAGGATATCACAGTTGATAAATACGGTCCCAGAAAACGTATGATGGAGGGACTTGATGAGATATTTAGCGTAGAGTATCCGAAGGAGTACACTCTTGATGCATTCGAGAGCAAAGTTTTCGGTATCGGTGCTGAGGCTTATACAGTAGGTTCTAACGAGTTCTGCGTTGGATATGCAGTTTCAAGAGGCAAGTTGGTTTGCCTTGATGCAGGACACTATCATCCTACAGAGGTTATTTCCGATAAGCTTTCTGCTGTATTCTGCTATGCTGACGAGGTTCTTCTCCATGTTAGCCGTCCTATCAGATGGGATAGTGACCATGTAATCGTTCTTGATGATGAGCTTAAAAACATCGCTGCAGAGCTTGTTCGCAATGGCTTTGTTGACAGAACACACATCGGTCTTGACTTCTTCGATGCAAGTATTAACCGTATCGCTGCTTGGGTTATCGGTATGCGTAATATGCAAAAAGCATTGCTTATCGCTCTTCTTGAACCTACAGCTGACTTGGTTGCTGCTGAGCAGAAATTTGATTTCACAACACGTCTTGCTACTCTTGAAGAAATCAAAACATTGCCCTTCGGTGCAGTTTGGGATTACTTCTGTGAGATTAACAACGTTCCTGTTGGTGGCGAGTGGCTTAAAGAAGTTAGAAAATATGAAGAAGAGGTTCTCCTTAAGAGATAATTGCTTCGCATATAATCAAAAAGTTAAGGCATCCTTTGGGATGCCTTTTTATTTTATGTTTATTATATCACCACAAGAAATATAATTTAATTTCGATATGAATTTTTTCATCAATTCATATTGCCTTATGCCGGTGCAATGACAAGTATAATATGTCGTATTGTAGGAATTTAAAATCTTGGCTGCATCTTCAAGTTCTTTATTATCTTCTATTTTAGAATAGTGAAAACCGCCAACCAAAATATCAGGCTTAAACCAAGAAACTATGTCGAGAATACCTTTGTGAGAGCAACCGCTTATAAGAATTTTTTTGCCATTTTCTTCAATTAACAGATATTGTTCATGTAAAAACTTGTCCGGTATATATTTATCACCAATTAGCTCACTAAGCCCAAAACTGCCTTTGTCATTCGGGCGAGGCTTTTCATTACAAGAAAACAAAGTAATGCCCTCTGCAATTGTTTTTTCTCCATCTACGGAAATCAAGCGGCTGCTTTTGCTGAGTTCTTTATCAAGACCAATATACTTAAAAGATGCGTTGAAATAATCGCCAAAGGCATTTTTGCTGACATAAACAGGCGCAGTATGGTTAAGTTGAAGAAAATGCTTCATTCCGCCGCCGTGGTCGTAATGTCCGTGGGAAAGGACAGCAAAATCAACACAGGAAAGGTCAATACCGGCAGAAAGAGCATTTTGAGCAAAAACAGCGCTTTGCCCCATATCGAAAAGTATATTGTGTTTTGTCGTTTCTACATATAAAGACAAGCCATGTTCTGCCCCAAATTTGTTTGAATTGCTTATATTCTCCGTAAGTACAGTTATTTTCATATTATTCACCCAAAGAATCATACAACTGCTAAATATTTATGTCAATTAACATTATTTAATTTATTGACATATTATGTATTACGGTGGTAGAATACACACCGTACTTCGGGGTAGGGTGAAATTCCCAACCGGCAGTAAAGCCTGCGAGTTCGATCAAATATTTTGTAGCGATGATTGGACTGATACGGTGAGATTCCGTAGCCGACGGTAAGACGATGTTAGCAAAAGCAGCAAAGTTTAAGTCCGGATGAGAGGAGTAGATATTATGTCCCAGAATTCTTTACAGTCATCGAAGATGACATTCTATGTTACGCGAATCGCGATGCTTGCAGCTGTGGCAACGCCGCTTATGATGTTTGATTTCCCGATTCCTATTTTTCCCGGTTTTTACAAATTTGATTTAAGCTATTTCCCTGTTGTAATAGGCACTTTTTCAATGGGACCTGTGGCAGGCGTTATTATCACAGTGCTTAAAAATTTAATTGCCTTTTTATTGGCAGGTACATTTACGGACAGTGCCGGAATAGGTGCCATTGCCGATACACTTATAGGACTTTCCTTTATTTTGCCGGCCGGATTGATTTACAGGAAAATGCATACCAAAAAGGGTGCTGTTGTTTCTCTGAGTGTTTCCTTGGTAATTACGGCAATATTTTCCTGCGCATTTAATTATTGGTTTTTAATTCCTACATATTCAAAGTTTTTCGGACTGGATGTAGTTCTTAAAATGGCGCAGTCAGCATGCAAATATATAAAAGATGTTAAAGGCGTTATCGTGCTGGGAACATTGCCTTTTAACTTATTTAAATGGCTTGTTATTTCTGTATTGACTGTTTTAACATACAAACCGCTCTCAAAAACAATTCTCAAAAAGCCGAAATGATATAACTTTGCATCGTCAAAAATATTCATGTTTTGACTTTATTTGATATTATTGATATACTGTCACTGACTTAGTATTCTAACGAAGGAAGTAACTAATGAGTAATCAAATAAACAAACAAATGAAGAAATTATACGTAGCAGCTGATGAATACATATTTAGTAGGTGCACTTATAAAATATTATTTTTATTAACAACGGCGTTAATAACAATTCCGTATATAAGAGAAAAGATAGAATTTTTTATTGATATATTGATGATATATGGTTTTGTAATAATTGGGTACGAACTCTTAAGGGGGAAACTTTTGGGTGTCTTGCGCTCTACCAAAACGGCTTTCTTTTTGGGAGGCTTTGCCCTTTCGTACGCTATAACCATATTAATCAACCAAATGCAAGTTTTTAATGGTTTTAAAACGTTGGCATTTATGGTCTTGTTTTTTGTTCTGTTTTTTCTGTTCCCGCAAGGCACAACAAAAGAGCAGATAACAAAAGAAATAAAAATTGTTTCAGCGGTAATTGTTGTTATTACTTCTATATTAAGCACAATATCTCTTATACTGTATGTTTTTTCCATATCCGGCACATACACAACAGGCAACGGTATATATCAGGCCTACTACGGAATGTTTGAGTTTCGCCTTTGGGGTTTATATAATCCAAACACAAGTGCGACCCTAACAATTATTTCTATATTACTTTCAATATCATTTATTTTAGCAAAAAGAAAAAAGAGAGTAATAATTCCATTGATAATTAATATTTTTATCCAATTTTCTGTTTTGCTGCTGACAGGCTCAAGAGCCGGTTATTACGTGTTAGCGGGAGCTACTGCTTTTGGAGTATTTTTTGGCATGGTGTATGTATTTAAAAATTTCACGGTGAAAAATGCAGGCATCGCCATTTTGTCTGCGACAGTCAGTTTGCTTATTTTCTTTGTCGTAGGAGCCGTGTTGAGAGAAGGTTTGGCCTACGTTCCGGGTTTAACTACATACGTACTATCTAAACCGGAAGAGGTTGTTGAAGAAGCTAAAACAGAACAAAAAGAGAGAATAGATAAAGTTGATTTAGATCGTTTTGAGGATCCTAATGCACCTGAGAGTACTGCATTTGCGAATCGTTTGGATATTTGGCAAGCAAGCTTCAAAGAATTTTGTGAGGCGCCTATATTTGGCGTAGGTCGTGAAAATGTTGTAAATAGAGCTACAGAAAATCTCAAAGACAAGAAGTGGAGTTATCACTTTAAATTTGGAAATACGCACAATATATATCTTTGTGTGCTTGTTTCTTCGGGCATTGTTGGATTTTTGATATTAGGTTCATTTGCTGTGATTACAGCGGGAAAATCGGCTAAATATGTAGCAAAAACGTATAAGAAAATTAATATTTGGTTTTTATCCTCATTTATTATGTGTTTGATGATGTACGCAACAGAATTTGTAGAATCAAGAATTTTGTACAAAGTATGCATATTCAGCACGCTGTTCTGGATATACTGCGGATACATGTATAAGCTTTCTAAATTAGAAGAAGCTGATCAAACAGAACAAGACGTGCTGAAATAAGTCAGACTATATTATTTTAATTAAAGAACTCGTTATATAAAGCAATTACAGAGCCTTTGGCATCTTTTGCTTCAACTCCAAACATTATGCTAACCTCAGATGAACCTTGGTTTATCATACGTATATTAATTTTTGCTTTGGCAAAAGCTGCTGTGGCGCGTGTTGATACACCGACATTCTTTGTCATTCCGCGACCGACAAGCATTACGATTGCTTGATCTTTATCAACTATAACAGAGTCAGCGGCCAAATCTTCTTTGTATTTTTTTACAATTTTTTCTAATTTCTCAGGGGGACAATTTTTCTCACGGATAATAAGAGATATACTGTCGATTCCTGAAGGCATATGTTCAAAAGAAACGCCTTCTTCTTCTAAAACAGATAATAAACTGCGACCGTAACCAATTAAACGGTTCATCATGTATTTGTATACATGAATTGTCATAAAGCCGGTGTCAGCTGCAATGCCGGCAACAGGCAATGTAGGCTTTGGAGCAGTTTTGTCCGGAACGATAAAAGTTCCCGGGGCATCCGGATTATTCGTATTGCGAATATTAACAGGAATACCTTTTTTGTATACGGGAGCTAAAGCTTCTTCATGCAATACGCTGAAACCTGCATAAGAAAGTTCTCTCATTTCTTCGTAAGTGAACAGTGGGATTGGGAACGGATTTTCAATAAGTTTTGGGTTTGCTGCATATACAAAGTCAACGTCTGTGAAGTTTTCGTATACATCTGCATTAACAGCAGCAGCAAGAATTCCGCCTGTGACGTCTGAACCGCCGCGAGAGAATGTAACAACATCGCCATTTTCCGAATATCCGAAAAATCCGGGGAAAATCATAATTGTATCACGCTCCGCGAGCTTAGAAAGAAGCTCATAAGAGTGGGGAAGTACTTGTGCATTGCCGAATTCGTTGCTAAGAATCATTCCTGCCTCTTTGGGATCAATGTATTCTGCTTTTTCACCTATGCTTTGCAAATAGCAAGCAACTAACTTTGCTGAGTTGTCTTCTCCGGCAGCCTTAAGCAAATCCTCGAACATACCATAATTATCAGACATCTTTGCGATTCTGCCGGTTAAATCTTTCTTGATTGTGTCAATTATTTCTTTGCCTAAATGTAAATCCTTTGCAATACTTGCATATCGCTCGATAACTGCATCTAATGCTGCTTCTTTGTCACCGCCGTCGTGACATGTTTGTGCAAGATTAATAAGCAAATCAGTAACTTTTGTGTCGTTGCCGTCACGTTTTCCGGGAGCAGAAACAACTACGATTCTTCTTTGTCTGTCAGACAATACAATACTGCAAACTTTTTTTATTTGTTTGGCGTCAGCAAGTGAGCTGCCACCGAATTTTATAACTTTCATATAACACCTCTGAATAAATTATTCCGCAACACGCATTGTGTATGTAACAGCATCAACGTAGCTGCAGTTTGAAAGCTCATTACACTTGTTGTTAAGCTCCGCCTCTGAACAGTAGTCAGTAATAAATGCTGCTGTTGAGTTGTCGGAAAGTGCATAACCAAGATAAACAGCATCTTTACCAAATACAGAATTTATGCACGCTTTAAGCTCTTCGCTTTCTGTTTCTTTGAATTCTGCCTTAACACGAACATAGAAACGTTCTTTTTCTTGTGAATCTTTCACGATAGTAGCTGTTTTGTCCACAAAAGCAGGAAGATTTTGTCTTTCGGGTGCTTCAAGTATCTCAATGATATCTCCGAGGATAGCACTTGCTGTAGCCAATTTTCCGGCGCCCTGTCCGTAGAAGAGTGAATCTCCTGTGTAAGAACCTCTTACAAGAACAGCATTATAAACTGAGTTAACGGCTGCCAACATACTGCTTTTTGAAACGAGTTTAGGCTCAACGCTTATGCGAACACCATTTTCCGTAATTTTACTGCCTGCAATAAGCTTAATAGCAAAGCCGCCTGTAGCCGCAAGCTCATGATCTGCATAAATAACATTTCTTATACCAATGCATTTAACATCTTCAAAATCTACAAAACCATTATATGCAATTGAAGAAAGAATTGCTATCTTGCGCGCGGCATCAAAGCCGTCAACATCAGCAGTAGGATCTGCCTCAGCATAACCTTTTGCTTGAGCATCTTTTAATATATCGTCAAAAGACATTTTATCTTTATACATGCCTGTAAGCATGTAGTTTGTTGTACCGTTAAGTATTCCCTGAATTTCGTAAATATCATTTGCGGAAAGGCAGATATTCATAGGACGTATAATCGGAATACCACCGCCAACACTTGCTTCATAGAGAAAACGTACATTATTCTCATAAGCAAGCTTTGTAAGTTCACGTCCGTAAGCAGCCACAACAGCTTTATTTGAAGTAACAACATGCTTACCTGCTCTTAAAGCAGCAAAACATCTGTCAGCAGCTAAATCAAGGCCTCCTATTGTCACAACTACCAATTTAATTGAAGGATCGTCAAAAACTTCTGCAGGCTCTGTGACAAGATACGGCGCGTATGGCGTACCGTCCATGTTTTTTATGTCAAGAATTTTTGAAAGCTTAACCTCTTGATTAAAGCGTTTACTCAATTCTGCCTGTTTATCAAAAAGAATATCAGCAACGCCTGAACCAACAACGCCGCATCCCAAAATAGCTATATTAAACATTTTTATCCTCCTAAATATTATATTACTGCAAAAAATTATCCACTTCGTTTTTCATGTCCGCAACATTGCATATTCTCTTGTGCAGAATAGGCTTTTTGTCTAAGTCACGAAGCGGAACGGGAATTTCCCAGCCAGTTTTATCTGAAAGTTCTTTAAGAATATCAAATTCATTTTTGTCTTTAATAGAATCTTCGCCAAAAATGGACTCTGCAACTGTTTTATTAAACTTAAAAGGACTTGCAGTAGAAACTGCCACTGCCGGAGTAGTATCTCCTGCTGAAATAACATATTTATCATATACATCAATACCCACAGCAGTATGAGGATCGACAAGATAGTTAAACTCACGGTGGATACTTTGGATGGTTTTGCGACATTCCGTTTGATTTGATGAGGATGACCAGAAGTACGAGCCGATTGCGTCAGACAATTCTTTGTCTACGGAATACACACCGTTTGCCTTGAGGTCTTGCTGAATGCCTGAAACTGCTTCGGAATTTTCTCCGGAAACATCATAAAGCAAGCGCTCCAAATTTGATGAAATCAAAATATCCATTGCAGGGGAAATAGTAAGAATAAAAGGACGCTTACTATTATAAACTCCTGTATTGAGGAAATCGGAAACCACATTGTTGTCATTTGTGGCACAAACAATTTTGTTAACAGGAAGTCCTGTTTTTGCGGCATAGTAACAAGCTAAAATATTACCGAAGTTGCCTGTCGGTACAGCAAAGTTAATTTTGTCACCTAATTTAAGATTGCCGTTTCTGACAAGTGCAAAATATGCGTAATAATAGTAAACCACTTGAGGAAGCAATCTGCCGATGTTGATTGAATTTGCAGAAGAAAGCGTATATCCTCTTTCTTTCAAAGTCTGCGCAAACTCCTTGTCTCCAAAGATGTTCTTAACACCTGTTTGTGCATCATCGAAATTGCCGCGAACAGCAATAACAGAAAGATTTTCACCTTCTTGAGTGATCATTTGCGTTTTTTGCATTTCGCTAACGCCTTCTGCAGGGTAGAAAACCATTATTTTTACATTTTCTGCATCTTTAAAGCCTGCAAGAGCAGCCTTTCCGGTATCACCTGATGTGGCAGTTAAAATCGCAATCTTGTTGTGTTTTTTACTTTTCTTTATAGCAACAGACATAAACTCAGGTAAAATTTGAAGAGCCATATCTTTAAAAGCTGAAGTAGGACCATGCCACAATTCAAGTATACTTAAGGTATTACTGAGAACGGAAAGAGGTGTTGGCTCTTCCGGAAAGCTACCGTCAGCATACGCATTTTTAACGCATGTTTCAAGTTCTTCTTTAGTGAAGTCGTCTGCAAATCGAGAAAAAATCTCACTTGCTAATTGACAGTAATTCATTTTGGAAAGTCTATCCATATCCTGTGAATTAAATTCAGGAAATTCTACGGGAACAAACAGTCCTCCGTCTGGTGCTATGCCGGTAAGAACAGCATCTGAAAAGCTGTATTTTTCGGGATAACCCCTTGTACTTTTATACATCATTTTATATCACTCCAAAATTTTGAAAAAATCTTTCCTTTGTGCATAAAGACACACAGGCTATAATAAACAGACAACGAAAAAAAGTCAAGAAATTTGTGTACTTTTCATAATTATAATAGTATAATCTTTTCGGAGGCGTTGGGCATGACAAATGAATTTGAAAGTTTTAAAAAAAATATTGCTGCGGCAAAAATTGCCGTATTGGGTTTGGGTATCAGTAATGTACCGTTAATTCGTTTTTTATATGAATCCGGTGCGCGTAATATTACGGCATACGACAAGTTTGCAAGTCCGCAGGTATTGGCAAATATAGAAATGCTGAAAAATAATGGCATGATAAAAAGTGCTGTGACGGGAGAAGATTATTTAAATGATATTCCGTCGGAGAAGTATGATATTATTTTTAAATCTCCTATTATCAGACCTGATGTTCCTTCTCTTGTTAAAGCAGTAGAGCAAGGAGCGTTATTGACATCTGAAATGGAGCTTTTTTTTGAGCTTTGTCCGTGTAAAACTTATGGAATTACCGGAAGTGACGGCAAAACAACCACAACGACGCTCACATATAAACTTCTATCTGCTCATTATAAGGGTACAGAAACAAAAGTTTGGCTTGGAGGAAATATCGGCAGACCGCTTATAGATATTTTACCTGAGATAAAAGCAGAGGATGTTGCTGTTTTGGAGCTTTCGAGTTTTCAGCTTATGACAATGAAAAAAAGTCCCGATGTATCTGTTATTACAAATATTACACCTAATCATCTTGATGTTCATAAAGATTACAATGAATACATAGAGGCAAAGAAAAATATTCTTGAGAATCAAGGCGCAAACGGTGTGATTGTTCTGAATGATAAGAATGAAATTACAGCCGGTATTGCAGCAGAGTGCATATCTAAGGGTAAAAGGGTACGTATGTTTTCTGCTTATAAAAGTGCAATTTCAGAATTCACAAAAGGAGCAGAGGGTTACGGATTTTTAAATGAAGGAAATTTAAAATATGTTTCTTCCTTAAATAATATAATAAAGTACAGTATAGCGCGTTCTGAACTCAAAGTGCCCGGGATTTTTAATGGAGAAAATCTCTTGACGGCTATTGCAGCTTGTGCCGATACAATTACTCAAGCTGATGTTGAGGCAGTGGCAACGGAATTTACAGGTGTTTCCCATAGATGCGAGCTTGTCAGAGAGCTTGACGGTGTAAAATATTACAACAGTTCAATAGACAGCAGTCCGAACAGAACAATACAAACACTTTCAGTCTTTGACGGCAATGTGGTAATGATTGCAGGTGGTAAGGATAAAAATATACCGTATGATGATATTGGACCTGTAATTTGTGAAAAAGTAAAGGCTTTGATTTTGATTGGACCTACGGCAGAAAAAATTGAGGCAGCAGTTAAAGCCTGTAATAAGTTTGACGAGAAAATTTTAAAGATATTACATCCGAATAATTATAAAGAAGCTGTAAAATATGCATGTGAAAATGCGAAATCAGGAGATTGCGTTCTGCTTTCTCCCGCAAGTACCAGCTTCGACCTTTTCAGAAACTTTGAAGAGCGGGGAAATACATTTAAAGAACTTGTCCTCGAATTATAATTATTTACAATTTGCACACAAAATAACTAAAGTATTTTTGGCATTTTGTTATTGACACAGTTGCACGAAATATATATAATTCTTTTGTTTAGATTGCCCAAAAAGGCATAGTGATAATTATTATCGTTTTTAATAACCAAAATATCACGGAAGGTTGATCGTATGACTAAGAAAAAAAAGAAGATGATTCGTTTAACGATTGTCATAGTCGCACTTGTTCTTGTGGCTGCAGTTGTCTTTGTCGTTTATGGCAACAGAGATGCTGAAACAGTTCAGTACAATTATGAGAACTATGACGAGATGGATTTTGATCCGTTCGTTGCAAATGAAGAACGTTTGGATAACAGCTTTTTGGAATACGGCAAGGTTCTGACGAAGTATGCGTCCAAGGGGTACAAGTATTATTCCGGAGATCCTATTAGTGTGGATGTAGCGGCTCTTATTGCAAAGTCGCATACAGATACGGCTAACAAGATTGCTGCGTTAAAGGAAAAATATGGTGTATCAGGGGTAGATGAAAAAGACTATACAGCAGAAGGTCTTAAAGACTACCTTACCGATTCAAGGCTTAGAGATTTCCTTTCTCAATACAAGGAACTTACTGAGTCAGAAGTTTTTCTTCTTAATGAGATTGAAGAGTATAAAAACGGAGTAAAGTATACTGATAAAAGTGATAATTCCGAAAAGTCTCTTTCTTTAGAAGACATTGCAGGAGCGCTCTATGTTTCCAATGAAGGTACAAAGCTGGAATTTGATATTACAGTTGATGAAGCCGGCTTATATTCACTTTATATTGAGTATCTTATGCTTGCAGGCCGTGATACGGATATGCTGGTGAATTTCACTATAGATGGTAAACTTCCTTTTGAAGATGCTTCCAATATGGCATTAAAGAGAATGTACGGTTTTTATGATTATGATTATGCTTCAAATAAAGATGTTGTAGGCAATCAAATTCGTCCGAAATCACAAGAAATTTATGATTGGCAAAATACTGTTATGTCAAACCCTGACGGACTTTACAGAAATCCGTATCGTTTCTATTTGCAAAAAGGATCACACAAAATCGCTCTTACGTTCTCAAAAGAGAGCGGCGCGGTACGCAATATTAAATTCATTGCTCCTGTTGTAAATCCTTCCTATGCAGAATATAAAACACAAAAAGGTTTTTCAGATTCTGCCATTTATACAGGAACATCTGTAAAGAAGGAAATGGAGGTTCCGGATTGGACAACAAGTATAAGTGTCAGAATGGAAACAGACAATGACTATTATACAACTTCAAACGCAACACTTCCGTCTTATAAAGCTACTCTGTTTAATATATTCGGTGGTGACAGATGGTCTGTAGGCGGAGATAAGGTAGAATGGACATTTAATGTACCTGAGACAGGTTGGTATGAATTGGGATTCCGTTATAAATCTCAATTTACATACGTTTCATCTTTTAAAGAGATAAAGATTGACGGTTCTATTCCTTTTGCAGAAATGGAAGAATATTGTTTCCCTTATGCAGATGGTTGGACGGCTGTCTCTTTGCTTGATGCAGATCAAAATCCATATCTCTTTTACTTAGAAGAAGGCGATCATACAATTTCTTTAGTTAATAAAGTTGGTCCGCTTCGTCATTCTCTCCAGAGAATAGAAGAATCTATGGACTCAATATCAACACTTGTAAATAAAATTGTTAAAATTACTGCTTCGGCGCGTACATCATCAGGTGGATATACAATAGATAAAAACAGAGACTATGATTTACAGCTTTATATCCCTACAATTCAAGAGGATATTAAGACATACATTGATGTTTTCAACAAGTGTTATGAAGATATCATTTACTTAAATGGCGGTAAGGTTACTTCTTATGCTTCTGCTGTTAAAGTAGCCAGCGAATTGTTTGAGGATTTCGATGAAGATTTAGAAAAAGTTGCTATTTCTCTTAACGATATTACAAATGCACAGACCGGTTTGAGTAATACAATGGTTTCTATTAAGGAACAACCTATTGCTATTGACTACATGGTTGCAGCTCCCAAGGATTATGATTATCCTGATGCAAGAAGCAATGCTTGGCAGAGCTTATATGTTGGTGCTGTAAGATTTTTAAATTCATTTGACAATGAAAAATATGAGAACGCCGGTGCTCGTGAGGGTCTCGATACAGAAGGTATGCCGGAGATTGAGGTTTATGTTGCCAGAGGTCGTGAACACGTAGATATTATGCGTAATATGGTAAGTGAGCAGTTTACACCAGAGTATGGTATCAAAGTAAACATCAACATGGTAGCCGGATCTTCTGAGGGATTGATTATGCCACGTTATGTTGCAGGAACTGCTCCTGACCTCGCTATTTCAATTGGTAAAGGTTCTGTTTTTGAATTTGCCATCAGAGGTGCTCTTGCCCCTCTTAATGAGGTATGCGTTGACGAATATAATGGCATAGATGTAATGACATTTGATGAGCTCTGGAAAAATACAGATAATCCGTATGGTATACAATCATACCATGATGAGGCGTTTGTTCCTTTTAACTATTTGGGTGACTACTACGCTTTCCCTGAGACTCAAAACTGGAACGCTTTGTTCTACAGAACTGATATTTTTGATACTTTAGGAGTAGAGCCTCCGGAGACTTGGGATGAGGTATATGATATTCTTCCTACTTTGACAAACTCAGGTTATGACTTCTGTTTTAACTATGGAGTAGGAGGTTACACGCCTATGCTTTATCAGTATGGTGGAGATTTCTACACTCCTGATGCAATGCAATCAGCATTGAATACTGAGCTCGCATACGATGCTTTTATGGAATATTCAAACTTATATCTCCAGTATAATTTCGTATATGCGGCAAACTTCTACATGAGATTTAAGTCAGGTGAGATGCCTATAGGTATTGCTGACTTAACATTCTATCAACAACTTTATTATTCCGCTCCTGAGCTTAATGGTAAGTGGGCAATGACATTACTTCCCGGTAAGGCTCATGTTGATGAGGAGACAGGCGAAGAGTTTATTGACAGATCCATAAGTGGTGTTGCTTCTTGTTGTATCATCATAAAACAGGACAACGAAGAAAAACAACATTATGCTGAGTCATGGACGTTTATTCAATGGTGGCTTTCTAATGCTGTTCAGGCAGAATACGGTAGAGAGGTAGAGGCTACATTTGGCGTTGCTTCTCGTTGGAATCCTGCAAACAAGGTAGCACTTCAATCACTTCCTTATTCACAGGAGGAGCTTGATGTTATTAATGCTCAATGGGAGCATTTGGATGAAACGCCGGGAACTATGGGTGATTACTATACATCAAGATATTTGGTTACAGCGTTGAACCAAACTGTTATGCAGGGACTTAGCGGTAGAATTGCTCTTGAAGATGCTGTAAAAGAAATCAATAAAGAGATGCGTCGTAAGCAAGCAGAGTTTGGCATCCCCAAAGATGGTGCGATTTATATTGATCGTGCTGCTGCAAAGTGATTGGAGGGATAATTTGTGAGTAAGAAAGAAGAGAAAAAATTAAAAAAAGCTGAAGCAAATAAGCCCGTTGCACCGAAAAAGAGATTTTTCAATGTAGAGAAGAGACTTGGATACACACTCCACGAAATGTGGACACATAAGATGTCTTATGCGATGGTAGCTCC
The DNA here is from genome assembly GCA_017560765.1 of Clostridia bacterium. Lineage (GTDB taxonomy): Bacteria > Bacillota > Clostridia > UBA1212 > UBA1255 > Egerieisoma. The sequence goes on along the minus strand of JAFZEI010000028.1, from coordinate 83,943 downwards.
ATTCTTCATTATCTTTATTACTTTTTCGTTGTTACCTTTGTTGGCATCATTAGGTCTCAGTTTTACATATTGGAACATTTTCGAAGATCCGGTTTTTAACGGACTTGAAAACTATGTTTATTTGTTTGTTGATGATGCTCTTTTCTTAAAGGCATTTACAAATACTTTGACATACGCAGTAATTGTTGGACCTGTTTCTTATATTGCGTCATATTTCTTTGCGTGGTTTATTAACCAGGTTCCGGATAAGGTAAGACCTATTTACGTTTTGGCGTTCTATGCACCTGCTCTTACAAGCGGTGTTGCCATGGCTGTTGTTTGGGCGGTAATGTTTTCAAACGATAGTACAGGTTACCTTAACTCCTTGCTTTTAAATTTAGGTTTAATTTATGAACCTATTCAATGGCTACAGGATGTTAATTATATTATGCCTGTCGTTATCATTGTTGCGTTGTGGTCAAGTTTGAGTACACAGTTCCTTTCATTCGTTGCCGGTTTCCGTGGTGTTGACAGAGAACTTTACGATGCAGCTTCGGTTGACGGTGTTACGTCAAGATTTCAAAAGCTTTTGTATGTAGACGTTCCTCAAACAATGCCGCAATTGTTGTTTGCCGCTGTTATTACAATTACAGGTTCATTCTCTGTAGGCGGAACGATTGCCGGACACCCGAGCCCTGAGGACGCTGCTCTTACAATTATGTTGCATCTTAGTGACTATTCAGGTACACGATTTGAGGTAGGTTACGCATCTGCTATTGCCGTGGTTCTTTCTGTTATGATTCTCGGTATCGGTCGTGTTGCATTTAAAGTTTTAGGCGAGAAGGAGTGATAATATGTTTCAGGTAGACGTTGATTATTTAAAGAAAGCTAAAAAACGTAAAGATCACGGTAAAGTCGTCATATTAGTATTCCTTACTTTAGCCGGCGCAGTATCTTTGCTTCCGTTGATATACCTTGTGTGTACAGCATTTAAGCCACCGGAGGAGTTGTTCCTCTATCCGCCTACATTCTTTGTTAAGAATCCGACGATTCAAAACTTTAAGGATTTGACGGCTATAACAGCTAATAGTGCAGTACCGTTTACAAGGTATCTCTTTAATACAATTTTGATAACAGTATGTTATATTTTCTGTTTGGTATGGCTTTTGACAATGACATCTTATCCTTTGTCAAAACACAAGTTCCCAGGCAAAAAAGGTTTGATGAGCCTTGTAACAACATCAATGATGTTTATTGCATCAGCGGCAGGTATTCCGGCATATTTGATTATTACATCAATTGGAATTGATAATACCTATTTGGTTTATATAATACCGGCTCTTGCCAATACAACGTGTTTGTTCCTTATGAAGCAGTTCCTTGATACGGTTCCGAATGATATTTTCGAAGCCGGTAAGATTGACGGTGCTTCTGAATGGCAACTTTATCAAAAGATAGCAATCCCACTTCTTAAAAACGCTCAAGCAACTGTTATTATTCTTACGTTTGGTGGTATTTGGGGCGAGACAGGTACATCTACAACGTATATTTACAAAGAGCAGTTAAGAACATTAGGATTTTTCATGTCAACTATTGGCGGCGGTATTGCCAGAACAGGTGCCGGAGCTGCATCTGGTTTAATTATGACTCTTCCGAGTATCATAATCTTCATCATTAACCAGAGCAGAGTTCAAGACACAATGGCACACTCAGGAATTAAATAACGGAGGTTTAAGGGCAATGAAGTTTAAAAAATTTATATGTCTTCTTATATTAACTTCCTTAGTACTTTCAACAGGTATAACTGCAAGTGCAAGAACACCTTATGCAAACTACTATATTCAGGAAAAAGAGAAGACCGCAAAACCTATTCCTGCAGCTTATGAAACAAGTACGGTTATCGACTTTCTTTCAACAGAAACAGGAAAGCTCAAAAATCCGGAGGATATGTTTATTGATGATGAAGGAAAGATTTATGTTGCAGACACAGGTAACAACAGAATTGTTGTATATGGTGCTGACTATAAATTCCTTTTCGAAATCAGCAGTGACGGAACATATGTAGATGGTGATTTGTCTGCTTTAAAAGATCCTACAGGTGTATATGTAGACCCTGATGACGGAGCAATTATTGTTGCAGACTCAGGAAACGGTCGTATTGTTGAATTTACAAAATACGGAAACCTTCGTTATTCGTACTCAAAACCTGAAAGTGACCTTCTTTCAAAGGATTTCTCCTATCAGCCGGAGAAGATAACAAAAGATTCAAGAGGTTTTATGTATGTAACTAACAAAGGTGACAGTAACGGTATTATGCAGCTTAGCTCAAATGGTGAGTTTATAAGTTATTATGGTACGAATAAAGTTAACCTCTCATTTTGGGAATCATTAGCAAAGCTTCTTTGGAGCCGTGAGGACAGAAAGGGTTCAGTCGTTACACTTCCTTATACATTTACTAACATTTACTCCAGTGCAGACGGTTATATGTATGCTACAACAACAACGGAAACTCCTCCGCAAGTTCGTAAAATCAACATTGGCGGTTCGGATGTACTTTATGGAGCGTATGATTTCCGTGACAACAGTATCATGTCAAGCTTTTCAACAATAAATCAGATATTCTGTGATGTTACAGTTGATAAATACAATAACATGCTTATTGTAGACAGACAGTATGGCAGAATTTATGAGTATGATGAAAGAGGCAATAACTTATTTGCTTTTGGCACAAAGGGTAATGGTTACGGTCAGCTTTCGTATCCGGTTAGTATAGAAACTGACGGAAATGGAAGAGTTTATGTACTTAATAAAACAACAGGTAATATAACAGTATTTAAACCTACAGAATTTGCAAATCTAGTACATGTTGCAAACGCATATTACAGCGATGGTAAGTACGAGGAATCCCTTAAAGAATGGGAGAAAGTTGTTGAGAAGAGTAATTATTATTCTCTCGCACTTGTTAATATAGGTAACATTAAATTAAGAGAAGAATTTAACAGTGAAGCTTACGATTTCTTCTATGAAGCTGAAAATGCAACATATGCATCAGAAGCTTATGAAGAAATGAGAGCGGATTTCTTAAGAGATTATTTCTCATGGATAGTAATTACAATTGTTGTGTTGTTAGCTCTTTGGGTTGCCGTTGTTACTATTAAGAAATTCAGAAGAAAGAAATACGGAGTGCCTGTGGAAAGGAAAAATTTCTTTACTGCAATTAAGCATTTCTTTGGTCGCGTTACTAACATAATGCGTCATCCTGTAGACGGCTTTGAAGAAATCAGATATGAAAACCAGGGTTCATATTTAGATATGATAGCTATAATGATTTTGTATGCGATTGTTTCTGTTATTTCTGCATACGCTACAAGCTTTATTTACAGAGGTGGAGCATCACTCGATACAATAGAACCGGTATTGACTTTCTTCTTTGCGTTTTTACCTTGGGGTGTTGTTTGTATAGTAAATTATGGTGTTACAACGATTATGTACGGTGAAGGTAGATTCAGAGACGTTGTTATAGGCGGTGCATACTGTCATGGTCCTTTGATGCTTCTTTCATTACCGTATGCAGCACTTACACATTTGCTTACATTAAATGAGTCCGGTATTTACGGAATTCTTGGCACATTACTTACGATTTACACGATTGCTCTTGTGTACTTCTGTATAAAAGGTATACATGGTTTCCATCCTGTAAAGGCATTTGTTGTATTTATGCTGACCGCTGTCGGCGTAGTTGCGGTAGTGTTACTGTTCCTTATAGTATACGGTCTTGCAGCCCAAATGTTTGACTTTATTATTCAATTTGGTAAGGAGATGATTTATCTTGTTTAAGAAGAAAAATGTTGAAGAAAAACAAAATAATGATCCTTTGTTTCAAGTAGCAAGACGAGAAAAAAGAGTAAAAATAATCAAGGGATGCGTAGCTCTTGTATTTGTTTGTATTCTTGCTTTTATCATCGTTGCAGTGGCCACAGGCGACGGAAATGAGGTTAATTTCCCTAAAGATGGTGTAGAGGGTATCAGAGAAGTTGCTGCGCCTGATAAATCAAAGGGAATAAACGGTGTAATGCTTACTGATCAAGGTATGACAGTTGTAGCAGAGAATGACAAATTGAAACTAAGCTTCTCAAACAGAGATAATCTTTTCATATTAGAGGATTTGGTTACGGGTGAGATTTTCCGCTCATATCCTGAGCCTATTCATGAAACAACACTTGAAGAAGGCGAAACTTCTGATTTGGATTTGTATGCTGAAAATTCAGAAACAGGTCAATTTATTACTTCGCCTGTTTTTGTAGGTTATACAAAATCAGGTATGGACGGCGGATTCACACTTGGTGTAAATCAAATGGCACATGTTAAAACTGCCTATTACATAGAAAACGGTGTTCGTCTTCGTTATGAGATGAAGGAACTTGAATTAGAGTTTTCTGTTGAGATTACTATCGAAAATGATGAGCTCGTTTACAGAATTCCTGTAAATGGTATAATCGAAAGAAAAGGTCTTGAAAATGAGCAACAAGACAGAAGACCTCTCTTGGTGTCTTTAAGTGTTCTTCCTTATATGGGTGCTCATCGTAGCGGTCAAGAGGGTTACTTTGTAACACCGGATGGTACGGGTGCTCTTACAAAATTTGACACAGCAAGAATCACAAACTACAACGAGTATTCAAAGAAGCTTTATGGTAATGATTTGACATTCGATGTAAGCGATGCACCGGATTATAACAACTTGCTTCTTTCTATTGGCGCATATGGTATCGTTGAGAATATTGATGATGATGGAGAGAATATTAACAGCGCAGCAAACTCTATAATGACTTCTTTCATAAAAGAAGGAGATTCAAATGCTGAGCTTAAAATTTCAAATCCCGGCATTAGAAACCTTCCTTTCTATGCTATTTATTTCCAATACAATTACCGTGATTTCTATAAACTTCAGATTTCAAACGGTGGTACACAGTATGACATGGTTGTAAAGGATAAGCAATTAGGTGATGTTGAGCAAAGAACTAAGATTACAACATCAGAAACAGAAGAATATTCTTATGTTGATGTTGCAAAAGAAGTTCGTTCTAATCTTCTTGCTCAATGGAAGGAACGCTATGGTGTAGAACTTGCTACAGGAAACTCAGGTGATTCACCAGTACTTAATTTAAAATTATTTATGGGAGCTCAAAATGAAGTAGGTGGTGTCCTTGATCAAGTTAAGGTCATGACTGATTTTGAGGACGTTCGTTCTATTTATAATGAGCTTGATTCAATGGGTGCTTCTGATTTGCGTCTTTCACTTTTAGGCTGGCAGAAAGGCGGTTACTTCTGGAATGCCACATCAAAGCTTAAGGTTGATGGTTCTTACGGCGGAAAGAGTGATTTAAAAGACTTGTACAGCTGGGCAAAAGGAAAAGATATTACGCTTGCTCTTGATAACAACCTTTTAATTGTTTACGGTAGCCCTACTAATGGTGCAACATTTAGAAACTCAATTGTTAAACAGGCGAATACTTTTTACCTTAACTACTATATAAAGGATACATCAGGTGTGTTCAGAAAAACTGACTTCTATGTTATGGGACCTAAATATTTCGATCAAGAGCTTATTGATGATTTGATTGAAAGACTCAAAGATTTTGGTGCTAATAATGTTGATTTACAACAGTTGGGTGACAATGTATTTTCTGATTATAACGAAGAAAATCCTTTGTTTAGAGTACAGACAATCAGCTTATATGTAAAGTGGCTTCAGAAATACGGTGCTAACTTTGATGATGTTGCAGTATATAGCGGAAACTCATACGCAATTCCGTATGCAGACATAATCGTTGATATGCCTATTGAAAAGTCATCTCACCTTGTTTTGGATGAAGAGATTCCTTTTATGCAGATTGTATATCATGGATTGGTTGACTATTATTCAGCTCCTGTAAACAATCAAGACGATGAAGCATTCTTTACTCTTCGTTCTATAGAATACGGTTCTCTCATGTCTTATGAGATTACAGAAGAAAAGACAAGTGAATTGAGATATACCTATTACAATGGTTTGTATCGTTCAGAATATTCAACATTAAAAAATGAAATTGTAGAGCGTTATAAGGCTGTTGCTGAGGCAGTTAAACCTTTTGCAAAACTTGATATTTCAGACCATTTTAGAGTAGTTGACGGCCTTGATATTTTCTGTACAGAGTATTCAGACGGTACAAGAGTTTATGTAAACTATGAGGCAGCTGAACAAACAGTTACGGATGTTAATGGCGAAAAGATTACAATTAATGCAGAAAGCTATAAAATTTCAGAGAAGGGAGGGAAGTAATGCATGGCTAAACAGATAAAAGCAAAAAAGAAATTAGCGCATAAGCGTACTTTAGGCAGTGTTATTTCCTTTGAAAGAAGAAAGTCTCTTGAGGGATGGGGATTCTCATTACCATGGGTAATCGGTTTCATAATCTTTATTATGGTTCCGTTAGTGCTTTCAATCAGAATCAGTTTTTATATTACTCAGCTTACAGACCTTTATGGTTTTGAAGGACAGAGTAAGTGGAATGGTATTCAGAACTATGTGGATATTGTTCAAGATCCGGAAGTCGGTGAGGTTATGCTGAATTCCTTCTTAGATTCTCTTTGGCAAGTTCCGATAATAGTTTTCTTTGCATTGTTTGTTGCAGTGCTTCTTAAACAAAAGTTTGCAGGAAGAGTTTATTTTAGAGTAATATTCTTTATCCCCGTTATTCTTGCGGGAGTAATAATGAGCTATCTCTTTGGCGAAGGAGTAGGAAGTATCAGCGTATTTGGTTCTCTTGTAAATTCTTCTTCAGGTATTTTCTCTTCATTCGGAGGAAAAATTACCCAGTATATCGGAGATATCATGTGGAGCAGTAGTGTTGAGATTTTGATATTCCTTGCTGCCTTGCAGAGCGTTCCTGATATTCTTTATGAGGTAGTTGAAATTGACGGAGCTACAGCATGGGAATCTTTCTGGCATGTAACACTTCCTTATATTTCACCTTTTGTTATTTTGAATTGTATATATGCTCTTGTTGACTCATTTACAAAGTATAATAACCCGGTAATGAGTATGATGAATGAAATGACTGAAAAAGGAACAGAGTATGGTATGGCATCTGCATTGAGTTGGATGTATATGCTTCTCGCTCTTGTTACAATTCTCATATTCATCTTATTTACAAGGAGGTGGCTAAAGTGACAAAGGTTTTCGGTAGAGTTTCTGATTTTATACGTGGACTTGTTGACAGATATAGAAATTTGGGATATAAGGCAAAGAAAAAGATTACCTTTATCATCGGACGTATTTTCCTGTATTATGTATTAATAGAACTTGCATATTTGTTTTTGTTGCCTTTCATATATATTTTGACAACATCTATGATGTCTTATCAGGATTATATGGATCCAACAGTTGAATGGATTCCAACGTCATTTGAGTATCAAAACTTTGTAGATGCTTGGATAGGTCTTTCTTATCCGCGTTCATTCTTGAATTCTTTGATATTGTCTTTGGGAAGTGCGTTATTGCAATCTGTTTCCTGTGCGATAATCGGATATGCATTAGGAAGATTTAAATTCAGAGGAAGAAATCTTTTGTTTATATTCTTGATTTTGGTATTGTTGATACCACCTCAAACAACAATTTTGTCTTCCTATGGTATGTGGGCTACTTTTGGTTTAACAAATACGTATGCACCAATACTTGTACCGTGTATATTTGGACTTGGCTTAAGAGGTGCTTTATTTGCATTGATTTACATGTACTTCTTCCAGAGAATTCCGGATGCCATGGATGATGCGGCTCGTATAGACGGAGCAGGACCTTTTAGAGTATTTATTCAAATTATGTTGCCCTTGGTTAAATCTGCCATTTCAATTGTATTTATTTTCTCATTTGTATGGCACTGGAATGATAACTATGAGGCTCCTACCTATATGTTTAAGCAAAATATGATGACACTTCAGCCTAAGCTTGAAAAAATTCAGACATATTATGCGGAAATTATGGGTTACACCGGTGAAGCAAGTGATTTTGACAAGGCTATGACCGAACCAATGCTTTTTGCAGGATGTTTGCTTGTTATGATACCTGTACTTATTGTTTATATTGCCGGACAGAACAAACTGGCATCAGGTATTGAACGACTGGGTGTTATTGAGTAACGGAGGTTTTTTATGTTTAACAAATTGCGTATTGCTTTAATATGTATGTTAGCTGTTGTTGTGGCAGTATCTTTTATCGGTTGCTCCGGTAGTAAGGACAAAGACAAAGATGACAGCAGCTCAGGTAAGGCAAATCCTGTTCCGGAGGATCTTGCAGGCAGTATTATAATATCCTCATATAATGCAAAATATACTGCAGAGGATCCGTATGGCGAAGATGAGAACAACGACAATGATAATGATTTGTTTATGTTCACACAGTCTTTTGCACTTCAATATCCCAGTGTGGATGTTCAGTTGGACGCTACACTTGGTTATGAGGATTATTTTAACACTCTTGACTCAAGAATTGAGAGCGGAGATATAGGCGATGTAGTTCTCATCAGTTCAGATAAGCTTCCTGAATATGTTGAAAAAGGCTGGATTGTTGATATCAGCAATGAAGCAAATGGTGTGACCGATTTTACTGACAGTAATTTTGGCAAGCTCTATCCTTCAAAGGTATATATGCAGGCTGCATACGACGCTTCTATGTATGATGGTCGTTTATATATGTGTCCTGTTGAATATTTAAATCAAGTTGTAATTCTCAATTTGGATTTATTAAAAGCAGCCGGAATAGAAAACCCCGTTCCGTCAGACTCTTGGACTTGGGATGACTTGCTTTCTTATGCTGGTGCACTTAGAGAAAGTGGTGTAGAGACACCTATCCTTATGAATTACAATGACTATTCTATTTGGGGTGCATTTGCACAGAGTTTTGGCGGCAGTATATATAATGATGTGTCTTTTGCAGACAAAACAGTAGAATTGAATCTTACTGATCCTAATGTAATTGAAGGACTTAAGTATTTTGCTGACAATTTCTTAAGAACAGGATACGTTGATAATAAACAAACAAAAGATGTTCGTGGTGAGGACTTGTCAAAATACGGTATTATAGTTGCAGACCACTCTGATGTTGTAAAATGGCAAAATTATTTGGCAGTTGATACAGAGGATGATCCTGATGCAGTTGTTTTTGATTGGGAATTTGCTCATTTTCCGGGATTTGCATCAGAAGATGGTACTGTTTATAAGAATATCGGTGTAAAAACTCTTGGTTTTGCTGTTATTAATCGTGAAGTTGTTAGGTCTTCTGATTATACAACAGATTTTGATAAAAGCGATGAAGAACTTGAGGAAGAAGCTAAAGAAATAGCAAATACAATTAAGCTTTCAAAAAGCCTTGCATTGTATGCAATGGTAAAAGAGGCTGCAGTAGCGTATGCCGGAGATGTTGGCTACAAGGTTCCGGCAGTAGTATCAGCAAACAGTATGAAGTTCTGGAGAGAATATCCATTGTCAGGAAAGAATACGTCAGTATTTTCACTTTATTCAGAAAATGATTATCCTGCAGTTTTAACTTCTTTCATGTCATGGAATGCGTCTTTAGAGGTTAAAGATGCAATAGCTGATGTATTTGATGCTTATACTCAAGACAGTACAATGACACACATTGATGAATTGTTACAGACGATTCAAGATGCGGCAAATGCAAATTGGTAATAAGTATCAAAAATGCATATAAAATTTAACGCGATTTTAATATTTTGTTAAGTTGTGGTTTTTTAGGTGTTTTTTGCCAAACCGCGTATTGACAAATTGTTTGCTTGTGTTAATATAAAGTTGTTTTAATGCAATAGAAAATAAAATTATATTTTTTTAGGAGGTTATTTTGATGAAAAAGTATATCAAAAGTGCAGCAGTTATTCTGCTTGCTCTTGTAATGACATTTTCTATCGTTGCTTGCGGCAAACCGCAAATGGTATCACAGGAACAACTCGAAGAAGCCGAGAAGAGTGGTGTTGCTGAGGGTGAAATCACTTTCACATACGAGCCTGCAGCTACAAGCTCAGCTTCTAAGGAGGCAGCAGAGAGATTTATTTCTGCTTTTGAGAAGAAGTATAAAGATGTAAAGGTTGAGCGTGATTACACTGCTACATCTGATACAAGAATTGCTTCAGCTGATATCGGTGATGTATTCTATTTTGCAGAGTTGTATACATACAAATATGCAGTTACAGATAAAGCATTGCTTCCTCTTGACGGTTTTGTTGAAAAGTTCGATATCGATTTGAGCGATGTATACAGTGGTATTTATGCATTGGGTCTTGTTAACGGACGTTTGTATTTCGTTCCCAGAGACTATAACCACATGGCTTTGATTTACAACAAGACAGCTGTAACTGAGGCAGGTGCAAGTGCATCAGTTAAGCCGGAGTGGACATGGGCAGAGTTCCAAGCTCTTTGTGAGCAGCTTTATGGTGATGATTATTATCCGATTGACTTGAACCTTGGTTATTCACCTGTGTATACAGCTTTCTTTGAGGCTTATACATACAGAAATTCATGGTGCAGCACAACAGATAAGAAGATTACATTTATCGATGAAGAAGGTAAGATTCTCAGAGCTGTAAAAGAAGCACTTGATTTAGCTAAGAAAGATTACGCTAAGATTACAGGTGTTAACGATACTGCAGAAGGCTTTGCAGGTAAAGAAGCTGTATTTAAGACTTGTGTATATCCTTCAGTTCAGTCTGCAGGTAAAAACTATGATAACTTGGGTGTTGAATGGGATCTTATAAATATGCCTTTGTTTGAGAATCCTTCTTTTGGATGCGGTGCTTCAGGTGTTGGTGTATTTAGTAGAACACAGAATGTAACAGCAGCTGCTGCTTTGGCATTATTCTTCTTCGCTCCTGAGGGACAGAAATCCTTCAATGCAGGAAATGGTGGTTCAGTACCGCTTCTTAAATCTGTTGATGAAGAAGGCTTTGATGCTTGGAAGTATCCTGATGATCCTAATTGGAGCACAAAGAACTGGGATGCATTTGTTTACAAAGCAGATACAGCATCTACACCTGGTCAGGTTAACTGCCGTATGCCTATTGAGGTTGCTGAGGCAATAGATGAAGGAGTTATTAACATTTTAAGAAACGATCTTTCCGGTTCTGCAAGCTACTCAGACGGTTTTGCAGCACTTGAACAAAAATGTAACGAAATTTGGGAACTCCTTACAGTATAATAGGAATTTAAAAAGTTTTTCAAAAGGACACAATCGAAAGGTTGTGTCCTTTTTATATTATTACAGCAAACAATATTATCGTTGTAAAAAATGATATAAATGAAGAAAGTATTTTTCCGATAAGATAATATCTTAAACTGATACCTGAAGCTTTTAATATGCCACAGACTTGCAAGTGTATACAAATTCCTGACCATGCTGCTGTGGCAGAAATAATAGCACAATAAAGATATGATGGTAATTGCGGAAATGTATTTGTTATATGAGCAGTCATTGCCTTTAGACCGCCTGTTAATTCCAAAAAGGAATAAAGGGAAACATAAACAGAATCAGAAAAAAACGGTATTTGTTTTAAAAGGGATGTTACAGAAGCAAAGAATATTATAACGGCACCAACGTAAAGTGCAGTATTTAGTCCTGTCATAATAGCTTTTGTTATGTCAACATTTGTTTCGGTATTATAGTGATTTACAATAGGCTTTTCTTCTTTATTTAGACAAAGCTTGCAAAGTATTAATCCTGTAATTAAGGAGGATAAAGCTATACAAATCCATATAAGAAAACCATACATTTTATTTTGAAGAAATATGCCTCCTATAATTGTAATTGTATAAATTGGCCCGGCGTTATTTGTGAAGGAAGCAAGTAAAGCGCCCTCTTTTTCCGTAATTAAATTTTTACTGTATAAATCACTGGTGACTTTTGCACCTATAGGAAAACCGCACAGTAAACCTAAGAGGATTGCCGAAATTGATTCATTGGGCAGTTTGTAAAAGCGAGATATAGGTTTTAACGGGCGGAGCATTTTTTGAAAAGGGGAGCATGCAGTAAGAATGGAAGACAATACATAAAAGGGAAACATTGTAGGAAAAACAGAATCTAAAAAAGTATAGAGAGCATTGCGTGTTTCAGGTATGCAATCTGAATTAAAAATAACAAATAAAATCATTAGTATAAATGAGAAAATACCTATTAAACAGGAAAATATCATAATTATTATCCTTTCCGATTTCCAAATTTTTGTTCATAATATATTTATGTCGGATATGGACAATTATCCCACAGAAGTGTAAAATAGAAGAGATAACATATTATTCAGAAAGGGAAATGTTATGCCTATTAAGATACCCAATGATTTGCCGGCGGCAGAGACACTTTTAAAAGAACATGTGTTTGTAATGAATGAGAACATGGCTTTTCATCAAGATATAAGACCTTTAAAAATAGCAATAATGAATTTGATGCCTACAAAAATTGTTACGGAGACACAGCTTTTACGCTTGCTTAGTAACACTCCGCTGCAGGTAGAGCCTACTTTGCTTCATCCTGCTACGCATGTATCTAAAAACACATCATTGAGTCATCTTAATGCTTTTTATCTTACTTTGGATGATGTTAAGGATCAAAAATTTGACGGACTCATAATCACAGGAGCTCCTGTCGAACAAATGCCTTTTGAGGAAGTAGGCTATTGGGAGGAGCTTTGCCGACTCATGGAATGGTCTCGTAAAAACGTAACAACAACATTTCATATTTGTTGGGGTGCTCAGGCAGGATTGTATTATCATTATGGTATAGATAAATATCAAATGGATAAAAAGCTATTTGGCATTTTTGAGCATAAATCTCACAATAGAGTTGCAAGGCTATTACGAGGATTTGACGACTGCTTTTATGTACCTCATTCACGTTATACGGGTGTAAAAATGGAAGATGTTGAGAAACATCCAGAATTAGACATTTTGGCCACTTCAGAAGAAGCCGGATTATGTATTTGTGCTTCACATGACAGACGACAGATTTTTATGTTGGGACATCTTGAGTATGATAGAGATACGTTAAAAATAGAATATCAGAGGGATAAAGAAAAAGGACTTGAAATTGATGTTCCGCAAAATTATTTTCCTAATGATGATCCTACGGCAAAACCATATTTTAAATGGAAAAGTCATGCATATCTGTTATATGCTAATTGGCTTAATTATTACGTGTATCAGGCGACACCGTATAATTTGAGTGATATTAATATGGAGTTTAAGCCGCCTGTTGGGCATGAGGAATAAAGTGTTTCGGAGGGGATACTGTGACACGGAAAATTGGAAAGACCTATATAAAAAAAGAAAAAAAATTAAGCTTTTTGATCACGCTTATAACACTTGTGGTTGTAGGTATGGTAATTGCGGTAATTGAATTATTGCCGGGTGATGTTCCTGAATTAGGATATTCCGAACAAAACGGTTTGGGAAGGTCTTTTATGTATCCATTTGTTTTTACTGATGGTCATGATCAACTCTTTATAATGAAAGAAGATAATTCCGTTGTAACAGTAGATAATAATGTATCGTATTCTTTACATGATTCTGCTTATGAGAAGGTTTATTATATAAGAAACACAATGATATATGAGTATTCAATAAAAACGAACGACAGAGTGGCCCTATGTGATAATGCAAAGGAGTTTAGCCTTTTAGGCAACAGGCGTGGGATTGTGTATACAGATACATCAAACAGATTGCTTTTGTATTTATTTAAGGGTGAGGAAAACGTGCTTCTGAGTACAGAGGGGAACACTGAGTTGCCTTATTATGTGGTTTCTGATGAAGGTGTTGTTTTTGCTGACGGACAGACTTTAAAGTATTGTGACTATTTTGGGGAAAGTAAGGTAATTACAGAGAATCTTAACACATTAAAGAAATTTTATATTTCATCGGACAATGAGTATATTTGCTACTATGAAGAAAATACGCTTATCCTTTCAAAGAGTAACGCAAAACAAATAAAAAAGCTTGAAAATGGGCAGATGATACTTTGTCAAGAAGAAACGGCTTTGATGTACCCGACAACAAATGAGCTCAAAGACAATGACGGAGTACCATTCAATTATTTTTTGAGCAATATAGAACAGGTAGACACAAACAGCAATAAATCAGGAACTTATAAAACCGGAGTATTGCAATACTTTAACGGTAATAAATTTACAGAAATTGCCACAGATATATATAAGGTGATTTATTATTCACAAGAAGACAACTTCTTACTATATACAGTATTAAACGGTGATAAAATGGATGTCTATATGACATCTAAAGGAGGAACCCCTAAAAAACACATTTCATGTGATATAGATAACATTTTTTTGTTTGACAACAGAACGAACTATTTATATTACAGAGATGCAGAGGGAATGTTGTGGAGATACGATATATATGATACTAAGCATAAAACAGTAAAGCTTGCGGAGGATACAAGTAATATTTATGATTATTATAATAAGCCTTTCGTTGCGTATACTGATAAAGAGCAGCAACATGTGTACCTTATTCTAAAGGATAAAATTGAAAGGACAGATGCTGATTACGATATAAGACTATATGGCAGAAGTCATGAAACATATTTGCTTTGCCGTCAGAATTCAAATGGACTTATGACTTTGGATTACGTTTTCGAGGACAGACTTACTCGTATTGCAAACAATGTGGGTTTAAATATTTATTTTGACAGAGATCTTGAATATGCAGTTTATAATGAAAACAGTAAAATGTATATATGGCATAACGGGGAAATTATTTGTATAGGAGATTATGAGGCTGTAAAAGCGGTGGATATAATATGAAAAAATATTACAAGTATAAGAAGATGTTTTTTGCTATTGTATTTGGAGCGGCAATTGTATTGTTGTTTTCGGGATGTGTAAGAGATAATTTAATTTCAGCGCCTACACCTGTTGTCCCTACCGTAAAAGAAACTGCACAGGCAACAGGAGTTAATCCTCCTGTACAAACACCAAATGCTGAGGAAGAAATACATTTTAAAGATATACGACTTGAAAATATAGTAAGGGATACAATAGGTAAAAACATAGGTCCTATAATGATGTCTGATGTGGACGAAATAACTAAATTCAGTGCCAGAGTAGAGGGAATTTTAAATATTGATGGCTTGCAATATTTTAAATCACTGGAGGAACTTGATTTATACGGCAATAGAATTTCTGATATCACACCTATTGCAAACATCACATCTTTAAAAAAACTTAATTTAGGTAAGAATTACAATATTTTGACAGCCGGCTCGTCTAAGGCAAATGGCCTTGACATAAGTTCGCTTAAAGGTCTTATTTTATTGGAAGAGTTGGATTTATCAGACAATATGATTACAAATCTTGAGGGAATTGGAGCTCTGCCAGCACTTAAAAAGCTTGTATTAAAAGGCAATAGAATTTCAAATATTTCTGCCTTAAGTGGATGCACGTCACTTACTTATGTAGATTTATCATACAACTACGGACTTAACTCTGATAATTCAGAACAAGGGGTTGTCGATTTGTCGCCATTATACAGTATTTCTACTATAGAAACATTGATAGCAGGATATAATCTGATTGAAAATGTATCGGGAATTGAAGTTATGGAGAACTTATCATACATTGATTTGTCAGGGAATTTTATAAGTGAAGTATCTCATATTAATAAGCTTAAAAAGCTTGAAACAGTAATACTTCATTATAATGCACTTGTTTCTATAGAGGGTTTCAGAAATAATTCTACTATTAAGAATTTGGATGTTTCTCAAAATTTAATTACTCACTTTGATGTTATTCTTACTATGAGTGCATTAGAAACACTGAATTGGTCACAGAACAATATTCAGGATTACAGACCTATAGAGAAATTTGAGGAGATGAAAGAATGAACGCAGATAATATAAATGAAAAGCAAATTCAGTGGTTCCCGGGCCACATGGCCAGAGCTAAAAGAATATTAAGCGAAAATCTTAAACTTGTTGATGTTGTGATTGAAATAGTCGATGCCAGAATACCGTTTTCCAGCAGAAATCCTGAGATAGACAAAATGCTGAATCAAAAGCCCAGAGTTATTATCGGCAACAAAAAAGATCTTTCGGATCCTAAAATGAATGGCTTTTGGAAGAATTATTACGCTTCAAAAGGTATAAAGGTTTATTACACTGATTGTAAAAACGGCAATGGTGTAAAGGATGTTATTGCAGCAGTAAAAGAGGCTAAGGCTGAGAAATTTAAACGTTATGAAGAGGCAGGTAGAAAGCCGCCTGTTATACGAGTAATGACCGTGGGCATTCCGAATGTGGGCAAGTCTTCTCTTATTAATAAGATTGTTGGCAAAAATGTTGCCGTAACGGGGGACAAGCCCGGTGTAACAAGAAATAAGCAATGGTTAAGAATACATCCGGAAATAATGCTCCTTGATACGCCCGGACTTTTGTGGCCTAAGTTTGAGGATAAAAGATGCGCGTATCGTCTTGCCGCTACAGGCGCAATAAAAAACGACGTACTTGATATACAGGATATAGCCATATTTTTGTTGGAATATTTAACAGAAAATTATCCTGAATCCGTAGCAGAAAAATACGGCATAAAAAAAGAAGATATCACGCTTCCAACTGATTATCTTGAGGCCTGCGGACGTCGCAGAGGTTGCTTGGTTAAAGGCGGGGAAGTAGATATGTACAGAGCGGCCGGTATAGCTTTGGAAGATTTTCGTAGCGGTAAGCTTGGAAAAATCACCCTTGATGGAAGAGAAATGCTTGAGGTAAATAATGACTGATGAAAGATTTTTTGAGTTATGCAAATATGAAAGGCAGCTTGCAGCCGAAGGATATTCTTTAATTGCAGGTATAGATGAAGCCGGCAGAGGACCTTTGGCCGGTCCGGTGGCGGCAGCTTGTGTTATATTTAAATCAGAAGGTCCGTTTGTTAAGGGGGCTGATGACTCTAAAAAGCTAAGCGAAAAACGTCGTGAGTCATTATTTGAAGAAATTAAGGAAAAAAGTTTTGCTTACGGCATAAGCTTGGTGGATAATCATAGAATTGATGAGATAAATATCTTGCAGGCTACATACGAGGCGATGCGAAACGCATTGGAAGAAGCAATAAAAATGGCAGATGATAAAATGCCCGGAATACTTTTGGTGGACCATGTGCATATTCCGCAAGTAGAAATACCGCAAATTTCCATAACTCACGGCGATGCACAGAGTGTATCCATTGCATCGGCTTCTATCTTGGCAAAGGTTTCCAGGGACAGGCTGATGAAACAGTTTGATGAAGAGTTTCCTCGGTACGGCTTTGCGAAACACAAAGGCTACGGAACGAAGGCGCACTACGAGGCTATTGCGCAGTATGGCCCAAGTGAAATACACAGAATGACGTTTTTAAAAAAATTGTACAGCTAAAATAAAAGGAGAGGATTTGACAATGAAGGTAAAAAATGCAAAATTTGTAATATCAGCCGTTTCGCCAAAACAATATCCCGACAGTAATTTGCTTGAAGTGGCATTTGCAGGCAGGTCAAATGTGGGAAAGTCTTCTCTGATAAATGCCCTTTTGGGACGGAAAAGGCTGGCGTACAGCGGTTCTAAACAGGGAATGACACGACAGATAAATTATTACAATCTTGATGATGAGATTCATTTTGTGGATTTGCCCGGTTATGGCTTTGCGGCAGTATCAAAAAGCGAAAAAAATCTGTGGGGTAAGGTTATAACGGATTATCTTAATGTAAGACCGCAGCTGTACCTGGTGTTGATGCTGGTAGATATTCGTCATAAACCATCGAAAGATGACGAAAACATGTATCAGTGGATATTAAATTCCGGCATAGATTACTTGGTTGTAGCTACAAAAGCCGATAAACTCAGCAAGCAACAGGCAAGAAATAATGCACAAATTATAAGAAATACTTTACAAATACCCCCGGAAAAGGATATTATATGCGTATCTGCCGAAAAAAGGACAGGTATTGACAAATTGTGGGAAGCAATAGACCGATATATTATTGAAGAAGACGACGAAGCAGAAAATAATCAGAAAGGTGAAGAAGAAAAATGAGTAAAAATGCGTTTATAACAAAACAGCAAGCAGAAGAAATTTGTAAGGAGTATCCTACTCCCTTTCATATAT
Organism: Clostridia bacterium; assembly: GCA_017560765.1. Taxonomy (GTDB): domain Bacteria; phylum Bacillota; class Clostridia; order UBA1212; family UBA1255; genus Egerieisoma. The sequence continues at coordinate 65,785 of JAFZEI010000028.1, read as the reverse complement.
ATAGTGAAGATGGAATAAGAACTGTCATCAGAAATTTAAAAAAGGCATTTTCTTGGAATAAAGGTTACAGAGAGTATTTTGCTGTAAAAGCATGTCCTAACCCGTTTTTGATTAAAATGATGCAGGAAGAAGGCTGTGGTGTGGACTGCTCATCATATACTGAGCTTATGCTTGCAGAAAGCTTGGGTTTTAGCGGCAAGGGGATTATGTTCTCTTCAAATGCTACTCCTGCAGAAGACTTTGAGTATGCAAGAAAACTTGATGCCATTGTAAATCTTGACGATTTTTCACATATTGACTTTTTAGCAAAGCATGGCGGCATACCGGAGGAAATCTGCTTGAGGTTTAATCCGGGAGGATTTTTCTCTGTCGGCAACAGCATAATGGGAAATCCCGGTGATGCAAAATACGGCATGACGCCTGATCAAATGGTAGAAGGTATTCGCAAGCTCATGAAAATGGGCGCAAAACGCTTCGGAATTCATGCTTTTCTTGCCAGCAATATGATAGAAAAGGATTATTATCCAACTTTGGCAGCACAACTTTTCCGTGAAGCGGTTAGACTTAATAAAGAAACAGGAGCAGAAATCAGCTTCGTAAACTTGTCGGGAGGCATAGGCATTCCGTACAAGCCCGAAGATGAGCCGGCAGATATTTTCTATATAGGCGCAGGTGTGGAGAAGGCATATAACGAGATAATCGTGCCATCACCTATAAAGTCACTTGATATTAAAACTGAGCTGGGAAGATACATTACAGGCCCCTACGGAATGCTCGTAACAAGGGTACTGCACGAGAAGAAAACATTTAAAGACTATATAGGAACAGATGCTTGCGCGGCAAATCTTATGAGACCTGCTATTTACGGTGCGTATCATCATATTGTTGTATTGGGAAAAGAAAATGAACCTTGTACAAAAATATACGACGTTACAGGCGGACTTTGTGAAAATAATGATAAGTTTGCAATAGACCGCAGTTTGCCGGAGATTGAAATAGGCGATTTACTTGCAATTCTTGACTCAGGTGCACACGGCTATGCGATGGGATATAATTACAACGGTAAGCTTAGAAGTGCAGAACTTCTCTTGAAATCTGATGGTAGCGTTCAGATGATAAGAAGAGCAGAAACACCTAAGGATTACTTTGCAACTTTTGATTTTTCGGATATAATTAAGGTATAAAGAAAATAGAAATTAGAATCAAATTAGAAGGAAGGAAATTTTATTATGGCAAATTCAACAAAAATCCAGGAAATTGCATCACGCGTAAAAGAGCTTCGTGAAATATCGGATGTAAGCGTGGAGGAAATGGCAGAGCAGCTCAACATGACAGTTGAGAAGTTTTTATCATACGAAAATGCAGAGGTGGATTTCCCGGTGAGCGTGCTGTATGAAATTTCGTCTTTCTTGCGAGTCGACATGACAGAGCTTCTGACAGGTACATCTCCCAGATTGGCAAATTGCTCTCTTGTGAGAAAAGGTGAGGGCATTGCTGTAGACAGATACCAAGGGTATGATTTTGAGAGTATTGCTTATAAATTTATCGGAAGAAAAATTGAACCCATGGTGGTTACTGTTGATGCTTCAACAGAAAAAGAACCGCCCAAAATGGTTTCTCATACGGGACAAGAGTTTAACTATGTTTTAGAAGGAACTGTAAAAGTTCATTTCGGTAACAGAGAGTTTATATTAAACGAGGGTGATTGCTTGTATTTTGATCCGACTACGCCTCATTCTCAAAATGCAATGGGCGGCAAGGATGCTAAATTTTTAACAGTTATTTTACTGTGATTTACGGAGGTTTCTTATAATGGATTATATATTAAATAAATTTTTGCCTCGTATTAAGTTTGATTCATACGAGGATTTTAAGGCGAATTTTAAAATAAATGTGCCGGAGGATTTTAACTTCGGATATGATGTTGTTGACGCATGGGCAGAAGCAGAGCCGGAAAAACGTGCTCTCGTATGGTGCAACGACCACGGGGAAGAGAAAATATTCACTTTTACAGATGTAAAGAAAATCAGTAATAAAATGTGTAATTACTTTAAATCTATTGGGCTGAAAAAAGGTGATAAAGTATTACTTATTATGAAGCGCCGTTGGGAATATTGGATTACTGTAACTGCACTGCATAAAATGGGCGTCGTAATTATCCCGGCAACATTTCAGCTTACGGAAAAGGACTTAGTATACAGAATTAACGCTGCTTCTGCAAAAATGATTATTTGTGCTCAGGATGATAATATAATTTCCCATGTTGAGAATTCCTTAGAGCAATGTCCTACATTAAAGTTTAAAGCTCTTGTTATGGAAAGCGGAGAAACAAGAGACGGATGGATAAATTATACTGACGCGTATGCTTCGCAAAGTGACATTTTTGACCGCCCTCAGGGAGAGGATTTCGTATGGGCAAATGATTTGATGATAATTTACTTTACAAGCGGTACAACAGGTATGCCTAAAATGGTGCAGCACGTTCAGTCTTATCCTTTAGGACATATTCTTACAGCCAAATATTGGCAACAAGTAGAGGAGAACGGTCTTCATTTAACTGTTGCAGATTCCGGTTGGGCAAAGTTTTCTTGGGGAAAAATTTACGGTCAATGGATTTCTGGTTCTGCAAATCTCGGTTATGATATGGACAAGTTTGAGCCCCATAAGTTGTTGAGTGTTATTGAAAAATATAGAATTACTACATTTTGCGCACCTGCTACAATGTACAGATTTATGATTAAGGAAGATGTTACAAAATACGATTTGTCTTCTATCCATCATTGCTGTATGGCGGGAGAGCCGCTAAACCCGGCTGTTTTCGAACAGTGGGAAAGCTTAACAGGACATAAGCTCTACGAGGGCTTTGGTCAGACGGAAACACCTGTACTTATGGCTAACTTTGAGTGGATTAATATTAAGCCCGGCTCTACAGGAAAACCTTCTGCTCTTTATGATATTCATATAGTAAATGAAGATGGTAAGGATTGCGAAATAGGTGAAGAGGGCGAAATTGTAATTAAAAATGCAAAAGCTAACCGTCCTGTTGGTCTTACTATAGGATATTACAATGATGATAAAGCAAATGAAAAGCTTTATGCCGGCGGAGATTTTCACACCGGTGATAATGCTTGGTATGATGAGGACGGTCATATTTGGTTTATAGGCCGTGTTGATGATGTTATTAAGTGTTCCGGATACAGAATAGGTCCTTTTGAAGTTGAGAGTGCCCTTATGACACATCCTTCTGTATTAGAGTGTGCAATTACAGCAGCTCCTGATCCTGTAAGAGGACAAGTTGTTAAAGCAACAATTGTTTTGACAAAGGGTTATGAACCATCAGATGAATTGAAAAAAGAGCTGCAAAATCATGTAAAGAGGGTTACAGCTCCGTATAAATATCCAAGAATAGTAGAATTTGTAAAAGAACTGCCCAAGACTACAAGCGGTAAAATTCGCCGTGCTGCAATCCGGGCAGAAGAAGGAAAAAAGTAATATATTTTTATTCGACGAGTAATCTGTTGATTTTTTCTCTTAATTCTACAAGATATTTGCCGTCATTGTTAAATTTAAGAAATGTCATATCTTCAAGCCCCAGAGCTGCAATAACTGCTTTGTGGGCTTTTCTTTTACCGACTTTTGCTGCAAATTTGCTCTCAAGAGCTTCTAATGCTCTCATATCTTGAAGAGCTTCCCTGAAAACTTCGAGACGTATGGAAACAACGGCGTTGCCGTCTGCTCCGGGATAAACAATATAAGCATCTCCTCCGGGAACCCAACCGCCGGCTGTAGAAGTAGCGTAAGGATCAATTTCTTCTAAAGATAAATGGGAGTTATAGAAGTTATATCCCCATTGTAAAAATCCCTTAATGTTAAATTTGTAAAGCTGAAGACCGAGCATCCTGTTTTGTCCTGCAGGAAGTGCCAAAAACCTGTTGCTTGTCATGTCGTGCCCGCAACAATAGTACCCCCATATAGTGGGAACTTTTTCCTCGACAAAAGTATGCACATGGTCAAGACCTACTACCGGACAAGAGATAAGTCCTTCCTTGTAGAAAGAAATATCACTCAAAGCGTCGATTATTCTGTCTGAGGAAATAAATTCCCGCAAGAACTTCGAGCATATACCGTAGTCTTCTTTCATTTCGCCGGTAGGCTCATCCGAAACATGGAAGTAACACTTTTTGAAAATGCCAAGTTTTTTCAGCTCGGCAATAAGCACCGGTAAAAGTTGTGACAAGAAATCGAGATACTCCTCTCCGTGACCGTTTGTTTCCCAACCGAAAATACGTTTGTATTCGCCGTTTTCGGTTGCCATAACTTTTGGCGCATATTTGCATCCCCATTGTGTAAATAAATGTGAAACCTCGTAATATTTAACGCCGACACGCTTACACATTTTTACCCATTTGCGGAGCTTTTTAAAATCAAAAGTATATGTATCTCCATCTTTAAAAACATCTATTAACTGAATTGTTCTTCTCTCGGCACCAACGGCTGTATCGAGTGGCGGTGTGAAAATCGGCATAAGCAACATGTTAATGCCGTAGTGAACGGCAGTTTTTGCAAAATTTTCCGTAATACGCCAGTATTCTTTGCTGTCGAATTCTACATGGTAATAATTACATAAACAGTCGGTGTGAAACCAATTGGTTACAGGTATGCTTTGCGGAGGTAACATTGCGTCAAGAACTTCTATACGGAATTCTTTTGTGTATTCGCCTTTATATTTGAATATTGTTTTTATTGTATAAATTCCCGGTTTGAGACAGGCATTTTGTGCATCAATCGTAATGTATACACCGCGCCAAGAATTAGTGGAAGCCCAAAAAACAGGTGGTATGCTTCTTAAAATATCTGGGAAAAGTCCCTGTTCGGGGTGATCGCTTAAACCGAGACAACGAGGATATAACGTATAATCGCACGGAACATAATCAATAGCTTTTACCTTTGTGTAAGGCTTAAGCTCCTCCGGAATGTCAACGCTGAAACCGAACGCTGCTTTTGCCGGATCTGAATTTTCTTCTAATTTAAAAGCAACTTGAAAAGAAAAGGCTTCGTTTTGTAACATACAACCTTCGTTTTGGATAAATCTATCGTCAAGCTCTCTGTCTGCATATATTTTTGCTAAAGAATTAAGTGTTTTTAATATCATGGTATTACTTCTCCTCTTAATATTCGTGTTTTACTTTGCCTGTATTATAAATGACCGGGGAGTTTTTTTCAATAAAAAGTAAAAGCGTGGTGTGCAGTTGGCTTTCGCCGGCAGATTTTCGTCCGTTTTGGGGCTGTTTAGGACGAAAAAGAGCTTTGCAACGACTCAAGCCTCTCGTAGAAGTGGTTTTTCGTCCGTTTTGGGGCTGTTTAGGACGAAAAAGTGCTTTGCAACGGCTCAAGCCTCTCGTAGAAGTGGTTTTTCGTCCGTTACGGGGGCTGTTTAGGACGAAAAAGTGCTTTGCAACGGCTCAAGCCTCTCGTAGAAGTGGTTTTTCGTCCGTTACGGGGGCTGTTTGGGACGAAAAGTTTATAATGAAAAATAAAATACTTTGTGGTAAAATAAATAAGTATAACTTTGTTGATTAAGTTTATTATTATATATCGAAAGGAATTGAGAAAAATGGCAAAAGGATTCAGAGGCGGATTTGGAGCAAAAAACGGCGGCGGAAATAATATGCAGCGTCTGATGCAGCAGGCACAACAAATGCAAAGAGAAATGGAGAAGGAGCAAGCTGCAATTTCCGAAAAAGTATTTGAGACGACTTCCGGAGGCGGTGCAGTAAAGGTTACTATGACAGGTGAGAAGAAACTTCAATCACTGGAAATCAAACCTGAGGTTGTTGACCCTGAGGATGTTGAAATGCTTCAAGACCTTATTGTGGCAGCAATCAATGAGTGCGTTGATGCAATTGAAGAAGAAACACAAGCTGTAATGGGCAAATATACAATGGGAATATAAAATGAGTGTATACGGAGCATCGGTTACAAAGTTAATAGAGCAATTCGAGAAACTGCCCGGTATAGGACATAAATCTGCACAAAGAATGGCTTTTTATATTCTCGGCAGAACACAAGAAGAAGCGGAAGAATTTGCGGAGGCAATTAAAACTGCAAGAAAAGAGCTGAAATATTGTCAAATTTGCCAAAATATGTCAGACAAAGATATCTGCGATATTTGCGGTAATCCGGCACGTGACAACGGGAAAATATGTGTTGTAGAGGACCCCAGAGATGTTATGGCAATGGAAAGGTCAAAGGTTTTCTCAGGACGATATCATGTTTTACATGGCGTCATATCTCCGATAAACGGCATAGGGCCTGATGAAATCCGCATCAAAGAGCTTCTGGCGAGAATTGATGATACCGTTAGCGAGATAATAGTAGCGACAAATCCGAATGTGGAAGGTGAGGCTACTGCAATGTATATAGCCAGATTGTTAAAACCATTAGGAGTTAAGGTTACACGAATTGCCCACGGTGTGCCGGTAGGCGGCGACTTGGAATATGTGGATGAGGTTACAATAGCAAGAGCTTTGGAGAACAGAAAAGAACTATGATAGATAAATTACAAGCAGCCGAATACAGATTTGACGAGCTTACACAAAAATTAACAGACCCTGAGGTTTTAGGTGATTCTCAGGCTTACAGAAAGACGGCCACAGAGCATTCCGAATTAGAAGAGCTTGTGACGGTCTACAGAGCATATAAAGAAGCAGTAAAAGAACGGGAAGAGGCAAAAGAAATGCTTTCCGGACAGCTTGAAGAAGAATTTCGAGAGCTGGTAAAAGAGGAATTTCATAACAAAACAGAAGAAATTGCCCAATTGGAAGAAAAACTCAAAATAATGCTTATCCCCAAAGACCCTAATGACAGCAAGAATGTTATCGTGGAGATACGAAGCGGCACAGGAGGAGAAGAAGCGGCGCTTTTCGGCGCGGTGCTTTTCAGAATGTATTCAAAATATGCAGAGCGCATGGGCTGGCGAATTGAAATTATCGACTTTAACGAGACGGAAATCGGCGGCATCAAGGAATGTACATTTACGGTGGTGGGTAACGGTGCTTACAGCAAGCTGAAATTCGAAAGCGGCGCCCACAGAGTTCAGCGTGTTCCTGTTACGGAGTCAGGAGGCAGAATACACACTTCGGCGGCAACGGTTGCCGTACTTCCTGAGGTGGAGGACGTTGACGTAGAACTTAATTTAAGCGACGTAGAAATAGAAACTTGCCGCTCGGGCGGAGCAGGAGGACAGCACGTTAATAAAACGGAATCTGCCATTCGATTAATCCATAAGCCTACAGGAATTGTTGTTACGTGTCAGGATGAACGTTCGCAGCTTAAAAACAAAGAAAGAGCTTTTAAGGTGCTTCGTTCAAAATTATATGAAATGCAAAAGGCTGAAAGAGATAATTCAGTAGCAGAAACGAGAAAAAATCAAGTAGGCTCAGGAGATAGAAGCGAAAAAATCAGGACGTATAATTATCCTCAAAACCGCGTGACTGATCATAGAATCAATCTCACTTTGTATAGGTTAGAGCCTATTCTTGACGGAGATATTGATGAAATAGTTGAGGCTTTGATTACAAATGAGAGAGCAGAAAAGCTTGCGCAGGGAAACGGATAAAGCTATGAATACAGAAATAATAAAAATTGACATAAACAATATCGATAAAGAAAAAATCGCCCATTGTGCTGAGGTTATAAGAAAAGGCGGTTTGGTTTGTTTCCCTACGGAAACGGTCTACGGCCTCGGGGCAAGTGCTTTTAACGCAGATGCAGTAAATAATATTTTCAAAGCGAAGGGAAGACCTGCAGACAATCCGCTTATTGTACATATTTCGGATTATAAAATGCTGGAGCTTGTTACAGATTGTGACGGCATACAAAGAGATATTTTAGACAAGTTGGCAGATGAATTTTGGCCGGGACCGCTTACTTTGATTGCTCACAGAGATGATGCAGTACCTGCCAATGTGTCTTGCGGACTCGATACGGTAGGCATAAGATTTCCGTCTCACCCAATCGCACAAGCCTTAATTGAAGCCGCCGGAGTACCGATTGCGGCTCCCAGCGCAAATTTATCAGGAAGGCCAAGCCCCACAAGAGGCGCACATGTTATAGAAGACATGATGGGCAGAGTAGATATTATTATTGACGGCGGCAATTGCGAAGTTGGAGTAGAATCGACAGTTTTCGACATAGCAGGTGAGCAAATGAGCATATTAAGGCCGGGAGCTGTAACGCTGGAGCAAATATCTACTGTCGTTGAATCGGCAGACGAACTTGATTGGATGAAGCCGCACGATAATGCTACGGAAAAGCCTCGCTCGCCGGGACTTAAATACAGACATTATGCACCGAAAGCAACCGTTAAAATATGTGACGGAGAGCCTTCGGCTGTAGTATCACATATATTATCAGAAATAAAAAAGGCAAAAAATGAAGGATATTCTTGCGGAGTTCTTGCAACTGACGAAAGCTTTTGTTATTATAAGGAGGACAATGTTGTTGTTTTATCTTTAGGCAGTCTGCAAGATAGTCTAGAGCAGGCATCTAATTTGTTCCATTGCCTGAGAAGATTTGATGACATGGGCGTTAATATGGTTTTTGCAGAGGCACTACCTAAAGGCGGAACGGGAGATGCTGTTATGAACAGATTGTATCGTGCTGCCGGAGGGAATATTTTTACAGTGTAAGTGCCCGGAACAGCAAGTAATCATATTTGTTTTAGAGAATGAGGTGTTATTTTAATTTTGAAACATATTCTTTTCGTCTGCACGAGTAATATATGCAGAAGCTTTTTGGCAGAGTATATTTTAAAAGATATGCTTGAGAAAGCCGATGAAGAGGGTAAATTAAACAAGAGAGACTATAAGGTTTCATCAGCAGGCTTGTTTGCCATAGAAGATGATGAGGCCGGCTCTCCGGCAGTTAAAGTTCTTGAGGAAAATTACGGCATAGAAGACTCTGATAAGCACAGAGCGAAGCAATTGGACCGTGATTTACTTGAAGAAAGTGATTTGGTTATTGCTATGTCTGACAGTCATCAGCAGGCAATTGAGGATGCATTTTCTGATACTGTAAGCAAGACATATACTTTAAATGAGCTGGCATACGGTGCCAAGGGCTTAGACGGTAATCTTGACATTGATGATCCTTACCGCGGTGACGAGGATGATTACGAGGAGTGTGCCTCTGATATTAAAAAGGCACTTGAACTTGCTTTTGATAAGATAATAGAATAAATACTTAAAGTTTAATTGATATTAACACGGGAAAATTACATTTTTATGTGATGTTCCCGTGTTTTCTTATAAGCTGTTCTTACAGAATTATACAAATTAGTCCGCCACTGCCCTCGTTTATTACGCGTTGTATTGTTTCCTGGAGTTTGACACGCTCCTCATCAGGTATACGGTTTAGTTTACTTTGGAGGCCTTCGCCCATAAGCTCATTAAGAGGCTTGCCGAATAGATTCGAAGTCCATATTGATTGAGGATCGCCCTCGAATTCATTTAAAATGTAATTTACAAGTTCTTCGGATTGCTTCTCCGTGCCAACAAAAGGCGCAATTTCAGTTTCGATATCGGCTTTTATCATATGTATTGACGGAGCGTGAGCGCGCAGACGCACGCCGAAGCGGTTGCCTTGCTTAACTATTTGCGGCTCTTCCAAATGCATTTCCTCCATGGTGGGCATGACTATTCCGTAGCCTTTAAGCTCTACCTCACGAAGAGCAGTTTCCAAACGCTCGTGCTCACGTTTAATGCGGCCTAAATCACGAATCATTGAAATGAGTGCTTTATCATCAGTAATATCAAGCCCGGAACGTTCGGATAAAATATTATAAAAAAGTTCATCCGGCAGTTGTATATCAATTAAAGAACAACCGCTTCCTGCGTCAATAGAAGCAACAACAGCATTTTTTACAAAAGAATATCCTTTTAAAGCCTCTACACAATCATTAATATGGCGAACCTTAGATGCTTCCTCAAAAGAATCCTTTATAGCATCCGTCAAGGAGGACTTTAGCTCCTCATTGTAATCAAGACTAATCATCCACGACGGAATATTAATGCCTATTTCGCATATTGGAAATTCATACAGTAATGTTTGCATAATATTGTTAATATCTTCTTGTGTCATTGTGCTGCAATTTACAGGAAGCACAGGAACACCGTATTTTTCACTTAATTCTTCTTTTAAAGGAATAATATCCTCAGAAGAGGTGTCTATGCAATTGAGAAGAATGGCAAAAGGTTTGCCGGTGCTTTTTAATTCGGAAATAACGCGCGCCTCTGCTTCTTCGTATTCATCTCTTGAAATATCAGTAATGCTGCCATCTGTCGTGATAACAAGCCCAATGGTTGAATGCTCCGTAATAACCTTTTTAGTGCCTATTTCCGCCGCCTGGCCGAAGGGAATCTTTTCTTCGAACCAAGGTGTGTCGACCATACGGGGAACATCGTTTTCAAGATGGCCTAAGGCTCCGGAAACAAGATAGCCAACACAGTCAACGAGACGAACTCTTAAATTAATGTTGCCGTCAATCGTGATGTTAGCAGCCTCGTTTGGGATGAATTTCGGCTCTGTTGTCATAATGGTTTTGCCTGAAGCACTTTGAGGCAACTCATCTATTGCCCTGTCACGTTCAAAAGTGTCGGTAATATTGGGAATCACCAATAAATCCATAAATCTTTTAATAAAAGTAGACTTTCCCGTGCGGACGGGGCCTACAACTCCGATGTAAATATCTCCGTTAGTTCTTTGCGCTATTTGCTGGTAAATATCAAATCTATCCACTGAAATACCTCCTTATTAAATAGTAACCCTGTACTCGCTGCGGTTTACAAAGCAAGTATATGAGCGGAAGGCAAGATTTAATACTAAAATTTTTATTTATTTATTGACATCCAAAACAATAGAAGGTATACTTCGTTAGTATATATTATTGTGTTGTTTACCGCATTGTCTATGCGTGTTATCTATCGTATTGGGAGGCATTTAATTTATGACACACAAAAAGTTATTGTCCGTGATATTGGCGCTTGTTATCATGTCAAGTTTGGTTTTGTTTACAGGATGTAAGGATACAGAGATAGGTGAGTCTGATTGGACTACTAACGGCGGAGATCCTTCAATTTCAAAGCAAGATGAGGTTGCAGATGATAAGTTGGTAGAATTTGGTATGTATCCTCAGACAAAAGCAGCAGCCGACGTTCAAAGTGCAATTAAAAACAATGTTAAAATTGACCCTGAAACAGGTTTGTGGACCGAGTATAGCGATGACAAGATGTCTGCAAAATACGATTTGGAGACAGGTTATTATGTCTATCAGGCAAAAGTAGACGGAGTAGCACAAGAAGAACAGTTGTATATGTCTTGCGGAGATAATTTGTACCTTGTTGAGCCGATTAAGTGGATAGTTCTTGAAAAAACAGGAGGAGAAAGTCTTCTTATTTCAAGCAAGATTCTCGACGGTGGTATAAAATACAACGATTTATACGGTGATTGTACATGGGAAACTTCTTCTTTACGTGACTGGTTAAACGGTACAGACGAGTATAATATTAATAATGGTGCAAAATATAAAGAAAAACTCAATTTCCTTAACAGAGCTTTCTCAGAAGCAGAAATAGCTGAGTTAAAGAAGGTTACAGTATCTTGTGCAGACAATGACACTTATAAGACAGAGGGTGGCAACGACTCTGAGAATGTTGTTTACTTACTCTCTCAAGCAGAATTTAATAAGTATTTCACAGCAGAAAGTGGATTTAACTCAATGGCATACGGCACAAATTATGCAAAAGCAAGAGGCTTGGCTTCTGACAACAAAGATGCAGGTATTTGGTGGTTGAGAGATCCCGGAGCTAAAACATTTATGTTGGCTGTTGATCGTGCAGGAAAGATTTCAGAAGGCGGTTATACTGTTAATGATATAACAGAGGGCGTTCGTCCTGTAATTAAAGTATCCGACTCAGTACTTAGCAAATAATTCGGCAAAAATTTTTTTTAAAAATCTTAAAAAAACTATTGACAACACTTGTTTAGTGATGTATTATATCCAAGCGCTTTGCGAGAGCGAAGCATTGGGTTATGATCCATTAGCTCAGTCGGTAGAGCACCTGGCTTTTAATCAGGGTGTCCGGAGTTCGAGTCTCCGATGGATCACCACAAAGTCCGAATCTGTGAAACAATCAGGTTCGGATTTTTTTATATAAAATAACTTCACGCATATCAAAGGGGTATTTGAAATGAGCGAAAATCAAAATAATCAAAGAAAAATAGTGGAGCCATCAATTCTTTCCGGTTTTATGGAGCTTTTGCCCAAAGAACAAATGATTATGACAAGAATGACAGATATAATCAAAAAAACTTTTGAGAGTTACGGATTTATTCCTTTAGATACACCAGTTCTTGAAAAATCGGAAGTTTTGCTTGCTAAGAGCGGCGGAGAGACAGCTAAGCAGGTTTACCGGTTTAACAAAGGCGATAGTGATATTGCCATGAGATTTGATTTGACGGTACCTCTTGCAAGATATGTTGCGCAGCATTACGGAGAACTTACATTTCCTTTCAGACGTTATCATATAGGTAAAGTATACAGAGGAGAAAAACCTCAAAAAGGAAGATTCCGTGAGTTTTATCAATGCGATATTGATATTATAGGAAATGGCTCTTTGGGCATTGTAAATGATGCTGAGATTGTAAGTGTTATTTTCTCTACCTTTAAAGCTCTGAATATAGGCTCTTTTAAGATAATGATAAATAACAGGAAATTGCTCAATGGATATTTCGAATATCTCCAAATTGAGAATACTGTTGAAACTTTGAGAATCGTTGACAAGATAGACAAGATAGGCAGAGACAATGTTAAAAAGGAATTAATCAAGGAAGTAAACCTTACAGAGGATACTGCAGAGAATGTATTGAAGTTTTTGGATAATTCAGGAAGCATTGCCGATATTTTGGAGGGACTTAAAGCTTATGATATTCCTAACGACAAATTCAAAGAAGGTTTAGCTGAACTTGAAGCAGTATGTGAGAATATAAAGGCATTAGGTGTAAGCGAAGAATATTTTACAGTTAATCTTAAAATTGCAAGAGGACTTGATTATTACACAGGAACAGTTTATGAAACGATGCTTTGCGATTATCCTCAATTGGGAAGTATTTGTTCCGGCGGCAGATATGATGAATTAGCTTCAAATTACACAAAACAAAGTTTGCCCGGAGTCGGCATATCCATTGGCCTTTCAAGGTTGTTCTACCAACTTAACGAAGTTGGAGCCATCCAATATGATAACAGATGTACACCTACAGAGATTCTGTTTATACCAATGAGCGACACTGTGCAATACACCTTAGAAAAGGCTACGGAATTCCGTAAGGCAGGATACGCTGTAGAGGTATATATGAACGATGGTAAAATGGCTAAGAAACTTACTTACGCTAATAAGTTGGGTATACCGTATGTTGCCATCATAGGCGGCGATGAAATGACACAAGGTGTGTTTAAAATAAAAGACATGGAAAGCGGTCAGCAATATGAAGTTTCCACACCTGAGGATGCGGCAAATATAGTTAAAAAATAAATTTGACAACGTATTCAAATATATGTAGAATTTATATAAATTTTGATAGAAGGAGTTCTGAAAATGAAAAAAAGAACATTACTTACAAATATATTTATTATTGTTTTGATGATATCAATCGTTTTTGTGCTTTTGGCATTTTTCCAAATTCTTCCGGAGAATCTCCAACAGCCTATTTTGATGATTTCTATGTCAACAGCACTTATTTCCGTGTTGTTAGTTGATGTGGTTTTCCCGTTGATAGACAATATAGACAGATTTAAGAAGGAAACTTCATATAAAGTTAAGACGATAGTTAAGGGAGTTCTCTTTATCGTCGCTGTAGTATTTCTTATTCTTACAGTTAAGAAAGTTGGCATATTCGGTGAAGCGTTTGTAGGCATTGCATTGTTCTGCGTTGCGTATTTGGTACAGTTCTTTATTGACCTTGATAAAAACAAAGCAGCTTTAGAAGAAGCTTTGGAGGATGATACAGAGGACGAAGAGAATTATACAGAAGACGCAATTGTAAACGAAGATGACGAAGACGAGTTTGACAATAGCTATGACAATGAGGATGACATTAAATAACCTGTAATACTTTCGCCATCGGTAGATACGGGAATTACCGTTCCTGTTGTACCGCGGAGGTTTTCCTTTGACTCACAAACAAATTCAATAAAATTATCGGAATGTCCTTTTAGAATACCGTCCTTATAGGTTTCAAAAAGGACATTTGCTTTTTCACCCGAAGATATATATTCTTTTATTAAATCCATTTTAATGCGTGATTGAACGTCTGCAAGAAAGGCAGCACGTTCTTTTTTTACTTGAGGTGAAATTTGATTTGTCATTTCAGCAGCTTCTGTGCCTGCCCTTTGAGAATATGGGAATATATGAAGATGCAAAAAACGAACACTTTCGATAAAGTGTACCGTTTCAGCAAAATCACTATCGCTCTCACCGGGAAAACCTACAATAACATCAGCGAAAAGATTACAATTATTAAAGGAATTTTTTAAATACAGAATCCTCTCTAATGCTGTTTTAGCGTTATATTTGCGGCGCATGGCGGCAAGTGTGTTACTTGAACCGCTTTGCAAAGATATGTGAAAATGCGGACAAAGCTTATTGATTTTGCTTAAAGAATCAACAAGTTCCTTAGAGATAAAGAAAGGATCAAGAGAGCCAAGACGTATGCGCTCCAGTCCGTCAATTTTGTCTAACTCCTCGAGAAGTGTTATAAAATCAAATTGATATGAAGATATTTCAATTCCCGTCAAAACTATTTCCTTGCAACCACCTGAAACAAGAGCATTCACCTCGCGCAAAATATCTTCCCGAGGCTTTGAACGAACGGGCCCGCGAGCTTTTGGAATTATACAGTACGCGCATTTTGAACTGCAACCATCTTCTATTTTTATATAGGCGCGCGTTCTGTTAAAAGCATCAATAAAAGAGCTTTGTAATGTGTCTGAAAAGGGCAGAATGCGTATTTCCGTTTGGTGCCTGCTAAGATTAAAACGCTCCATTATCTGTTTTGCTACGGAAATTTTGTCTTCGTTTCCGGTTATGAGAGAAACTCCCGGTATTTTGGAAATGGCTTCGTGATTTCTTTGAGCAAGACAACCTGTAACGGCAATAAAAGCATTTGGATTTCTTTTGATGGCACGGCGTATTATTTTTAAACCTTTACGGTCACTGTCGGCTGTAACGGTACAAGTATTTATGATATAAATATCGCAAATATCGTCAAAATCTTTTATTAAAACACCCATCGATGAAAGTGATTCTGTAATAGCTTCGCTTTCGTAAAAATTAACTTTACAACCTAAAGTATATATAGCAGCCGTGAGTTTTTTTGAATCCATAATAATTGTCCTTTTTAATAGAAATTACTTTGAAATTATAGGCAAAGGGGGAATGATTGTCAATTGACATAAAAAATAAAAGCTATTATACTGTGTTTGCCTATAGTAAATTAATTAGGGAGAAGAGTCCGTATGAGTAAGGTGGATAGCAAAACAAGCAGAAAAAACAGTATCATTGCAATGCTGATTTTTGTGTTGCTTGGAGTCGTTGTCGCCCTTCAATTTAAATCTGTCTCAAATGCAAAAAAAGAACAAGAAAAAAATGCTTCTGCCGAAATATTGCAATATGAAGAAATAATAAAAGAGCTTGAGCAAAAAATTGCAAAAGAACATGAATCAAAAGAAGCTCTTCAAAGCAGATATAATTCTGAAATGAATTACCTTTATAACAATGAAAAACAATTTTATGAATTATATAAAAAATATGAATCGGATATAACGCAGTACAGATTTAATGCCGGTCTTACGACTGTTTCGGGAGCAGGCATAGATATAGGACTTGATGATGCACCTTCAAGATATGATTCGGTACCGGGGCTTTTGGTGCATGATATATATCTGAATGAAATAGTTAATACATTAAGAGCGGCAGGAGCGCAAGCAATAGCTGTAAACGGAGAAAGGATTGTGTCAATGAGTGAAACACTTTGCCTTGGCCCCAGTATAAGAGTAAATGGGACAAAGCTTTTCGCCCCTTATCATATTGAGGCAATCGGCAATCCGCAAGAGCTTTTAGCGGCATTTAAGTCCAGCACAATATATGCAATTATGATAAAAGACAATCTTATTGTGGACCCTGTTGTAAAAGACAATATTATAATTAAGAAATACAGCAAATCTTATTTATCGTCTGTTGATTTGCTTAAATAATAAAAATCAGGAGAAAAAAATGGCAGAAGAAGATAAAAATATACAACAACAGAATACTACTGCTAATAAAGAAGCTGAAGCTTCTGACGTTACTGACGTAGTGAAAAGAATGAGAGAAAAGAAAAAGAAAAAAGCAGCCGTTATACGTGATGTGGCAATAACCGCAGTATGCGTAGTAATGGGTGTTGTTATTTCGATTCAGTATAAAAGTCTTAATTCGGCCGGGAGCCATGGTGCAGATACAGATAAGATAGCGCTGTATCAGACAAATATACTTAATCTTGAGCAAGAACTAAACACTCTTGAAACAGAAAATAAAGAACTATCTGAAAAGGTAGAACTTCTCGAAAGTGCAACAAATGAAGAACAAATACAAAAGCTGGAAGAAGAATTAAACAGCATTAAAAAATTTTCAGGTGTTACAAAGGTTGAGGGGGAAGGATTGTATATTTCCGTTACATTGACGGGAGATATACTTTCAGCAACACTTCAGCGACATCTGCTGAGTTTGGTAAATGAGTTAAAGGCAAGTTCTGCACAAGCAATTTCTATAAACGGAGAAAGGCTTACTGCCATGTCTGAAATCAGAATTGTAGGACAGTATGTTATAATTAACGGCAGACAGCACTCTGCCCCGTTTGAAATTTATGCAATAGGTGCACCGGATAAGCTTTACAGCGGCGTTTATTTAAACGGTAACGGCCCCTTGGGAGCATTAGAGAATGAAAAGGCTTGTGAAATAACATGGGGTATGAGAGAAAGCATTATTATGGAGGGCTGCAAGCCGGATGATATAAATACAAATTTACTTAAAAACGCAGAATAAAACAAATAATACTAACACGTCATAAACAGCGGCAAACCGGAATAGATATTGTAAAGACAATATTGTAAAGGAGTGCCGCTTTTTTTATGCGTTCAAAAATTTTTATTACAATGCCGGCAATGCTTCTTATGCTGCTTCTTGTGTATCCTATAATGAGAATGTCAGGTGTGATGTACAAAGAAGGCGAAGACAGGTATTCCGTAGAAATAGTACAAACAGCCACGAGTGCAGATAAATCCGTTTACAGATGGGGGTTGTGCAGGGGTAAAAACGGAGCTATTCCGGAGGCAGGGAAGGACGAGGTGCGTCTTTTGTTAGACGGAGGCGGAATGTACCTTGGGGATATTAATGAGAATAAGATGTATTTGACTTTTGATGAAGGATACGAGAATGGCTACACAGAAGATATCCTTGACACATTGAAAGAGGAAAATGTTAAGGCGATATTTTTTATAACCGGTGATTATTTTGAGAAAAACGATAGTATCATAAGACGAATGCTTGAAGAGGGACATAGTGTGGGGAATCATTCCTTGAACCACTATTCCATGCCGGAACTTAAATACGACAAGTGTGAAAGTGAGATTTTGGAGCTTGACAGACTGTTTTATAACAAGTTCGGTCAGCACATGCATTTTTTTAGACCGCCCAAAGGGGAATATAACAGTCAGGTTCTTGAAATTACGAGGAAGCTTAACTATAAGTGTATCATGTGGAGTTTTGCTTATCAAGATTGGCTGACTGATTCTCAAAAGGGCGCAGATTACGCTTTGAAAATGGTGAGCGATAATTTTCATAACGGAGCAGTTATATTGCTCCACGCAGTATCAAAAGACAATGCCGATGCACTTTCGGCGATAATAAGAGAAGCGCGAAAGCAAGGATATGAATTTGGCTCGCCGGAGGAATTAATATGAACATTCCGTCTATAAGGCTTTACGGCAAACGAAAAGCACAGATTCTTACACATAAGGGAATATGTTCTTGTAATGACAGATGTGTGGAAATATTTAGTATTGCAGGAATAATTTGTGTTTTCGGTAAACAATTGGAAATTGCAGAGATTACTGATGAATATTTATGTGTGAAAGGAATAATAGACGGCATTGCTTATAAATAACGACGGAGAACAGCTATGTACAGAGTTTTAAGCTATATTCAAAATTATGTAAAAATAAAAATAACAGGACAAAGACCGCAAAAATTTATCAATATTTGTATAAGAAGAAGGATTGCTATTTGGGATCTTACACAAATTTCCGAGAAAGAATTTACCATGTGTATGCTTGCTTCGGAATATTTAAAAAACGTGCATTCTACTGCGTTAAAGGCATGTGTCAGAGTAAAAGTTTTAAAAAAAGAAGGCCTTATATATACGTTAAGGCGGTATAAGACAAGAAAAGCTTTGATGATACTGTCTGTACTGCTTTGCGGCTTGTTTGCGCTTATGAGCTCGCTTGTGTGGAATGTCTCAGTAGAAGGGACGGATCCTCTTTCTGTACGGAATACCAGGGTGCTCGCCTCTGAATTAGGCATAAGAAAAGGTATGTTTATGTCAAATGTTAATTCACGGGCGCTGGCAGAACAACTGCTTCTTGGGCAAAAGAATCTCTGCTGGGTAGGGGTGAAAAAGAAGGGAACAAAAATATGTATTGAAATAGTAGAGGGTGTACACTACGAAGGCAAAAAGGGCGACGAGATTTCCGAAGATGAGGCGTGTGATTTGGCAGTGTCGAAAGATTGCCTTTTGCAAAAGGTCACTGTAGAGCAGGGGAAACAGATAATAGATACGGGAAATACTGCTCTGAAAGGACAGGTAGTAGTTATGGGAGAGGGCAAGCATGCCAAAGCGCAAATAATGGGGATTGTGTGGTATAAGGCTGAGGTTCCCGTAGAAAAGGAAGTAGAAACACTTAAATATACAGGTAAAGAGCAAACTGTAAAATCTCTTTTGATTTTTGATTTTAAAATTGAACCGCCTGAGTGGAAGTGGCTCCCGTGGAATTGGGGAGATGAAGCTTTTAAAAGCTATGACAGTGTGTATACAGAGAAATATTTTGGTAAAAATGTAAAAATGCCTTTCGGCACATCGAAGCTTGTGAAGAGGGAGACCGTTTGGGAGACAGTTACGCTTTCAGAAGAAGAAGCTGTATACAGAGCGGCGCTTAAAGCGCAAGGAGCTTTGGATGCGTCGATACCGGATGAGGGGCAAGTGTTAAATACAAAAAGCAGCGTTTTTGAAAGGTCAGGCAAACAATATTATTGTATAACCGCAGAAGTTTTAGAAGATGTGGGGATAACGGTTTTTTCGGAAAATAATTGACATGAAGTACGGCTTGTGATAAAATTTCTCCATTAGTAAGAACGCGAAAATTTAATATTCTTTAAAGAAATTTAAATATATTATTGGGAGGAATGTATATGAAAAGTTCTGATTTAAGAAACGTGGTACTTTTGGGACACGGCGGTATGGGAAAAACATCCCTTGCTGAGGCAATGTTGTATAATGCAGGCGCAATAGATCGTTTGGGCAGAGTAAGTGACGGTAATACCGTTCTCGATTGCGACCCTGAAGAAGTTCGAAGAAAAGCTTCTGTGAGCCTTGCTACAGCTCCTTTTGATTGGAGAGGTTCTACAGTTAATATTATAGATACACCGGGATATTTTGATTTTGCGGGAGAGATGTTAGAGGCTGTTTCGGTAGTAGATTCTGCTGTTATTGTTGTTTCTTCCACAATGACGGTAGGTACAGAGAAAGCGTGGGAATTTGCAAGTAACAGAAATATACCGAGAGTGATTTTTGTTAATAAAATGCATGATGAAAATGCAGATTTTGATAAAATTTACGCAGAGCTTAAAGAAATGCTGGGAAAACCGTGTGTTGCTCTTCAGCTTCCTATAAGAAAGAACGGTAAACTTGTGGGCGTTGTAGACGGAATCACCTTGCAAGCAAGAGTATTTGATAACTTCGGTAATTTGGTCGACGGAGAACTTCCTGCAGATATGGTTGAAAAAGCAGAGGCCATTCATTTGAATCTCTCAGAAATAGTTGCTGAGACTGACAATGAGCTTATGGAAAAATTCTTTGGCGGAGAGAGATTTACAAGAGAAGAAATTATAAAGGGACTTAAAGTTGCAATTAATAATTGTACTTGCGCACCTGTTCTTTTGGGCTCTTCGTATGAAAATATCGGTGTTAAGAAACTTATGGACTTTATAGTTGATTATATGCCTTCTCCGCTTGAGAGAACTATATTGGACTACACAGATGCAGACGGTAATCCGCAACAGATGAAGCCTGATCCTGACGGACATCCTACTTTGTTTGTATATAAGACTATTGCAGATCCGTTTGTCGGTCGTTTGTCACTTTTCAGAGTTTGTTCAGGTACTATGAAGCCTGATACCATAATGTACAATGCAAATAAGGGTGCAGACGAGAAGATAGGACAGATTTTCGTATTAAGAGGCAGAAAGCAAATCCCTGTTAAAGAGCTTGTGTGCGGTGACTTGGGAGCAGTTGCAAAATTAAGTGTTACTACAACAAATGACACATTAGGTTCTAAAACAAAACCTATTATAATAGCCGCAACGCCATTCCCGGAGCCTCAGCTTACATTGGGCATTGCTCCTAAAGCAAGAGGCGATGAAGAAAAAATCAGTGCAGGCATTGCAAAATTAAGAGACGAGGATCCTGTTATTAAATTTGAAACGAATAAAGAGACAGGCCAAATGCTTGTGTCAGGTCTTGGCGACCAACACATAGATACAATAGTAAGTAAGCTCAAAACGCGTTACGGCGTTTCCGTTGAGCTGGAAGAGCCAATAATTCCGTACAGAGAAACTATCAGAAAGAAAGTTTCGGCAGAAGGACTTCACAAGAAACAGTCCGGCGGAGCAGGTCAATACGGTAAAGTTGTTATTGAGTTCGAACCGGGAGAAAATGCTGAATTGGAATTCTGCGAAAAAGTTTTCGGAGGCGCAGTGCCGAAACAATTCTTCCCGTCTGTTGAGAAGGGTCTTCAAGAAAGCGTTAAGAAAGGTGTACTTGCAGGATTCCCTGTTGTTAATCTTAAAGCTACTCTCGTAGATGGTAAGTATCACCCCGTTGACTCAAAAGAAGTCGCATTTGTTTCTGCTGCAAAGATTGCTTTTAAAGCAGGTATGAAACAAGCAAATCCTGTATTGCTCGAACCTGTTCTCAGTGTAAATATTTATGTGCCGGAAAGATACATGGGCGATATAATAGGTGATATGAACAAGCGCCGCGGCCGCGTTTTGGGCATGAATCCTATGGAGAACGGAATGCAGGAAATCGTTGCTGAGGCTCCTTATTCGGAAATGGTTAAATACGCTACAGACCTTCGCGCTATGACGCAGGCAAGAGGTACATTCAAGACTGAATTTGCAAGGTACGAGGATGTTCCGGATAATATAGCTAAGAAAATCATTGAAGAAGCTAAGAAAAACTTGGTTGATGACGAAGAGTGATTTTTGGCAGGCAAAGTAAATTTGCAATAAACGATTGACATAATTGAAACGATTTAATAAAATAAGCTATTATACTTGTGCTTACTGTTTATGCAGATAGGTCGGTATAATGGCTTATTTATTTGTAGCTTATTTTGTTGGAGGAAATAAAATGTATCGTCACGATTATGATTCTACACTAGAAAAGTACGGCGGTTTTATACAAGAAATGGCAGAAACAGCCGTAGCAAAAGATACCTTTGACCCGGATCTTTATGCTAAATATAACGTAAAGCGCGGTTTGAGAAATTCAGACAATACGGGTGTGCTTGTAGGTCTTACAAGCATTGGTGATGTACGTGCATATATTATTGAAGAAAACGAGAAAGTGCCTATTGACGGTAAACTTTTGTACAGAGGAATAAGTGTAGAGGATTTGGCTAATGGTTTTGAACGAGACAACCGTTGCGGCTTTGAAGAAACTGCATATCTTTTAATTACAGGAAAGTTGCCCACAGCAAGGCAGCTTAAAGATTTCAAAGCTCTGTTAGACGAATACAGGAGACTTCCCGAGGGCTTTGCAGAGGACATGATAATGAAAGCTCCCAGCAAAGACATTATGAATAAGCTCGCCAGATGTATTTTGGCTTCTTATTCATACGATCCTAATCCGGATGATATATCGTATAAGAACGTTATGCGTCAATGTATAAGACTTCTCGCTCAAATGCCTACAATGGCAGCGTATGCATATCAAACAAGGTGCCATTATTATTATGACGAGAGCCTTTATATCCACAATCCTCAAAAAGGACTTTCTACATCAGAGAACTTTTTGCAGATGATTCGCCCTGACAGCAAGTTTACACAGCTTGAGGCAGAGTCACTTGACCTTGCGTTAGTTTTACATGCGGAACACGGTGGCGGAAATAACTCCACTTTTACAGTTCATGTTGTAACATCTACGGGAACAGATACGTATTCTGCTATGGCAGCCGCAACAGGTGCATTAAAAGGTCCTAAACACGGCGGTGCAAATCACTGTGTTATGGAGATGATAAAAGATATGAAAAATCATATCACCGACACTAAGGACAAAGGACAGATAAAAGACTATCTTATCAAAATTTTAGATAAACAGGCTTATGACAAATCAGGACTTATTTACGGTATAGGTCATGCAGTTTACACAAAGTCTGACCCGAGAGCAAAACTTTTAAAGCGTAAAGCAGAAGAACTTGCAAATGCAATGGGACAGGAATGGGTTGACGAATTTGAATTCTATAATACAGTCGAAGAGTTGGCTCCTATTGCATTTGAAGAATATAAGAAATCCTCAAAGGTTATGTGTGCCAACGTGGATTTTTATTCCGGCTTAGTGTATACTATGCTTAATATTCCAAAAGAACTGTATACTCCTATTTTTGCAATATCAAGAATTGCAGGATGGAGTGCTCACAGACTTGAAGAGCTTGCTGTCAGCAATAGGATTATCAGACCTGCCTATAAAAATGTAGGCGGCAAACAAGGATATATCGAGTTGTCAGAAAGATCAGAATAATTTACAGATATAATTTAAGGAGATGCTTGTAATGAAAGAAAAAATGTATGAGTATAGACCGGCAGATATAGAAGCTAAATGGCAAAAAATTTGGGAAGAAGATAAAGCTTTCGAAGCCGTTATTGATAAAAGCAAAAAGAAATTTTATGGTCTGATTGAGTTCCCGTATCCTTCGGGAAATGGTCTTCACGTAGGTCATCCTCGTTCTAATACAGCAATGGATATTATTGCAAGAAAACGCAGACTTGAAGGCTACAATGTAATTTTTCCTATAGGTTGGGACGCATTCGGTCTTCCTGCAGAAAATTTTGCAATAAAAAATAAAGTACATCCTTCAATTGTAACAGAGAAAAATGTTGCACATTTTAAGAGTCAGCTTAAGAAAATAGGCTTTTCTTTTGACTGGTCAAAAGAAATAAACACAACAGATCCTGCTTACTATAAATGGACACAGTGGATTTTCTTAAAATTATTTGAAAAAGGACTTGCTTATAAAGCAGAAATTCCGATAAACTGGTGCACAGAATGTAAAGTAGGCCTTGCTAACGAAGAGGTTGTAAACGGAGTGTGCGAGCGTTGCGGAGGAGAAGTAGTAAGAAAAGTAAAGTCTCAATGGATGCTTAAAATCACAGACTACGCACAAAAACTTCTTGACGGTCTTGACGGCGTAGATTTTATAGAAAAAGTAAAAACACAACAACGTAACTGGATAGGCAGAAGCGAGGGTGCAGAGGTAGACTTTAAAGTTCCTGCAGCAGCTGATATTGACGGCGGAATACTCACTGTTTACACTACACGTCCCGACACACTTTTCGGTGCAACATACATGGTTGTTTCACCGGAGCATCCTATTATAGAAAAATTACAGGATAAAATTGAAAACTACAGTGATGTACTTGCATATAAAGCAGAAGCAGCAAAAAAATCAGATTTTGAACGTACTGAGATGGCAAAGGACAAGACAGGCGTTCCTCTTAAGGGTATCACAGCTGTAAATCCCGTAAACGGTAAGGAAATACCCGTATGGATTTCTGACTATGTTCTTATATCTTACGGTACAGGTGCTATTATGGCGGTACCGGCACACGATGATCGTGACTGGGCTTTCGCTAAGAAATTTGGGCTTCCTATTATTGAAGTAGTTGAAGGCGGAGACGTTCAAAACGCGCCTTATACAGATATAGAAAGCGGTATTATGACAAACTCTCAATTCCTTGACGGATTGTCTGTTGCCGAGGCTAAAAAGACAATCAAAGAGTGGTTGGCAGATAAGGGATACGGACACAAAAAAGTTAATTATAAACTTCGTGACTGGGTATTCAGCAGACAGAGATATTGGGGCGAGCCTATTCCGCTCGTTTATTGTGAGCATTGCGGTTGGGTTCCTGTTCCGGAAAAGGATCTTCCAGTTAAACTTCCCGATATAGAGAATTACGTTCAAACAGACAGCGGAGAGTCACCTTTGGTAAATGTACCGGAATGGGTGAATACTACATGTCCTAAATGCGGCGCTCCGGCTAAGAGAGAAACAGATACAATGCCTCAGTGGGCAGGCTCTTCTTGGTATTTTATAAGATACTGTGATCCGCTGAACTCAGAGGAAATGATTTCCAAAGAGGCTATGGATTATTGGATGCCTGTTGACTGGTATAACGGTGGTATGGAGCATACAACACTTCACTTGCTTTATTCCAGATTTTGGCATAAATTCCTTTATGATGCAGGAGTAATTTCTTGCCCTGAGCCATACATTAAGAGAACTTCTCATGGTATGATTTTAGGAGAAAACGGCGAAAAAATGTCTAAATCCAGAGGTAATGTAATAAATCCCGATGATATTGTAGCAGAAATCGGTGCAGATGCATTCCGTGTGTACGAGATGTTTATGGGAGCATTTGACCAAGCTATTCCGTGGTCTACACAAGGCGCAAGAGGATGCTACAGATTCCTTGACAGAGTGTGGAAGTTACAAGACATTCTTACAGACGAAGAAGGTATGTCTGATGAGCTTAAGCCGGCAGTCCATACTACAATTAAAAAGGTATCTGAGGACTATGAAAAGATGAAATTTAATACTGCCATAGCAGCTATGATGTCACTTGTAAATGATATTTATGCTTATGGCAAAATTACACGTGAAGAGCTCAGTGCTTTGTTGTTACTTTTGAATCCTGCAGCACCTCACATTACAGAGGAAATTTGGCAGATTCAAAAGCTTTCAGACAAGCCGATTTATAAATCCGAATGGCCCACATACGACGAAAAAGCCATGGCTAAGGCTGAAGTTGAGGTGGCAATACAGATTTGCGGCAAAGTAAAAATGAAACTTATGGTACCTTCTGAGTATGGCAAGGAAGAAACCGAAAAGTTTGCACTTGAAAATGCTGAAGTACAAGCACTTATCGGCGGTAAGACAATACGCAAGGTAATTGCTGTTCCGGGAAGAATTGTTAATATAGTTGTATAAAAAGAGGAGAAATTCAGATGAATTATAAAAAAGCAGCGGCAGAAATAATAGCATCCGTGATGGATTCAGAGCAGTTGACAGCAGAGCAGGCAGAGCGTCTTATGGCAGTTCCGCCCAACCCTGATATGGGAGATGCGGCTTTTCCGTGTTTTACACTTGCGAAGGCTTTTCGTAAAGCTCCTCCTGCAATTGCTACTGAATTATGCGAGAAAGTTGGAGAAGCTGTATCAAACAGCAAGCTTTTTCAAAAAGTTGCTGCAGTAGGCGGTTATCTGAATTTCTATCTTAAACGCGGTGAATTGGCGAGCGAAGTTGTTTCCGACGTTTTGGCAAAGGGTGAACGATACGGAATGTCAGACGAAGGGGCAGGTAAGAAGGTTCTTGTGGAGTTTTCTTCGCCTAACATAGCAAAACCTTTTCATATAGGACACCTTGTTACAACTGCTTTGGGTAGTTCGTTGGAGAGAATATATTCGTTCTTGGGTTATGATACTGTAAAAATCAATCATCTCGGAGACTGGGGAACACAATTCGGTAAGCTTATCAGTGCGTATAAACGCTGGGGTGATGCGGAAACAATCGAGGCAGATCCTATTAACGAGCTTCTCAAAATATACGTTAAGTTTCACAGTGAAGCAGAGGAGCACCCGGAGTTAGAGGATGAAGCAAGAGCATATTTCAAATTGTTGGAGGACGGGGACGAAGAAATTACAAAGTTATGGAAATTTTTCGTGGACGCCAGCTTAAAGGAGTTTAATAAGACATATAAACTTCTTGATATATCATTTGATTCTTATGCCGGAGAAAGCTTCTATTCGGATAAAATGCCTGAGGTTGTGGAGCTTCTTAAAGAAAAGAACCTTTTAGAAGAAAGTGACGGAGCGCAAGTTGTTCGTTTCGATGACGACAATATACCGCCTTGCATTATACTTAAATCTGACGGTACCACAATATATGCAACTCGTGATTTGGCGGCTGCTATATACCGTAAAAGAACGTATGATTTTGACAAGAATATTTATGTCGTGGGAACACCGCAAGCACTTCATTTTAAACAGATTTTTTCTGTGCTTGATAAGATGGGATATGAGTGGTCTAAAGACTGTGTTCATGTAGGCTTTGGTTATGTACGCTTCCCTGATAAGGTTTTATCAACGCGTCATGGAGATGTTGTATTTTTAGAGGATGTACTGCGTGAGTCTATTGAGAAAACAAAAGAAGTAATTATAAACAGTGCTACAAGTAAAAATATCGATGATATAGATGAGGTTTCTGAAAAAATTGGTGTGGGAGCTATTTTATATTCCTTCCTTAAAAACGGTAGAGAAAAGGATATTGTTTTCACATGGAAGGATATACTTGATTTCGAAGGTGAGTCAGGACCTTACGTACAATATGCCTATGCAAGAGGCAAAAGCGTGTTGAGAAAAGCAGAGGAAAGCGGAATAGATTATTCTGCGGCTGATTTATCTTTGCTTGAGGGAAATGATGAGTTTGAATTAGTGAAGCTTATTAATTCCTTTGGTGATGCTGTAAAAGATGCTGCCAATAAGAATGAGCCATGCTGCGTTACAAGATATGTTACAGATCTTGCTCAGTTGTTTAATAAATTTTACAATACATGTAACATAATGAAGTCTGAACCGATGCTGAGAGATGCTCGTCTTAAATTGACAGAGGCTACTTGTGTGTGTATAAAATCTGCATTGTATTTGATTGGAGTACGTGTTGTAGAAAAGATGTAATTAATTAAATTGATTTTTTGAAAAAGTCGTGCTAAGTTATATCTGTAAAACACAAAAGCGGAGAAAAAATATGAGTTCAAAACAAAACTTATGGATACAAAAAAAGAAAAAAATTATACTTTTGATTGCTGCTGTTATGGCAGTTGTGTTGGTTGTGTCTTTTATAAGTTTCTTCAAAATTGAAGAAGAAAACAAAGAAGAAGAGTTTAAACCGTACGAGTCTATGTATAATGCATCAAGATATTTCTTTCGCGTCTTCTATCCTGATGATTGGGATGTAAGTGCTGATCCTTATGGCTTTTTTATGGATGAAGAAGGCCTTGTGCTTGAGTTGTTTCCGCTGAAAAAAATCACGAGTACTCCGTCGGCAACAGGCAGTGTATCGACTAACACGCCTTCTCCTACCGTTTCTGAAAGTACTTCTTCTGCTACAGCAGATCCGAGAGCCGGAATGGAGAGGAATCCTGACTTGACGTTGAAGATTTACTATAAAGAGTACGCAGATATAGCAGATAAAATAGCTGCATCGAAAATTTCCGATACGGAAAACGCAGCAGTTGCAACGGGAACAGCCGTAACAGACAAACATTCCGCTCCGGTAAGTTTGGCTGATTTATCAGAATATTTATTTGACAATTTTAAGAAAAGCCACGAGAATGCAGAGCTTGAAAAAACAGAATACAAATATGCCGAGGCAAAAATGCATAAGGGTAATTCTGTTGAATACTGCATTCTTCCTTACACATACATTCAGAATGACATTAAAATGTCAGGAGAAATGTATGTTGCTTCTCGTGCAATGGCATATTATGTAATTTTTGTTGAAGGTACCAATTCTGCTTTTACAAGATATAATAGTGTTGTTGGGAATATAATGCATAATTTAAAATTCTCTGTGTTTGATTATTAAGCTTAAAAACGGGGGTATATTTGTGAAGAATAGGATTTTGCGTGTCGCATCTTTGGTGATGATTTTGGTGTTGTGCTTTCTTTTTTGCTTGCCGGGTTGTCAAAAACAAAATATTCCGCCTGCAACAAACAGTTCAAACAGTTCGATTTCAGGGTTAGAATCGTCTTTGCCGTCTCCGGCGCAAAAGGGCGAACATTATGATGAAAATATGCAGCTTTTCGGTGACTTTTTAAGTAATGTTTATGCATATGAGTGTGTCTATCAATTTTATAAAAATGCCAATAAGGAGTCTGCTTTCATAAAAGCAACAGAGCTTAAGAAAATGTTACTTTTCTCAATAAACAGTGATTATTTTCTTGATACAGCAGAAAAGGCAGAAATTGAAAAAAACGCTGAGAATTACTTAAAAATGCAATATTATACTCTTGGATTGTCTTGTGAAGAAACTTTAGATGATATTTCAAAAGAGCTATTTGGGATATCTTTTAAAGAATATAATAAGATAAGGTTGTGTGAGTCAATGGTTGAAAAGTGTCGTAATGACCTTGTTGACAAATATGTTTCAGATGATTTACAGCAATCGGAAATAAAGAATTTTTATGATAAAAATAAGACAGCCTATGATTTTGCAGTCTTAAGGTATATTTCTTATAAATTAAATCCGGGCGGTTCTTCATCTTCAAATCAATCAATAACTCGAGAAGCAGAGAAATTGTGTGGAAGATTAAATACTGTAGAAGAAATGCTCAATATAATTGGCGGAGAATCTGATAAACAAAGCGAAGGCTCGTCAAATGGTCAAATAACGATATATATGAGCGAAACAAATAGTTTGTTCTACGAATTTGCAGAGACGTTAAGCAAAAACAGCAATGCAGTTAATTCTAAAACTGTTATTCATGACGACGAAAACGCTTATGTGGTAATGTGCGAGGGATATTTTACTTGGGATAATTCAGAATCTGTTAAAAGTGCTGTAAAAGAGGCATATATACAGCAAAAAGTAGACGAAGAAATGATTTTAAAAGTTAATTTAAAATATAGTGAGCCGGGAGATTGGTATAAAATGTCAGGTATCGAAGAAATAAAAGCAGCAAAATACAGCGGTGATTATTCCTCTGTTATTTCCAAATTAAACATTGCTGAAAAAGCAAACACACTTTTTTTAACGGTGCAAAGAGCCGGAGGGACGACAGCATGTGATTTTTATGCATTTAATAAAAGTGATGGTGAATGGAAACAGGTTTTTAATACAGACGGATATGTCGGCCGAAGTGGTGTGAAAGATCCGGTAAATCGTGTAGAGGGTAACGGAACTACTCCTGAGGGAGTTTATTCTTTTGGAATGCTTTTTGGCATTAAAGATAATCCGGGAGAATTAAAAAAATTTTATAAAAAAGTAGATGAAGACGATTATTGGGACGGAGACAGATATTCAGATACATATAATCAATATGTTAGAGGCAGTGAAATGCCATCATCTTGGAACAGTAGTGCTTCTGAGCATTTAATAGATTATAAGTATTCATATAATTATGCAGCAATGATTAATTATAATGTTAATCCAACAGTGAAAGGTAAGGGCTCAGCTATTTTTTTGCACTGTACAAGACCGGGAGCGCTATATTCCGCAGGTTGTATTTCTATTCCCGAAGATAAAATGATTAAATCCATGAGAATGATTGATGATAACGCATACATAGTGATTGTAAGAGAAATCGAAGATATTTTAAAATTTTGCTAAATAAAAAGAGGATTTTTTTTTATTGTGTCGTATAACATGACAGTGGCTTTAAATTGCTGCTTTTTTAGTTAGGCAAAAAGCCTTCGGTTGTCAATTATTCTGTAGAAGGGTGAGGGGAATTTGAGTTTAATTTCACAACAGCAAATCGATGAAATCATAGAAAGAAATGATATCGGTGATGTTATAGGTGAATATGTGAGGTTAGAACGTAAAGGAAGCGGTTACAGCGGTCTTTGCCCCTTTCATAATGAAAAAACTCCTTCTTTTTCTGTGCATGAAGGCAAACAAATTTTTAAGTGTTTCGGTTGTGGCAAGGGTGGTAATGTAGTCAATTTTATTATGCTTGCAGAGAATTTAAGTTATTTTGAGGCACTTGAGTTTTTAGCGGAAAGAGTAGGAATTGTTCTGGACAAGTCTGTAAGCAAGGAACAAGAAGAAAAGCAAAAAATTAAGAATGATATATATGCGGTGAATAAGCTTGCAGCAAGGTTCTTTTATGAAACATTAAAAAAATCTCCTAATGCTCAAAAATATTTATATGACAGAGGTATAAGGGCAGAGACAGTAAAGCAGTTTGGATTGGGATATGCACCTGACAGCTTTGATGCTTTGTATAAATATTTTGCGAATAATGCAATAGCGCCAAATCCCAAACTGCTTGAAAAGGCAGGTCTTATTACTGCAAAGAAGGATGATAGAGGATATTACGATAAATTCAGAAACAGAGTTATATTCCCGATATTTGATGTGCAAGGCAATGTCATTGCTTTTGGCGGCAGAGTAATGGATGATTCTATACCCAAGTATCTTAATTCTCCGGAAACACCTGCTTACAGCAAGGGTAATAACCTGTACGCCTTAAATGTTGCAAAAAAATCTCAATCAGAGAGAGTCATAATAGTAGAAGGTTATATGGACTGTATTGCGCTTCATAAGGCCGGTATTAATTGGGCTGTAGCTTCGTTAGGTACTGCTTTGACACAAGCACAAGCAAGGCTTTTAAAAAAGTATTTTAATGAAGTAATAATAGGATATGATGCTGACAGTGCAGGTCAAAAAGCTACTTTAAGGGGACTTGATATATTAGCTCACGCAGGCTTTAGGGTAAGAGTTCTTTCGCTTGCAGAAGTGGATGCAAAGGTAAAAGATCCCGATGAATTTTTGAGAAAGCATACTGTTGATGATTTTAATAAGGCTGTAGAGCTTTCAAAATCTCTTGTGGAGTATAAAATAAGCAAAATTGCAGAGAAATATCCTATAACACAATTAGAGTCTAAAGCTATGTTTTTAAAATACTCTACCAAGGTATTGGCAAGCATTACGGGCGAAGCGGAAAAAGATTTATATGCTGATTGGTTTGCAAAAAAATACAACATATCAAAAGATGCACTTCTTTCAGAAATAGAAAGGCTGCAAAGCAGTGGCTTTTCAGAAGATACAGATAACAGAACAAGAAAAATCGTAAGAAGTGCGAGTATTGCGAGCAAAAACAAATCGCAATCAGAAGAAACTCATGAACAAATCAGACAGAAGACACCGGAAGAAATAAAACTGGACAAGCATATAAAAAGATTAATACTTCTAATGAGTGAAGATAAAAAAGCAAAGGAGAAGTACTATGGCAAAGTAAAAGAGATAAATGATTCCGAAGTCAATGGGAAGCTCCTTGAAAAACTTAATGAGAGATATGAGCAGAAGCTAAAAACCGGTGTGGAGACGGTACTTGCAGACATGACGGATGCACCGGAAGAAGACATTCGGCTTTTGACAGATATGATAAGCAAATGGATGAGGCCGCCTGATTACATTCAAGCTTGTGAGGAGATTTTAAATAAATGTATAATAATCGACTGTGAGCGAAGACTTGCATGTATTAACGAGATGATAAATGATGCTAATTTAAATAGAGAAGAAAGAAGTGCCCTTGTCAGGGAAGCAGCTGCTATAATCAAAGAAAGGATGAAGTACAAAAATGGCAACTAAGAAGAAAAATCAGAAAGAACAAGACAATTTTAATGAAATTGATGCAATAGAGGCATCTGAGGATTTTGATGAAACTTTTGCAGATGATGAAGAGAACGATTATATTGACAGCATTGATGATGAAGAACCGGATGATATTGATTTATTTGAAATTGAGGAGCCTGAGAATCTTGACAACATAGAAGAAACTATTGACTTCGATATGGATATAGATGTAGACATTGATGTGGACATTGATGTTAATGTTGATGCATCTATTTCTGAGGAGAGCGATGGAATTGAAGATTACGAAGAAAATGATTTTATTGCAAATCCTATTTTAACAAAGGAGGACAAGGCTGCTTTTAATGATGAACCTTTGGTAATTGCTCTTTTTGAAAAGAGTAAAATTAAAGGCTCTATGACATTTGATGAAATAAATGCTGTTCTTGATGAAACAGACTTAGAACCTGAAATAATAGACAAGATTTATGAAGTAGCAGAAAGAGTCGGTATTGCCATTGTTGGAGATTATGATGTTTCAAATACAGAGGCAAATAAGCAATATGTTGAAGACCTTGAGTCTTTGGCGGAAGGTGTCGGCCTTGAGGACCATGTAAGAATGTATTTAAAAGAAATAGGCAAAGTTCCTCTTCTTACAGCAGAAGAAGAGGTTGAGTTAGCTATTCGAATTGAACATGGAGATGAGGCAGCCAAGGACAGACTTAATGAAGCAAATCTAAGATTAGTTGTTAGTATAGCAAAACGCTATGTAGGCAAGGGAATGCAGTTTTTAGACCTTATTCAGGAAGGAAATTTAGGCTTACTTAAAGCAGTAGAAAAATTCGACTATAGGAAGGGATATAAATTCAGTACTTATGCCACATGGTGGATTCGTCAGGCGATTACGAGAGCTATAGCAGACCAAGCACGTACTATTCGTATCCCTGTTCATATGGTAGAAACAATTCACAAATTGGGCAGAGTTTCGAGACAGCTCTCGCAAGAGTTAGGTAAGGATCCAACACCTGAACAAATAGCGCAAGAAATGAATATGCCGGTGGATAAGGTTCGTGAAATAATGAAAATATCACAAGATCCCGTTTCACTTGAGACACCTGTAGGAGAAGAAGAAGATAGTCATATAGGCGATTTTATTCCTGATGATGATGCTCCGGCACCTTCGGAAAGTGCAGCGGCAATATTACTTCGAGAACAACTTATGGAGGTACTTGAGACATTGACCAGCAGAGAGCAAAAAGTTTTAAGACTTAGATTTGGTCTCGACGACGGATGCCAGAGAACTTTAGAGGAGGTTGGTAAGGTATTTAATGTTACAAGAGAACGTATAAGACAAATTGAAGCAAAAGCTTTAAGAAAACTTCGCCATCCCAGCCGCAGTAAGAAATTAAGAGATTATATAGATTGACGAGTCATATTTGAGAGCAGTATGTAAATATACTGTATCTCAGAGGTGATTTTATGGAGTCGAAAAATCTCAAAATGGCTTTAGTAGGTAATCCTAACAGTGGAAAGACTACTTTCTTTAATTATTTGACAGGCAGCAATCAATACGTAGGGAACAGACCGGGAGTTACTGTAGAAAAGAAAGAGGGAAAGGTCAAGCAATCAATAGAACGTGACTATAATATTACATTGGTTGACCTACCCGGGATTTATTCCTTATCACCATACTCATTGGAGGAAATTGTTGCAGCAGATTATATTGTTAAAGAGACGCCTGATGTTGTAATAAATATTGTAGATGCTACGAATATTGAACGCAATCTTTATTTGAGTATTCAACTCCTGGAAATGGAAAGACCCGTTGTTATTGCTTTGAACATGATGGATGAGGTAAATGCAAGAGGCGATAAAATAAACGTAAGTCTTTTATCAAAATTTTTTAACGTACCTATTGTACCCATCACTGCAAAAACAGGCGAAGGAGTACAAGACGTTATAAAAGAAGCCATAAGGCAGGCACAAAAAGGTGCTTTTTTGGAACCTGAGAAAGTTTACGATAACTTCACTCGTGCGATTCAAAGAAAAATGGATATTATATTAAATCCATATGCAAAAAAACAATGCTTGCCAACTCACTGGGTTTCGATTAAAATATTAGAGGGAGACATGCTTCTCCAAAAGAAACTTCAGCTTTCAAAAGCAGACTCTGACAGAATAGAAAGACTCGCTGAAGAATATGAAGGTTCAAATGAAAAAGGTGACAGAGAAAGCATGGTGATTGACAGCCGATACCGATATATAGAAAAGGCTGTTAAAGCATCTGTCTCCAAAGAAAAAAAGAATAAAAAAACGGTTACACAGAGAATCGACGATATTGTTACAAATAAATATTTGGCCATCCCGATATTTATTTTAATAATGTTCACAGTATTTACGATTACTTTTTCTACTGTTGGGGCATTCCTTCAAAAAGGTGTTTCGTACATAGTAGGAGATTTGTTGGCGGGATTTGTTTCAAATTTGCTAATATCGTTTAATACTCCTAATTGGGTAGAAAGTCTTGTGGTCGATGGTGTAATAGGCGGTGTAGGCGGCGTACTTACATTCCTGCCGCAAATTGCCATACTGTTCTGTCTACTCTCGCTACTTGAAGACAGTGGCTATATGGCAAGAATTGCGTTTATCATGGATAGATTGTTAAGTAAGTTTGGCCTGTCAGGTAAAGCTTTTATTCCATTGTTGATGGGCTTCGGATGTTCTGTTCCGGCTGTTATGGCTGCCAGAACAACAGAAAGCTTAAAAAACAGAAGAATGACAGTATTACTCGTCCCTTTTATGTCATGTTCCGCAAAGCTTCCTATATACGGATTTATATCGCAGATTTTTTTCCCTTGCTATAGAGGTCTTCTTGTTCTCATTCTTTATATCCTGGGAATAATCTGCGGTATATTATCCGGAATTTTATTTAAAAATATTCTCTTCAAGAAACAGAAAACATCATTTCTTTTAGAGTTACCTCCATATAGACTGCCGGGATTAAACAGTACTGTCAGGCACGTTTGGGATAAAATAGAGCATTTTATAAAAAAGGCCGCCACACTAATATTTGGCATGAGTGTTTTGCTTTGGTTTTTGCAAAGTTTTGATTTTGCATTGCGCTTCACGCAAGAAGGCAGGGAAAGCATGCTTGGAATTATCGGTGGGTTTATAGCACCCGTTTTCAAACCGGCCGGATTTGGTACGTGGCAAGCTGCAGTTTCCTTGTTGAGCGGTCTCGTTGCTAAAGAAGCAGTTGTTTCTTCGATTTGCCTTTTCTACGGAATTCCGGCAACGGCCGGTACAGAGGCAGCCGCAATTTTGTCGGAAACTTTTGCAACACCTGCTTCGGCGTATGCCTTTTTGGTATTTGTTTTATTGTATATGCCTTGCGTAGCGGCTTTTTCTGCAATGAAAAGGGAACTTGGAGGCTGGAAATGGGCTTTGGGAAGTGCAACATATCAAACCTTGATAGCATATATGTTTGCAATACTTGTAAATAAAACAGGGAAATATTTCCCGTATATATTGGCAGCCTTGATTATTATTTTTGCTATGGGATGTATTATTAAATCTTTTAAGCCAAACTGTAAAGACTGCCGTTCATGTGGATTTTGCACGCAGAATAATTGTAACGGGAGAAAAAAATATAATGAAAATCTTCAAAAACCAATTTGATAATAAAAAAGACAGCAAAATTCCCCGCGGTGTCGCTTTGGGGAATTTTGACGGTATTCACAAAGGTCATTCTCAATTGATTCAAACATTGGTAAAAGAATGCAGAAACAGGAATATTAAGGCGTGTGTTTATACATTTGAAAATCATCCCAATAACGTAATTTTTAAGGACAAGCATACACCTGTTATTATGACAGCAGAACAAAAAATCAAAATATCAGAAGAACTTGGCATAGATGAGCTTTTTCTTGAGCATTTTGATGAAAATTATGCATCCACCACTCCCGATGATTTTATTAAAAATATTTTAATAGAAAAATTGGGTGTTAAGTTAGTTGTAGTAGGCTTTGATTATTCTTACGGACAATTTGGGAAGGGGAATGTTCAAGAACTTAAAAAGAAAGGCGAAGAATATGGTTTTGATGTAATTGTAATACCGCAAATAAAAAGTTTCTTGCCAAGAGAGAAAAAAGAAGTGACAGTATCAAGTACCGTATTAAGAGAATTGATTCGTAACGGAAATATGATAGATTACAAAGTTCTGACAGGTCGAAACTATTTTATCCCCGGTAAAGTACAATGCGGCAGAAAAGTGGGTAAGAAATTAGGTTTCCCAACGGCGAATATTGTGCCACAGGACGGTTTTGCCTTGCCGGAATTTGGCGTATACGCCACGGTAACACATATAGGAGACAAAGTATACAGGAGTATTACTAATATTGGTGATAACCCTACCTTTAAAGAAATTAAAAGAATTACAGTAGAAACGTACTTAATAGGTTTTGAAGGTGAGCTTTACGGGCAAGATATAGAAGTGGAGTTTATACAAAAAATGCGTGGCGAGATAGCTTTTTCGTCGGTGGAGGATTTAGTGGCGCAAATAAACAGTGATCTGAAAGAAAGGAAAGAAATGAGCGAAGGAATACAAAAAGTTTATGAGAGAAATGGTGTGGAAATCTTTTATATTCCCACAGATAAATTTAAAACATCTATTATAAAGGTGTTGTTTTGTGATAATCTTTCAAGAGAAACAGCGTACAAAAATTGCCTTATGACAAATATATTATCATCAGCAACAAAGAATTATTCTTCATACAAAAGTTTTAACCGCAAAAAACTTGAACTATATGGTTCAAACATCTTTGGAAGTGCTTTTAGTAGAGACGAAGTACAGGTTTGTGAATTTCGCGCAGAATACACAGATAAGAAATATTTGTCAGACGCATCAGATGCAGAAAATGAAATAATTGATTTTTTATTTGAAATTATTTTTAATCCTTTGACAGAAGATATTAATGGACAAACGGGATTTTCGGAGGAAATTTTTCAATTGGAAAGAGAAAATCAAAATATTAGCATAAAATCAATTATAAACAACAAAGTAAGATATGCAGCTAGTCGTTTCAACAAAGCAATGTATGAAAATGAGTCTTATTCTGTTGGAACTGCAGGAGAGGTAGAGGATGGAGATAATCTCACCTCCACAGAACTATTTAATTATTATAAAAATATTTTTTTAAAGAATCTTCCGGTAAAAATAATTTTCAGCGGAAGTGAATATCCGGAGAAACTTACTGATTGCGCTAAGAAATATTTTGATGAAACACCTAAAATCGAAATAAATGAAGCGTATGTTGAACGTCTGCTTATAAAGCCGGAAGAAGTAAAGTCAGTTGAGGAAGAAATGGACGTTACTCAAGGCATATTGTTATTAGGTTACAGGACAAACACGCATCCTCTTTCTGATGATTATTATGCAACTTTTATTTGCTCTGCAATTTTAGGACAAGGTGAGAAGTCAAAACTTTTTGTTAATGTAAGAGAAAAGAATAGTCTTGCTTATTATATATATTCGGTTTTGTCCCGTGTAAAAGGTTCCATGAAGGTAATATGCGGTATAGATTTTGCTAATAAAGATATTACTGTTAATCTTATCAAAGAACAATTAGAAGCAATAAAAAAGGGAGATATTTCAAAAGAAGAAATAGAGGATACAGTAAAAATGCTTTGTGATGATTTATATTCGCACAATGATAACCAAGAACAAATGATGTCTTATTATTTCAATCAATATATTATGGGCAGAATTACAGATATTTCAGAATATATAGATAGGCTTAAAGCTGTAAAAGTAGAAGAAATTGTTGCGGCAGCAAAAAGAATGCAACTTGATACAGTATATTTCTTGAAAGGGGAAGATAAATAAAATGCAATGTTTTTCTTTATATGATGAAAAATTTTATGAATTTAAACATAAATCCGGATTAAAAATACAGATTCTTCCCAAAAAGGGTTTTCGCAGAAAATATGCATATATTACTGTTGATTTTGGTTCCTGTGATTCTGCTTTTATGTATAACGGTAAAAGAATTGATGTTCCTCATGGGACAGCTCATTTTCTTGAACATAAAATGTTTGAGAAAGAGGGAACGAATATTTTTGAAAAATTCTCGAAAACCGGAGCAGAATGTAATGCTTTTACAAATAAGACGATGACTTCGTATTACTTTAATTGCGTCGATAAGTTTGAAGAAAATCTTGAGATTTTATTTGAAGAAGTGTTTGTTCCTTTTTTTACACCGGAAAGTGTAGAAAAAGAAAAAGGAATTATAATACAAGAAATTAATATGTATCGAGATGATTTTCAAGCCGTATGTCAACAAAACTTTTTGGGGTTGTTATATAAAAATAATCCCATTAAAATAGATATTGCCGGCACAGAAGAAACAGTGAATAGCATTACACCGGAAATACTGTACAAATGCCATAAAGCTTTTTATCGACCTGAATTTGCAAGCCTTACCATAGTGGGAGATGTAGATGTCGAAAATATAGAAAAGGTATTGGATAGAGTAAATTTGCCTATGTATCATGATGATATAATTGAAAGAATTCAACCTGAAGAA
Organism: Clostridia bacterium; assembly: GCA_017560765.1. Taxonomy (GTDB): domain Bacteria; phylum Bacillota; class Clostridia; order UBA1212; family UBA1255; genus Egerieisoma. Next base: position 27,204 of record JAFZEI010000028.1, on the reverse strand, counting down.
CCGGAACAGCCGGCAAGTCTTCGAAGTGTATGCAAAATGGATACAAGTTACAATTTGTTTGCTTTTGGTTTTAAAGATAATCCTTCAAAGTATAACAAAGATGAAAGATTAAGAAGAAAAATAGTCGGAGATTATGTGGTAGAATTGCTTTTTAGTCAAACTTCTGATTTGGTCGATGAATTATATCGTTCCGGAGACATATATTCTCTTTATGCATTTTATGAAATTGCTGAAAACTACGGCTTTTTTGGAATTTTCGGTGCAACAGATAATCCGGATAAAGTAGAAAAAGCTATACGAGACTATATTGCAAATATATTAAAAGAGGGTATCGACAACAACTTGCTTCAAATCATTAGAAGAGCATTTAGAAGCTGGAATGTCAGAATGTTTGACTCTTTGTCAAATCTCGCAACCAGTATTGTATTTTGTAATAATGATGGATATAACTTATTTGACTATTGTGAAGCCCATGATAAAATAACAGAAGATGAAGTTAATGATTTTATTAAAGATTTGTTATGTAAAGAAATGGTAGTAACAATAGTTGAACCGAAAGGCAGGTAAGCTTTATGTGTAATATTTTAAATAGTATTTGTTTGATGGCAAAGGGTTGGGTAGAATTCCCTAAATTATTTGGTGATAAGGGACTCAGAATCCCAATAAATGATACCGTGTTTAACCTTGGTAGCTTTGAAGTAAAATGGTATGGTTTGATTATTTGCCTTGCAGTAGTTCTGTGTATTGTGCTCGGATTAAAGGCATGTAAAAATCATGGCATGACACAAGACGATATTCTTGATTATATTTTATTTGCAATTCCTTCTGCAATGGTAGGAGCGAGACTTTATTATGTAATATTCCAATGGGAAAATTATGCTGAAGAACCGATTACAGCCCTGTATGTATGGGAAGGCGGATTGGCAGTATACGGCGGAGTTATAGCAGCTTTGATTGCACTTTTATGTGTGGCAAAATATAAAAAGCAATCATTTATAAGAGTTGCCGGTTTTGCAATGCCTTACATAATTTTAGGTCAGGCAATAGGCAGATGGGGTAACTTCTTTAATCAAGAGGCTTTTGGAAGATACACCACACTTCCGTGGGGAATGACGGGAAACGAAATAGAAAACTGGGTATATACACAAGTAGCAAAAGGCGTAGAAGGGTATTCCGTAGGCACCTTGGTGCATCCTACCTTTTTATATGAGTCCTTGTGGTGTTTTGCAGCGTTTGCATTTATGATGATATATCGCAAAAAATGGGAAAAGCACGAGGGCGAGAGTCTTTGTTTATATATGATTTTATACGGTATAGAAAGAACTTTGGTAGAAGGTTTGAGAACGGACAGCCTTTACATTGGAAACACAAGTGTAAGAGTATCGCAATTGCTTTCTGCAGTACTGGTCATTGTAGGTGTAGCTTTGTTCGCAGACATTAAAAGAAGACAGAAGAAAGCGTCGTACGAGCTTGGTGAAGAATCTGCCGGAGGCCTTGAGGGTGTGGTAGAAAAAATGCAGCTGGACGAAGCGGCAGAAGGGGACAATTCCGCAGAAAATGAAAATCAATAACAACTTGCGGACAGGTGGCCTTTACACGAAACGTCCGTACATGATGCAAATCGAGGAAAAAGGCAAACTCGACTATATAACGAAATTTGATTATTTTCTCATGGGAACAGTATTAATGATTTCCTTGATAGGTCTTGTTTTTCTTGAAAGTGCCATGGAGAATATGTATCTTGATGGCGGCAAAAGTGCAATGCTGGTACAGATTGTGGGATTGGCGGCAGGTGTTGTTATTGCAATTGCCTTTTCATTTGCGGACTATTATTTGTTTAGGGTTTTCAGTTGGCCGTTTTATGCGTTTAATGTTGTAATGATGTTAAGCGTCTTTACACCTTTGGGAATAGAACAGTACGGCAGTCGTGCGTGGATTAACATAGGAATAACAACGTATCAGCCATCGGAGCTTATGAAACTTGCTATGGTACTTGTTATAGCGCAACAAATAGAATATATAGAAAAGGAAGGCGGTATGACCGTTAAGCGCGGAGCAATTATACTCGGCTCCTTTTTATTGCCGTTAGGATTAGTTTTCTTGCAAAAAGACATAGGTCAATCCATGGTATTTATATTTGTATTTTTAGTTACAATTTTTATTGGAGGTATAAACAAGAAATACATTTTTACAATTATCGGTACGGGAATGTTGGCGGTGCCCTTTGTTTGGAAATTCGCTATGAATGATGCAAGGCGCGGCAGACTTTTATCTTTTATTGATCCTGATAAATATCTTGATTATTCTTATCAGCTCAGAAGAACAATAATGGCAATAGGCTCAGGTCGTTTGACGGGAGAGGGAATTGGAGAGGGAACGATGAATATGGGTAAAAAAATACCTGTAAAAATGTCCGACTCTATTTTTGCTGTGATAGGAGAAGAAGCCGGTTTTATAGGTTGCCTGATTGTGGTAATTTTAATGACCGTCATGCTGGGCAGAATGATTTTTATCTCATATAAAGCCAGAGAAACTTTCGGTAAGTGTGTTGCGGCAGGCATTTTTGCAATGTTTGCTTTTAATATAATAGAAAACATTGGCATGAATATAGGAATTATGCCAATAACAGGATTGCCATTGCCTTTTGTTAGCAAGGGAGGAAGTTCCATGATTACAAACTATATGGCAATCGGCGTACTTTTAAGCATTTCCACCAGGAGGCAACGTGGCTTTTTCTCTGATTAAAATTTTTAAAATACTTTGCTGCTTTTTTTCAGTGCTCTGCCTCGTGTGTGGCATAGTCCCTCTTGTGTTTTTCGGACATGTCAACCCCGGCAACATTTCGCTTATAATATACGGAATGTTACTGCTCTTTTTGCTGTTGATAAAACCTTACAGCATTAGAAGAAAAAGATTGAGAAAATTTTTTGATATTTCTAAAAAGATATTAATAGGCTTACTTGCGGTTTGTTTCATTACAGGCGTATTTGTAAGTGCTTTTATGATAAAGTATGCTTTTTTTAATAATCCTGCAGATAAATCGGGAGATAGCGGTACGGTCGTTGTTTTGGGGTGTAAAATAAACGGAACCACACCATCGCTTACCTTGGCAGGCAGATTGGATGCTGCGTATAAATATTTAAACGAGCACCCGAATTCCGTAGCGATAGTTTCCGGGGGACAAGGTTGGGACGAAGAAGTCTCAGAAGCATTCGTTATGAAAAATTACCTTGTGGAAAGAGGAATCGAAGAAACAAGGATTTTTATGGAGGAAAAGTCTGTAAATACAGATGAAAATATAAAGTTTTCAGGAGAAATTATTAAAGAAAAAGGTTTGCCGAAAACCATGTATATTGTAACGGATACTTTTCATTCATTAAGAGGATTTTTGTTTGCCGAAAAGAACGGTTATGCAGCTAAAAATATAAGTTCGGATATATTTTGGCCGCTTTTTGGGGAATATTGGGTTAGAGATATTCTGGGAGTTCTTCACATGAAGCTTACACCGAACTGGGATTTAAATATACAAAACTCGTAATAAAAGTTATATAAATTATTTGACAAAAGTTTTATACAAGGGTATACTAAGGGCTGTAAAGGAGGCACCTTAGTATGCAGAAAAGTTTATACAGTCTTATGTTGATGGACGATGTGGTAAGAGCGATTGACAGATTAGCCTTACAGCAAAATACAAATAGGTCCAATTTAGTAAATCAAATTTTAGCAGAATATGTATCCATGATGACTCCCGAGAAGAGAGTGAGCAATATTTTTAAAAGCATTGAGGATTTAATCAATCAATGCGGTATGAATATTGTGCCGTATGTTTCGCCGAATCAGATGACGATGTCGCTTAAAAGCAGCCTTGAGTATAAATACAGACCAACAATTAAGTATGAGGTATCCATGTATAGGACACCACAACAAGGCACGATAGGCGAGCTTAATGTTGTATTCAGGACACAGTCCGAGGAGCTTATAAGAGCAATGACAGATTTTTTCAGATTATGGACCGGGATTGAGTCTGTCTACAGACATGATGTAAAAATAAGTTATGCACTCTATGACGGCAGATTTACAAGAAGCATAAATATCTGTCCGGACAGGAATTATACCAACGAAGAGGTTGGTGATAACATTTCTTCGTATATTCAGATTTTTGACAAATTGGTTAAGGGATATGTCAGCGGCAGTTACAATTCCCGTGATGTCGAAATGATATATCTTGAATATTACAACAAAGGAGTTGGTTTAATATGACAGATAAGCTTACGCAGAAGACACTGGAGGCATTGAGAAATGCCCAAGGTATGGCAATAGAAAATGATAATATGCAAATTATGCCGGAGCATATTGTATATGCACTTGCGGATCAGGACGGGGGACTGATAGCAAGTTTGCTCGGTAAGCTCGGCATTGATGCAGATCGTTTTTTAGCATCGGTGGATAAGGTTATTTCCGAACTTCCTAAGGTTAGTGGCAGCGGACGGGAGCCGGACAAGGTATATATTTCAAAAGAAACCGATAAGATTTTAAATGATGCGGAGAAGTTGGCCAAGAAAAACAAGGATGAGTATGTTTCTGTAGAACACATAATGATGGCTTGTATCTCAAATCCTACAGCAAAGTTGAAGGATGTTTTTCGCCAATACGGTTTAACAAAAGAATCTTTTGAGCAAGAGCTCAACAAAGTCAAAACTAATCGTGTGACTGGTGACAATCCGGAGGAAACTTACGATGCCTTAAATAAATACGGCTTTGATCTTGTAGAGAGAGCAAAACAGGGTAAACTTGACCCTGTTATAGGCAGAGACAGTGAAATTAGAAATGTTATTAGAATTCTTTCAAGAAAGACAAAGAATAATCCTGTTTTAATAGGTGAGCCGGGTGTAGGTAAGACGGCTGTTGCGGAGGGCCTGGCACAGAGAATTGTAAGAGGCGATGTGCCGGAGGGATTAAAAGATAAGACTATCTTTTCTCTTGATATGGGAGCTTTAATTGCCGGAGCAAAATTCCGTGGTGAATTTGAAGAGAGGCTTAAAGCTGTTCTTAACGAAGTAAAAAGCAGTGAGGGCAGTATAATTCTTTTCATTGATGAACTTCATACCATTGTAGGAGCCGGTAAGACTGACGGAGCAATGGATGCCGGTAATTTATTAAAGCCTATGCTTGCAAGAGGCGAGCTTCATTGTATAGGAGCTACCACATTGGATGAATACAGACAGTATATAGAAAAGGATGCGGCTTTGGAGAGACGGTTTCAGCCGGTGCAGATAGACGAGCCTAATGTTGAGGATACTGTTTCAATATTAAGAGGATTAAAAGAAAAATATGAAATTTTTCACGGAGTACAAATCCATGATGGAGCACTTATTGCTGCAGCAACTCTTTCTGACAGATATATAACCGACAGATTTTTGCCGGATAAGGCAATAGATTTGGTAGACGAGGCTTGCGCTCAGATAAGGACTGAGATTGATTCTATGCCTGCAGAAATTGACGATGTACGTCGCAAAATTATGCAACTTGAAATAGAAGAAATGGCCTTGAAGAAAGAAAAAGATACATTATCTAAAGAACGAAGCGAGAAAATAAGTGAAGAGCTTGCCGAGAACAGAGATAAATTTAACGCGATGAAATCTTCTTGGGAAAAAGAAAAACAAGAGATTGACTTGGTTAAAAATATTAAGGAAGAAATCGACAGCGTTAATGTAGAAATTGAGGCTGCACAGAGAAATTATGAATATGAAAAGGCAGCAAAATTGAGATATTCAACATTGCCGGAGCTTGAAAAGAAATTGGAGGAGGCTCAAAAGAAAAGTGAAAACAGGGCGACAAGCGATAAAACAGCCGCAAGCTTTGTCAGGGATACTGTTACAGAAGAAGAAATTGCAGCAATTGTAGCAAGATGGACAGGTATACCTGTAGCAAAACTTATGGAGGGTGAACGAGAAAAGATTCTTCATTTGGATGAGATTCTTCACAAAAGAGTTGTTGGCCAGGATGAGGCAGTAACGAAAGTTACAGAGGCAATTATACGTTCAAGAGCCGGAATAAGCGATCCAAACAGACCTATAGGTTCTTTCTTGTTTTTAGGTCCTACAGGTGTTGGCAAAACAGAGCTGGCTAAGGCATTGGCAGAAAGTCTTTTTGATGATGAGCATAACATGGTAAGGATAGATATGACTGAGTATATGGAGAAGTTTTCTGTTTCAAGACTTATAGGAGCACCTCCCGGATACGTAGGATATGATGAGGGAGGACAACTTACTGAGGCAGTGAGAAGAAAACCATATTCCGTAATCCTTTTTGACGAAGTAGAAAAGGCTCATCCCGATGTATTCAATATTTTGCTTCAAGTGCTTGATGATGGTCGTATTACGGATTCTCAAGGACGTACTGTAGATTTTAAAAATACTGTTATTATTTTGACGAGCAATCTTGGCTCACAATTTTTGCTTGACGGATTTACTCCTAAAGGTTATATTTCTGATGAGGCTAAAGAAAGTGTAACAGCGCTTTTAAAACAAACTTTCAGACCGGAGTTTTTAAACAGACTTGATGAGATTGTTTTTTATAAGCCTTTAGGCAAAAAAGATATGAGAAAAATTATAGACATACTTGCCGAGAAACTCAGTAATCGTCTTGCTGATAAATCATTGAAGCTTTATATTACTGATGATGCTAAAGATTATATTATAGAGCATGGTTTTGATCCGATTTACGGAGCACGTCCTTTAAAAAGGTATATGCAAAGCCATGTTGAGACTATGATAGCAAGAATGATTCTGTCAACTGATATTGAGATTAATTCTCAAATTACGGTTGATGTTGACAGAACAAGTTCAAATCCGGAGCTTCGGGTGTATTGATATAAAAATAAATAAAATTAAGGAGTATTTAATTTGGAACTGCCACAGGAATATATTGACAAAATGGTAAATTTGCTGGGTGAAGAGGAATTTTCTCTTTACCTGGCATCTTTAGAAGAAGAGAGATCCTTCGGTGTGAGGGTTAATACATTGAAGATTTCAAACGAAGATTTTTTAGAAAATTTAGGGGAAATCATTAATGTTAAAAAAGTAATTCCGTGGACTAATGACGGATACTATTATGCGCCTTTCGAGAAAGAGAACACGGAGCTTCCCGGTAAATTGCCTTTTTATCATGCAGGGCTTTACTACATACAAGAACCGAGTGCAATGTATCCTGCACAGCAGCTTGATGTAAAGCCGGGGGATAAAGTACTTGACCTATGTGCAGCCCCGGGAGGCAAAAGTACAAAACTTGGTGTAAAACTATCCGGAGAGGGTTTGCTTGTGGCAAATGATATAAGTCAGGAGAGAGTTAAAGCTCTTATTTATAATTTGGAGTTGGCCGGTGTAAGGAATGTTATTGTCACAAATGAGTCTCCGGAGAGATTGGCAAAAAAATTTAATGGATATTTTGACAAAATTTTAGTAGATGCACCGTGTTCCGGAGAGGGAATGTTCCGTAAAGATAACGAAGCAGTAAAAAGTTGGGGTAAATTTAAGACAGAAGTATGTGCCGGAATGCAACGTGAAATTCTTGAATATGCACACGTTATGTTAAAGCCGGGCGGACATATTTTGTATTCTACGTGTACTTTCGATCCCAGCGAGGACGAATATATGATTAAAGAATTCATGGAAAAGTTCCCGGAGTACGAGCTTTTACCTCTTGAAAAGCGCGGCGGAATTACTGATGGCCTTTACGGAATGTCAGAGGCTGCCCGTTTGTGGCCACACAAGCTGAAAGGCGAGGGGCATTTTACTGCAATGCTTGAAAAGAAAACGCATGCAAAAGAAGAAAATAGTAAAAAATCCGATTGTGAGAAAAAATCAAACAATAATAAAAGCTATAAAGTGTTAAAAGATGCTCCCGATGAGTTTAAAACGTATTGGAAAAAGAACATGCAAGGTGATATTCCGTCGGGATATTATTACGTTGCAGGTGATGGACTGTATTTTTTGCCTTGTGTACCACCTGATATTGACGGGCTCAAGGTGCCCAAAATCGGTTTGAACATGGGAGAGTTAAATCATTGCAAATTTAAACCCTCACAACAGTTTGCCATGGCTTACGGAGATATGTTTGCAAGAAAAATTACTTTTGCTTACGACAGCGAGGACGTTAAAAGATATTTGAGAGGGGAGACTATAACCGTATCAAGTGATTTTGGTGATGGATGGCATGCTGTTTGTGTAGGTGTTAAAGGAAAAACAGAAAAAGGATATGTTTTGGGAACGGGTGTAATAAATGGCGGAATGTTAAAAAATATGTATCCTAAAGGATGGAGGCGTCTTATATGATTCGTCTTGATCGCTTTTTGGCAAATATGGGCGTAGGTACACGCAAAGAAGTTAAAAAGTTTGTATCAGCAGGCGCTGTTACGGTTAATGGTAAAATTGCCGGTGATTCAGGCATGCAAATAAACGAAGAAGAGGATTCCGTCGTTGTATTTAATGAGGTAGTGGAATATAAGCCGTATGTATATATAATGATGAATAAACCGGCCGGTGTTCTTTCTGCGTCTGAGGATGCAAGAGGAGCTGTCACAGCCGCTGATTTAGTAGCAGAGGAGTATGGTCATTATGGCGTTTCTCCGGCTGGCAGACTCGATAAGGATAGCGAAGGTTTTTTGATTTTGACTAATGACGGAGAATATATTCATAAGGTTATTTCTCCTAATAAACATGTAGATAAGGTATATTTTTGTCTGCTTGAGAAGGCGATTTCTGCAACGGATATAGAGGCTTTCAGTAAAGGCATTGTACTTGCAGACGGTACAGTGTGCAGAACAGCTAAATTAGAAGAAGCTAAAACAACAGAAGAGCAAGGCTACGGAGCTCTTGTTACAATTCATGAGGGTAAATTTCATCAAGTTAAAAGAATGTTTTTGGCAAGAGATAATAAAGTCTTATATTTAAAACGTATAAAAATCGGAGATGTATGGCTTGATAAATCGCTGGAGAAAGGCCAATACAGAGAGATGACACAGCAAGAAAAAGACAGTATTATCACAGATAAAGGAGAACGGTTACAATGAATAGACAAACAGCAGATAAGGTAGATTTATTCCTTATGGGAATGCAGGGAAGATATGAGGATGGCAAGGATTTCTTCCTATATATAGATGTTGATTTTGTTTCGGGAAACAAGAAGTATTCTGCACATATAGAACAAGCAGAGGGGGGATTGCTTTCTTATAATTTTATGGGGAACAGTTATAAGGGCAGTTTCTTAGATGTGCGTGATTTCGTCAAAAAGACAATACCTGAGTTTGATTCTATGCTTTTTGTATATTCAGAACGCGGCAAGCAAATTACCGTTAAAGCAGACAATAAAGATGTAAGCTCTCAAACAAAGGATTTACAGGTAAATGAGGAAAAAGCAGCCAACGCTTCTGCCTCAGCAGTAATGAGCGACAGAGAATATTTCATTAAACCTGACAGAGCGGCAGAATTATTGGAGGCAATAGGCATATTGGCAAAAAATGGTAAAATTCGCAATGATAAAATTCGTAAGTATAATCAAATCGACCATTTCGTTGAGCTTGTTGATCCTATGCTGCGCAAATTATGTTCAAACAAAAAACAAATTCGTATTGTTGATTGTGGCTGCGGAAAGTCTTATCTTTCTTTTGCGCTTAACTACTATATTAAGGAAGTTTTGGGTAAAAATTGTTATTTCACAGGCCTTGATTATAACGGTGCTGTTATTGCCGAGTCTGCAAGAATTGCAAAGCAACTACATTATAATAATATGCAATTTATAGAAACAGATATAGGCGCATACGAACCTGATTGTCAATATGACATGCTGCTGACATTGCATGCATGTGATACAGCAACAGATAAAGCTCTTAGATTTGCTCTTGATCACAAGGTTGCATCTATTGTTTGCGTTCCTTGTTGCCACAAAGAAATGAATTCTCAATACCATATGGAAGGCTTTGAAGATATTCTAAAATATGGTATTCTTAAAGCTCGTATTGCAGATAGTCTCACAGATGGACTCCGCACCATGTATTTAGAAGGTCACGGATATGATGTATCAATGTTAGAATATATTTCGCCTATAGATACGCCGAAAAATCTTATGATAAAAGCTATAAGAACATCAGGTAAAAATGATGCGATTCTTAACAAATACCGCAAGATTTGTAATGAATTAGGTGTGAAGCTTTCTATTGGAGGTTGATTTTTTTATTGATGCAACATATTCATGCATTTCTTGTTTTGTATTCATTCTTCTTGATTCATCAATGCAGTTTTGTTGCTCATTTTCGCTCATTTCGGCAAAAGCATCCATTGCATCTAAATCAGTGGCCAGCTCTAAGGCAAAATTGATGGGCAATTCATTTCCGCTTTTAGACATCATGTTCATCATCCTTTCAAGTATATATTGCCCACAAAAAAACCTTATATTCAATTAAGTGAATTTCGTCTTTATTTTTTTGAAGTGGCATCGTATAATAAAGAAATTAACAGTGAAAGAAGGCTTTTTAATGAAATTATATATTAGTGCAGATATAGAAGGCAGTGCAGCAATAATGGATTGGGATGAGGCTCTGCCCGGCGGTACGAAATATCCGTATTTTGCTGAAATTATGACAAAAGAAGTTGCCGCTGCATGCAGAGGAGCAGAGAATGCAGGTTGGGAAGTAACCGTAAAGGATGCACATTGTAACGGCAGAAATATTAATCCCGAAAATATACCTGAAAATGTAACTCTTATTCGTGGCTGGACAGGAGATATGTTGGAAATGATGGGTGGATTAGATAAGGATGAGTACGACGCAGTGGCTTTTACAGGCTATCATTCAGATGCGTGGTCAGACGGAAATACGCTCTCTCATACTATGGTGCGCAAAGTAAACCGTTTTACAATAAATGGTATTGCCGCTTCTGAATTTATTATTAATGCATATATAGCAGCATATTTTAAAAAGCCGATAGTATTTTTGTCGGGAGATGAGGCTCTTTGCAAAATTGCAAAAGAAATGATACCTTGCATAGAAACTGTATCATCAAAAAGTGTTATAGGAGGAGCAACACTTGCGAAACATCCGGAGAAAGTACGTAAAGAAATAGAAACAGGAATAGAAAAGGCTTTGAAATTAAAAGACATTGATAAGACATGTGTTCTGGAATTACCTGAGTATTTTGTTGCCGAGGTGGAGTATAAAGAATGGCAAGAGGCAAATAAATATTCCAATTATCCGGGAGCTAAGAGAACAGACGTTAAAAAAGTATCATATGAGAGCCACGATTATATGGATGTATTAAAGTTTATAATGTTCTGCATATAAACAGTGCATAGTTTTTTTGTAAAAAATGTTTATATAGGTTAAAAAATATGATATACTTCAAGGAGCGTTGCATTTGACTCTTTTAATGCAATATTAACAATAAAAACTAACAATAAAACAACAACCGAAAGGGGAGTTTAATAAATGGCAAGAAATCTTTTTACATCAGAGTCCGTTACAGAGGGACATCCCGATAAGATCTGCGACCAAGTTGCAGACAGGATATTGGACGCAATTATAGCAGAAGACCCTAAGGCAAGAGTTGCTTGTGAGGTAACTGCTGCAACGGGGCAAATTTTCATAATGGGTGAAATAACAACAAACACATACGTAGACTTTGCGGCAATAGCAAGAAAAACAGTGCTTGACATAGGATATAACAGTTCTGATATGGGTTTTGATGGTAATACTTGTGCTGTAATGAGCTGTGTGCATGAGCAATCTCCGGATATTGCGCTTGGTGTAGACAAGTCATTAGAAGCAAAACAAGGAGCCGATGAGGATTCAGACAACGAAAACGGTGCCGGAGATCAAGGTATGATGTTCGGTTATGCTTGCAAAGAAACAAAAGAACTTATGCCACTGCCAATAAGTCTTGCGCACAAGCTTACAATGAGACTTACAGAGGTAAGAAAAACGGGTCTTCTCAGTTATTTAAGACCGGATGGCAAAAGTCAGGTAACAGTAGAATATGACGAGAATAATAAACCTATAAGAGTAGACGCAGTTGTTGTATCTTCCCAGCATAGTGCAGACATTGACATAGAAACACTTCGCAAAGATATAAAAGAACACGTTATAGGTGCGGTTATACCGGAGCAATATATTGACGCCGATACTAAATTCTACGTTAACCCAACAGGTAGATTTGTTGTTGGAGGACCTTGCGGAGATTCAGGATTGACAGGAAGAAAAATAATTGTCGATACTTACGGTGGCATGGGACGTCACGGAGGCGGAGCTTTCAGCGGAAAAGATCCTACAAAGGTAGACAGAAGTGCAGCATATATGGCACGTCATATAGCAAAGAGTGTAGTTGCTTCGAATCTTGCAGAAAGATGTGAAATACAGCTTGCTTATGCAATAGGAGTTGCACAGCCTGTATCTGTACGTGTAGATACATTCGGTACAAACACAATACCGGAAACAGAAATTGAGCAACGCATCCTCTCTAAGTTTGACCTTCGTCCTGCAGCAATAATTAAATATCTTAATTTGCGCACACCAATTTATGCCAAAACAACAAATTACGGACATTTTGGCAAAGAAGATTGTCAACTTAAATGGGAAGAAACAGTTTCACTTTAATAAATAACAAAAAGCTGACTTTTTAAGTCAGCTTAAAACCATTTTCGTTAATTTCGATATCTAAAGACGCTCTGTCAAATCGAGGGATTTTTCCCGAGGCTTTTAGGGGCGTCTTTAATTTTAAAGGTTTAAAATTGTAATCTCTAAAACCAATTGTGCGAGGAGAAACACCTAATAAGTATTTGTAATAGAACAAAACAGGTATTGCAGACCAACCGTGGCAAAGACTGCCTGCTGTATCAAAAGCCCAAGCTCCATCGATGGTTTCCCAAAAAGATGTGGCACCATTATATAACATATATCCCCATTTATCGGCAATATCATTAATAACATAGTCGGCATACGTATCACCTGCATTTAAAAGAGCCTCGTATTTAAAAATTGTATGGCTAAGAGTCACAGGAATAAGGGAAGGGGAACACTGCGAATTGTGTGAAAGTATATCTGCTATACGTTTGACATGTGATTCGGGAACAAGACCCGCATATAAAACAAGAGAATTCATAAGCTCAGAAAAATGCAACTTTTCTCCGTTTACAACGTATGTACAGTATGCCCCTACAGAGGAATCCCAAAACGCATCGTGCAAAGCAGCTTTAGCACCATTTAAGAGCATTTCGCACCAAGAAATTTTCTCTACAAAATCAATTTCATGCATACCGGAATTTTCTGCACCGGATGATTTGCTATAAGAATATAAAAGCTTCGAGAGCTTTATCATTGAATCCAAAGCAATAATATAAAAAACGCTTAAAGGACCGTCGTAATTTCTGTAGTCATTTTTATCACGAAGATTTTTCGGGAAACCATCGGACAAACCGTAAGACCATTCATAGAAATTCCAACAACCATCATCAGACATGGGACCTTGCAAATCGCGGCCTTTTGCGTTTCGCCAAAATGTGCGTATGATTTTCTCGGCACAAGGCCACATTTCTTCACCAAAAGCTAAGTCACCGGAGTACATAACGTACTCATACAGCTCTAAAATCCAAATAAGCGAAAAAGATGGAATGGTAACGTTTACCTTTGCGGGAGCACACAACTCTAATAACCCATCGTCTCTCAAACCAAGAGAAAGCAGTCTTATGCTTTCTCTTGGCATATCATATTCGCCAAAAGCGTAGTATCCGCATAAAATCTGATTTCTTGAATCCATAGAGTATAAGGCCTGTTCACGCCACGGACAATCCTCGTAATGCTCATGAGCGCTTAGCTTTAATGTGTGCAGGCAAGTTTCGTATATCTTATTATGCAAATTATCAGAGCAAATAAACTTTCCTCGCTCTTTAAAAGGATATTGGTAAGGACGAAGGCCCGCGTAATATAAAGTAAAGTCAAAAGTTTCTATATAAAGAGACAAATAACGACAGCCAAACCTTTTGTTGTAGTGGACATATCGATTTCTGCCGGGAGCGCAAATGTATTCCGCCGCAAAAGAGCGTCCGCCTAATGCAGTACGTATGCGCAAGTCGTCAAGATGCTCTCCATAGCCAATCAAAATACGAGTACCTTCTGTTGCCTCAATATCAAGCTCGAAGCAACCTGCCTCTTCTTGACCTAAATCTATTATTAAGTAAACACCGTTTTCGCCTAAATGGGCAGGGGATGTTGGATCAACCTTGCAAACAAGAGGATTGCGAGCGCTGAGTTTGAATGGCTCGCAGCCGCTTTTTTTGTTTAAATCCCAAATTCTGCCTGAAGATAAAAAGGCTTTCTGCATTGCAAGAGCCGGAGCGTTGTCTTTGTATGCAGGGTGATGCATAAAAAAGCCCTGTGCAATTATCGTGGCAGGCACGCGGTTTTTGACTTCCGGTTTAGCAATAGGTCTTGGAAAAACTTTTACATTATTGCTTACTGCTACGGAACTCTGCCACTTGTTTTGGCCTCTTTTGGTGGCATCGTATGCAAACGTATAACCAAGCTGCCATGTAACGAACTCTATGGGGCCGTTTTTGTATTCAGAAGCCACTCTTGAAAGAGTGTACGAGTTGCTTACGGCTAAGGCACGGTCGTCACATATTACATCATAAAGCAGCCCGGCTGCCGCGTGTAAGTATGTAGAGGAGGAAGTACCTTGATAGTATGCAAGAATGCGGATTTCGTTATCTCCTACATTGACGAGATGGGAAATATCGATTGTGTCAAAAATTTTGTATTCGGGAAAATCGGCATATTGACCAAAGTCTGCAAATCTTCCGTTTACCCATAAAGCATATTGACTGTCTGCACTGATTCTGACTTGTACGGTTGAATCAGGTCTTTCTACAATAAATTTGTCAGCAAATTCGCAATAACAATTTACTTCGTAAGGACAGTTTTTTGCCCAAATCCACTTACTTCCTTGAGAAAGCTGCATAAAATCCGTCACTCTTCCTTTCGATAATTAATTATTAAGAAAACGCGCGATGGCATCCAATGCTTTTTTTATGTGATCTATTGAATATGCATACGAAACTCTTACGTAACCCTCTCCGCTTTCGCCAAAAGCACCGCCGGGGACAATGGCTACTTTTTCTTGTGTAAGTAATTTGTTGCAAAACTCCTCAGAAGTCATGCCGGTACTCTTAATACAAGGGAAACAATAAAAAGCGCCTAATGGTTCAAAACAAGTCAGACCCAATTTGTTGAAACCATTTACAATAAACTTTCTTCTGTAATTATATTCTTCGCGCATTAATCGTACATCTTCGTCGCCGTTTTTGATTGCCTCAATTGCTGCAAACTGACTTGTGGTAGGAGCACACATAATGGCATATTGGTGTAATTTTGTTAATTGAGTAATAACCTCCGGCTCTGCGCAAACGTAGCCGAGACGCCAGCCCGTCATGGAATATGTTTTTGAAAAACCATTAACTAAAATTGTGCGTTCCTTCATGTCGGGTATTTCTGCTATAGAAATATGGCGAGTGCTTGTATAATTAAGCTCGCTGTATATTTCGTCTGAAAGAACAAGAATATCTGTGCCGCGTAAAACATCTGCAATAGCCTCTAAGTCGCTCTTTTCCATAATAGAACCTGTCGGATTGTTAGGAAATGGCAGAACTAAAAGCTTCGTTTTATCTGTAATAGCATTCTTTAAAAGCTCAGGGGTTAATTTAAAATTATCCTCAGCGCGCATATTTATATTAACTACTTTTGCTCCGCACATAGCAGCAAGAGGACCGTAGCAAACAAAGCTTGGCAGAGGAACTATAACTTCATCTCCGGGTTTAATAAAGGCGCGCATAGTTAAGTCGATGGCTTCACTGCCTCCGACTGTTACAAGGATTTGCTTATCCGCCTTATAAGACAAGTTAAACCTTCTTTGAAGATAGCGAGAAATCTCTTGCCTTAATTCAATCATACCTGCGTTTGCAGTGTATTTTGTTCTGCTTTTTTCCAATGTATTGATAGCAACATTACGCACGTGCCATGGAGTAGGGAAGTCAGGCTCTCCTATACCCAAAGATATAACATCATCCATTGTTGCAGCAATGTCAAAAAGCTTACGAATGCCGGAAGGAGGCAAATCAGTTAACGTGTTATTGAGTAAATTGCTAAAATTCAAACCATCATCACCAATCTTTCGTCTCCTTGAGGTTGTTCAAAAAGCACACCGTCCTGCTTGTATTTTTTTAGAACAAAGTGTGTGGCGGTGCTGATTACAGTGTCCATGGGAGATAACTGTTCTGCAACAAAAAGGGCAACTTCGTTTAATGTTTTTCCCTCAATAATTAATGCAATATCATAAGCACCTGACATAAGATAAACTGTTTTTACTTGCTCATATTGATAAAATCTTTCTGCAATTTGGTCAAAACCTTTGCCGAACTGTGGTGTTACTTTAAGCTCTATAAAAGCAGTAACGTATTCTCTTGTGGTTTTTTGCCAATTAACGAGCATTTTGCTGCCGAGAATGATACCGTCTTTTTTGAATTGCTCTATGGCGGCGGAAATCTCCTCCTCACTTTTATCAAGCATAACCGCTATGTCAGCAACTGTAAGTGTGCTGTTTTTTTCTAACAATTCAAGTATTTTGTTCATTGAAATCATCCTCTCTGATTTATTTTTAATTGTGGTTATTTTTATGTAATTTTACCTAAATTATATTATATCCTCAAAGCTCTTTATTGTAAACAAAACTTTTTATGCAGGCTCTTTATTATTGACACTTTCATGTGTTACTTTTATACTAAACATATAAAAAAAGATGGGACAGGAGTCTTGAAAATGAAAATAATACTTATGCATAATAATACCCCGATTCAGATGATGGGTATAATAATTGTTACAAAAAACGGCAGAGTAATCGCTATTGACGGCGGCAAATGCGGAGATGCCGATGAATTTAAACGTCTCGTTACGGAAAATGGTGGCGAAATCGACCTTTGGCTTATCACTCATCCTCACCGTGATCACTATGAGACATTGATTGAACTGAGTCAAAGAAAAGATTCTTCTATCAAAGTTGGCAAGGTATGTTACAATCCTACACCGGCATTTTTTAAAACGACAGAGGATGCTGTTGCTCTTAGCGAAGTAGTTCCGTTTGATAATCTCGTAGCAAATCCTTTTTATAATACAATTACAGTGAATAAGGGCGACAGATTTCAAGTTGATAATGTAACGATAGATGTTCTTCGCGTTGCAAATCCGGAAACTAAGAGTCTCAATATAAATGACTTGTCTGTAGTATATAGCATTACAGAGAAAAAAGATGATGGCACGGAGTTTCGCTTTATTGTTCTTGGTGACTTACACATTAACGGGGGCAGAGAACTTTTAGAGTTTTATAAAGATGAGCCTTCTGTTCTTAAAGCAGATGCAGTCCAAATGGCGCACCATGGGCAAGGCGGCGTGGAGCGTTCCGTATATGAGGCTATAGGTGCAAAATATACATTTTGGCCTACTCCTGATTGGCTGTGGACAAACACTCCGGGCGGTTGGAAACCGGGCACGGGACCTTGGCAGACTTTGGAAGTCCGCAAATGGGTAGAGGATATGAATGGAGAATTTATAACAGCAATGGAAGAAAATGCTGTGTTTGATACTGAGAAGATTTGAATGATTTCTTGATGGTATTTTTTGCTGTTGAATTTTACGAAGAATCATTACAGCGAAATAACAAGGGGGGGAAGATGTATGCCGAACATTAAACCTGTATCAGATTTAAAAAATTATAATGAAGTTTTACGAGATGTCGCAGTAGGAGAACCGGTTTTCCTTACTCAAAATGGTCGCGGCATGTATGCTATTGTTGATATAGATGATTTTGAGAGAACACAGGCGACACTTAGGTTGTTGAGTGAACTGGTTAAAGGCGAGTCTTCTGCTAAAGAAGAGGGTTATGTTGGTATTTCTGAAGTTGAGAAACTTTTGGGGGTAGACGATGGCAAAAATTAACTTTTCGCCTACAGCAATAAATGACTTAAAAGAAATAAAATCATATATAACAGATGATTTATGCAGTGAAAAACCCTGGTAAATATATTGCTTTTTACAAGTTGGACGGTGACGAAGTACATATTATACGTGTGCTCTACGGCAGACGTAATTATATTCAAACACTTTTTGATTTGCCCTGTGAGTGATTGGAAGTTTAAAGATTGTTTCACTATAAAAATTTTTCCAACCTTTTTCAAAAGCTGTGTCTATATAGGTGAAAGCTTTCAATGAGGTACAAACAAGTGAACAGACAAGATGCTGAAAAATTTATAACAGAATATTTAAAACCTATATTTGGATTCGCTCTTAAAAGGTGCAAAAATGCAGAAGATGCAGAGGATCTATCGCAGGAAATAGTGCTAAAGGCTTACCGCGCTCTGTTAATTAAAGATGACATTGGTGATGTTGGTAAATTTATTTGGACTATTGCCCACAATGCTCTCAGCAATTATTACCGTGACACTTCCAAAGCTGTTATCGGTGTGCCAATTGATGATGTGACGGAAATTGCGGTTGCTCCCGACACTTTTCCGTATGAAGACGACGATGCTGATTCTATTATTCGTTTGCAAAGCGAAATAGCTTATCTTTCAAAACTTCAACGCAGAATTGTAATTGCGTATTATTTTGAAAACCGTAAGCAATCCGATATTGCAAAAGAATTAAATATTCCCCTCGGCACTGTAAAGTGGCACTTGTTTGAATCAAAAAAAGAATTGAAAAGAGGTATGAAAACTATGAGAAAAACAAGTGAACTTAAATTTAATCCTATTAAATTCAGCTCTTACAGCGTTGCAGGTTCTGTCGGGACAAAATCCCCGGACGAGTTTTTACGTTCTGCATTGGCTCAAAATATATGCTATTGTGTGCGTGACGAAGCAAAGGGTATTAATGAGATTGCCGATGACCTTGGCGTTTCGCCCGTGTACATTGAATCAGAAGTAGAAGTTCTTGAAGAATACGGCTTTTTACAGGCACAAAATGATAAATACATTGTAAACTTCATAATTAGCGAGCCAACAGTAGAACTGTTTACTATACAGAATAGTATGTATAAGCGTGTTACTGATTTATTTGCAAACGAACTTTATGATGAATTAACATTATCAGGTATTCTTGATGATACTGATATTTTGTGCGGACATACAGACCGTAATTTTGTACTGTGGTCGCTGATTCCTTATATCGCTGCTTGCTCAGGCAAGAGTCTTATTGACGAGAGTATTTCGTTTGAAGAAGTTGCTACAATTCGTCCCGACGGCGCACATAATATTTACAACACATCCGTAGCGCCTACGGAAATTATACTTCCCGACGACTACGTTCATATGAGAAATTGGTGCGGCCCTATGTGGAATGGTGATAATAAGCATATCTTTTGGCAGATAGACAGTGAGTGGTCTGACCACAAAAATAGCAATAAGCTTATATATTCAGACGAAGCAAAACGCATTCTGTCGCTGTACGACAGAGAATTGCTTGGGGAGCGCCTTTCAAAAGATGAATATGCGTGGCTGGCAGAACGCGGATACGTTAAAACTAACGGAAAATATGATGAACAGTTCGAGTCCGTGTGGCAGATTGTCATTTTAGCAAACAAAGAGATTCAAGATAAACTACTTGCTATCGGTGAACGCATAAAGGCAAAGTACTTGAAAGATTTCAATACACTGAAAGCTCCTTATGTTGAAGCTGTGCTAAACTCTGTACCTGCACACCTCAGAAAAGTTCAAGCATTTGAATTGCAGTATGTATTTCATTCTGATGGATTGTTCGTACTACACTGTATTGTAACACTTCTTAACAACGGCAAGATAAAACCTCCTACCGAAGAACAGAAAAAATCACTTACAACACTTATTGTTCAAAATTAATATTTTTACTTCACCCAACCTTTTCATAGTGCTTTGTGTCTAATAAACAAGCGCTTAAAAATTGGAAATTTCCGATTTTATAAAAAGAAGGAGATGCATATGTACTATAAAAATGAAACGGACGAAACGCTGGTAATGCTCACACTTGCAGGCGAACAAAATGCATACGAGATTTTGGTAACTCGTTATCAGAATATGGTGATATCCGCTGCAATGAAAATAACTAAAAATCATTTTATGGCAGAGGATGCCGCTCAGGATGCTTTTGTTACAGCTTGGATGAAACTAAATACTCTGCAGGATACGAAAAAGTACGCTTCCTGGGTATGCCGTATTGCTCAAAACTGCGCAATAAATATGATAAGCAGATATCGCAGTTTCCTTCCGCTTGATGTGGTGGATAATCTCAGTATTTCCGACTACAGAGCAAAGAATCCCGAAGAGTTGTATGCACTTTCCGAAGAACGAAATGAGGTTGACAAAATTGTTGGGATGCTACCGCAAAAAGTAAGGCAGATTATACATCTGCACTATTTTGAAGAGCTTTCTATTGCGGAAATAGCAGACCGTATGAGAATTTCCGAAGGGACAGTCAAGTGGCAACTTCATGACGGCAGAAAACGAATCAGAAAGGAACTTTGTGCTATGAATGAGAAGTATAATGATACTCTTGTACAGCGTGTTATGAAGAAGGTTGAAGAGCTGAAATTATGGCAAGTCAAGAATGATAAATGTGGTTTTGAAAAGGTGTACACGAAGGTGCTTCGCGAAGTAGAGGAACTTCCCGAATGTACTGAAAAGCAACACGCTATTGCTGATGTGCTGATGCGAGGATGGTGGTGGCTTCCGGGCGAAAAGAATGATGCTCTGTTTGCTAGAATTGCAAATGCTGCTATGGAGGGCAAGAATGAAGAAGTAATGTGTTTTATTGTTGACCGAGAGGATTCAAAGGTATACGGTGGGGCGCGCATTGACTTTATTCGTGACAAGCAGATACCGCGTCTTGAAAAAGCAGGATTTGTTAAGTCTCTCGGACGCGAGTGGTATTGGCTCGGATATTTTTTGTTTAGAGAAGGCAGAGCAGAGGAGGGGCTAGCGGCATATGACAAAGCAGAAGAAATTCTTGCAAAAGATGATATTTATCGTGTGCTTGTGCCTTGGGCTCGCAAAATGGAAGACGTTTTGCAAACACGATATAAAGAAACAGTAAAAGAACGCTATCTGATAAGCGCAGGTGCCGAAGAAATCCGTATTATAAACGGTAAACCACGCTATTGGACAGAGAATGGTTTTTGCCAAGGTTTTCTCGGCTCTATAGATAGCAAGAGCCCACATATACTGCGTAATGCCTCAAGTTGTGACGGCTTTTTCTTTGCAGAGGTTTCTCAGGGAGAAACCTACGTAGGTTCTGATGGCACGAAACTTACTTACATTTCGGACAATGAATTGGTAGATACTCCTTCGGGCAGATATGAAAAATGTCAGCTTTGGGAAGTCAGGCGTTGGACGGATGTACAAAAAATCGTATGCAGAACTTATTATAAAGACGGTGTTGGTATAGTTCGTCAAGATCATATCACAGATGGAACGACAGTTACGCACCTTCTCAGCAAATATGAAATAAAAGGTGGCAGTGGATTTCTTCCCGTGTTCTCCGGAAATACTTGGGAATACGATGCTATGTATGCTCCCGATACTGTTTTGTCTGAACTGAGGATTGATGTTTCATATGCTGATAATGAACATATTATTTTTTCATATTGGGGAAATACTCAGAGAATTGATTATGATAATAACTCTTGGCTTGATATGGTGCAAAAAATAGCCAATGACTATGTTTGCCATAACGAAGCTAACGGCAGGTCGTATATATGTGACGTGTATTCCGCCATAGAACGCGCCGAACAACTTTCTGTGACACCAATGGAAAAGGCTCATACAAAAGCCGCGGCGTCGGTAGCGCGAAGAATATTGTCTGCCGATACCACTTTTAATCCCGATTATACCACCACGGGACATTGGAATTTCTTCTGTAGGGAATATATCCAAAAGAAATCAAATTCTTTATTTCTCACAGAATATAATTCTCGTTGGTCTTTTGAGTGGAAATGTGCAGGCGGTATGGGTGCAGCTGAAAAACCAATTCTATATAATGATATATTTGGGATTTTACAAGATGCGACAAATTGCATTTGGTCTGACGAGTGGCGCATAGGTGCATATCCCATTGTTGAGTATACAAAATGGGATAGAACTTTCAAAACGAAAATTACATGTGAGAATGGCGGCACTGTTACCACTAAGGCGGGTACGTTTGATAATTGCTTCAAGCTTTGTCTTGATATTGACGGAATGAATGACGGTTGGTCGTACCGCGGCGGCAAGAAAGTTTACTATTTTGCTTATAAAATCGGTATTGTTCGTACCGAAAATGAATACTGTGGTGGCGCTAAAACAGCAGTTTATGAGCTGACCTCTTACGAGGGAACAGGCGAGGGTTATATGCCTGTGAAGGATGGACTTGTGCGCCGTTATGATGCAATTGATTTAACTGATGGCTTTGTCGGTGCTGCTGAATATGCATTCGTAGCAGATGAAGACGGAGATATCGTTGTATTTTCTGACCTTACAGGTGTTCGTAAGCTTCCGCCGCCTATTACTCAATATAGTCAAATCCAAGCAGAAATCGTCGAAGAACGTTTATGGGATCAAGGAAAACACGAAGAAAGCCGCCTTCGTCATGATGCCAACAATTTTCATATTCTTTGTCATTTTTTTGGACGTCCGTCAAGAAATTGGGCAGCACAAGGAAAAGCAGTTGCTTGGAATAAGTATCGTTTGAAAATGATGGAAAGTCTCGGAGATGGTGAAGTGCCGAATGCTTGGCTAGGACTTTACGCAAGCACAAGTTTCCGTACTGCGTGTGCTCTTTTTGGATGCGGTAAAAAAGAGGAAGGTTATGAGTTGCTTGAAAAAGCATTTGAAATTTATACTAAATGGGATAGCATCCCCAATGGTACGGAAATGGATGTAGGTGATCCGCTGATTTACGGTGATATAAAAGTGATTAAAGGAAAGAGTTTAATAAAACTTCCCGATGACACGATAGAACCTATATCTTATGAACATCTGTTTAATGAAACTTGCAGCCTTATGTATTACGGTCTGACCGCACCTTATGGCTGGGAATGGTTCGACTCTGTCCGAAACGAGGACTGTTTCAAGGAATATATCGAACGAGCTAAAAATATGATTGATAAACAATAATAACAAAACCGCCGAGAGTAACTGTCATTGTAACTCTCGGCGGTTTTTGTAGATGGTTTCTTGTTTTTGTGCTAAAATAATGAAAATTTTATTTCAAGGCCGAACCGCAATAATATTATCATGAAGAATAATAAATAAAAAAATTTTTTATAAATCAATGTAACCAATTTGAAAAATGCCACACTATTAAAATGAAAGGAGAGCAAAGATGCAAGAATCGAACGAAATAAAAGATAAGCTTATCAACGAATTTAGCGAAAACTATGCAGAAAAGATATTTTACTTTTGTTTGAAAAAGACGGGTAACCCAAATGACGCAGATGATTTGACACAGGATATTGCGTTTCAAATTATTATGGCATTAAACAAAGGTACAATACCGAATGATTTTTCTGCATGGATATGGCAAATCGCACGTAATCGTTATTCTGTATGGGCAAAAGAAAAACATAATCGAAATGAATCAGTAACCGATAAAGATGTATATGATTATGAAATTGAGGACGCTAACGAAAGCATTTCTGATGAATTAATACATTCAGAGCAGATGGCTTTGCTCAGGCGTGAGCTGGCATTCATCAAGAGCGATTACCGAAATATTGTCGTTACTTATTATATAGAAAATAAAAGTATTCGTGACATTGCATCAGCACTTTCACTTACGGAAAGCGCGGTAAAACAGAGACTTTTTCGCGCAAGAAACATTTTGAAAGAAGGTATGGAAATGGCAAGAACATTTGGAAAACGCAGTTATAACCCTGAAAATATAACATATGCGGCAGACGGAGCTCAACCTACAGGTCTGCCTTGGAGAGCGGTAAATAGAAAAATACCAAATAATATTTTATTACAAGCAAACAATAACCCTTCTACACTTGAAGAATTATCCATTGAACTTGGTGTGGCACTTCCGTATATGGAGGAAGAAGTGAACCTACTCCATCAAGCTACGCTTCTTGAAAAGCAAGGAGATAAATATATAACTAATTTCTTCATATTAGATAAAGAATGTCGTATGGAAATCTATAACGCTCTGCGTCAAGAATCAAAAGAAAGAAGCCGCTTGATACGTGAACTTATAGAAAACAGATTGAATGAAGATCGTTCGGCTTTTTGTGAATATCCTCATATAGAAGATAACACTATTCGTTGGCTTTTGGTTCCGTTTGCTATTGATGTGTTGATCAACATGGTGCAACAAGAACAGAATCCTAATGGATTATACGGAGGTTTTGACGGTAAGTTGCCTAAAAGGGCTAATGGAGAATCTTGGGGATTTGTTGGTTATGAAACGGTGGAACTTCCGGAAATAACCATAATGGGATGTAATGGTTATATCACTGATAGTGGTGCTTTTAATGTATACAAATGCGGAGATTATTCTATGTGGGAGCAATGCGGAGAGCCAAACAGCCAAGAAGTCGAATTAATGTGCAGCTGTATAAAAGAAAACAAAAAAATATCTTCATTAAGCGATAATGAAAAAAGAGTTTGGGAATCGATAAATGGCAGGTATGCTCATTTGTCCGAAGACGGATATTTAATTCCTGATATTGTCGTAGTACGCGCAAAGGAGGGAGAACCCCCAGATATTTTACCGGATGACATACAGTGGCTTGTTCAAAATGTGACGGATTTGTATAAAAAGGTGGAGACTATATTAAAAAAATACACTCATCAGGTATTGCATAAAAATATGGAATTTTATATTGGTATGGAATTATATGCAATGCGTATGATGGCCATTCATGATCTGGTTGAAGAAGGTTATTTAAAACTGCCCGACGATCCCAGTAAATCTTCGCTTGGAATGGCTCTTTTTATAAATTGATTATCTGATACTCGTATCCCTTTGATACTTGGAACAATCGGAATAATTTTGTCAGCTTTATGGGTATTTGCTTCGTCTGACATATCCGGTTTTAAAGAAGTTTTGATTGCGATATTTACGTCGGTTACACAAGGCGTTTTGGTTGCAGCGGTGAGTATTTTTTCTAATCAGATATACAAGCAACTTTCTGACGATAACAAAGGCAAATAAAAGTAATAAAAAAACCGAACTAATCTGATTAGTTCGGTTTTGGTGACTCATAGGGGAATCGAACCCCTGTTTCCGCCGTGAGAGGGCGGCGTCTTAGCCTCTTGACCAATGAGCCTCAAGCTCCGCTATAATACAACATAAAGAAACACTTGTCAACCACTTTTTTTAAAATATTTACATCTATGATTCATTGACCAACTTTCCGCAAATATGTTCAGGCGTCAGCTCCAAAAGTGATGTCACAGGGGCAAAAGCTTTAATTTCCTTATTGATATAATCTTCGTCCTGCGTAAACTTATGACTGAGCTTATGGGTAATATCTTTTATCACATCAATATCATTAATTATTTTTATCGTACCGAAAACAATTACACTTTTTACATTAAGAGCCCATTCGCCCTCTTTGCAATACCCCTTGTCGTATACGCAGAAGGAAACTTTACTATCTTTAACAAGCGAATCATTTCTGTGACCGCCCCTGCCGCAATGAAAATATATTTTCCCGCTTTTATCGTCATAAAAATGATTCATAGGCATGCCGTAAGGGTACCCGTCATCTCCGTTTACACTAAGCACACCGCGAGTTTCATTAGTTAGAATCTCTACACATTCCTCCGATGAAAGCTGTTTATTCTTTCGCGTTAAATCTCTAAACATATCCTTACTTATCTTCCTTTCAAATAACAGTTACAATTATATCAAAAAACACTTTAAAAATCACGCAAAATATGTTATACCATTAACACGGCTGTTGCAGAAACGGAAACAGGTGCAAATCCTGTACGAGCCCGTCGCCGTGAGGCGCACAACAAATAATGAGATTCCTACTTGATGCCGCAAATCAAGGACAAGCCATTGAGAATAAAAATTCTTGAGAAGGCGGATTTTCATTGCGCCGAGTCGAAATACTTTTCTGCCGTTAAAGCCGACTCTTATACAAGTTGCGAGTGCCGACTAAGAGATTTTTATACAAATAAAATATAAAGGAGTTTTTATTATGCAAAACAAACGATTTTTAAAATTGTTGTCTTGCCTCCTTTGCGTTGTGCTTATTGCGGCTACAGCACTTATTGCAACAGGTTGTAACGATAACAAAGACAAAGCTGCACCTACAGCAGCGGCAGACCCGAGCATCATTCCGTCTGAAAACATACTTGGACAAGGTGCTACCAAATTCTTCTTCTCCGTGATAGAAGCAGACGGGAAAGAAACCGTGTTCGAAATTCACACGGACAAAAAAATTGTAGGAGAGGCACTTTTAGAGCTTAACCTTATTGATGGCGAGCAAGGCGATTACGGCTTGTATGTTAAAACAGTAAACGGCATCACCGTTGATTTTGACAAAGATGGCAAATACTGGGCATTTTACGTAGGCGGCGAGTATGCCATGTCAGGCGTTGACTCTACGGAAATCACAGCCGGCTCCACTTATGCATTTAAGGTTGAGTAATATATGAAATTAAATGTTAAAGAAATTGCAATATTCGGAATGTTAGGCGCCTTGATGTATGCCTCCAAAATACTTATGGAAGCCTTTCCTAATATTCATATTGTGGGCGTTTTAATTGTAGCTATCACCGTTGTTTACAGACAAAAAGCACTGTACCCCATATACATTTATGTTTTTTTGACCGGAATTTTCGCCGGCTTTAATACATGGTGGGTACCGTATCTGTACATTTGGACAGTTTTGTGGGGTTTTGTGATGTTGCTGCCTAAAAATATTCCGACCAAAATTCAGCCGGTAGTGTATATGTGCGTTTGCGCTTTACACGGTTTTTTGTATGGAACGCTCTACGCTCCCGTACAGGCTTTGTTTGCAGGCTTTAATTTTCAAGCCACCATTGCGTGGATTATTGCAGGTATACCGTGGGATATAACCCACGGTATCAGCAATTTTGTAGGCGGATTACTCATTATGCCCATTGTATATGTTTTAAAAAACGCACAAA